>PDRI01000013.1 GCA_002748055.1 Bacteroidota bacterium | reverse complement strand
TGGTCTGTAGCACATCATCTACTGCGTCAGCTACAACTTGCGGTATTCCTGTACAGCTACGTTTTGCTGTCTTGTATCTGATGCACTACAGCCTTTTTCAGCAAGCCCTGCTTAGATAAAGGGAGAACTGATCGACCTGAAAGCAGCGCGTACGATCATGCCGGTTTCTTCATGCCCTCAGGCTTATTTCTGGTAAACCAGTTTGCCACCTGAGTACGTGGCCTCAACCGGAATGGCAAACAGGCTGTCTTCCGGGGCTTTCATCAGATCAGTTCCGGTGATCACAAAGTCGGCCAGTTTACCTGCCTCCAGGCTGCCTTTGAATGCTTCTTCAAAGCTTGCCCGGGCCGCCCAGATGGTCATTGCACGCAAGGCTTCTTCCCGGGTAAGGGCGTCGACCATCTGAAAACCACCGGACGGATATCCCGCCCGGTCCTTGCGGACCACGCCGGCATAAAACCCGAACAAGGGGTTGACGTATTCGACCGGAAAGTCGCTGCCATTGGGCAACCAGCCATTTTGTTCGAGCAGTTTCCGGTAGGCATAAGCCCCGTTCATGCGCCCGGGACCTATTCGGTCGCCTGCCCAGTACATGTCGGAAGTGGCATGGGTGGTTTGTACCGAAGGAACAATAGCGTAGTCGGCAAAATAGTGGAAGTCGTCGGGATGAATAATCTGGGCATGTTCTATGCGCCAGCGCCTGTCGTTCGGGCCTCCCAGAATTTTGGCATAACGCTTAAGGGTCTGTCGGTTGGCTTCATCTCCTATGCAATGAGTAGCTATGCTAAAGCCATGTTCATAAGCCCTTCTGCAGTATGCTTCCAGGCTGTCGGGATCGGTGATTAGAAGGCCCCGGTTTCCAGGATCATCGCTGTAGTCGCTCAGCATCCTGGCCCCCCTCGAACCCAGCGCTCCATCGGCAAAAAGCTTAATGGTGTTAATGCTGAGCCGCTCGTTTTGCACCGGGCCCTTGTCGACGAAGTGCCTGAAATTCTCTTCGGTGGGAGCCAGCCAGGTACTGATGCGCATCAGGAGTTCGCCGGATTGTTGAAGCGAGTCGATGAGCAGGACCGTGGCTTTGTCGAGTCCTGCATCACAAACCGAAGTGAGTCCGAGGCTAAAGCATTTTTCCTGGGCCGCTTTCAGGGCCCGGGTCTGTTCTTCCAGGCCGGGAGGCGGAACAAGGTCTCTGACCAGGCCGATGGCATTGTCGATCAGGATGCCACTGGGTTTTCCCTCTTCGAGTAAGATTTCGCCCCCTTCCACATCTGTTTTGCCCGTGATGCCTGCAAGCTCCAGGGCCTTTGAATTGACCCAGGCGGCATGGCCGTCGATTCGCCGAAGCAGGATGGGGGTATCCGGAAAGTGCTGGTCGAGCATCTGCCGGGTCGGGAATGCTTTTTCGGTCCAGTCGTTCTGGTCCCAGCCACGGCCGGTAATCCAAGGCCCGCTGTGGGTTTTCCGGTGCAGTTTAATGCGTTCGATAATCTCTTCCACGGATGAACTTTCCATCAGATCGACTGCATTGAGACTCAGGCCATAGCCATAGAAATGACAGTGGGCATCGATCCATCCCGGGTATACAAAGGACCCTTTCAGGTCTTTGTGCCGCTCTGCCCTGTAGCTGGCACTTATGGCTTCACTCGTGCCGGTGGCCAGAATGCGGCCATTGCGGATGGCCATGGCTTCGGCCACGCTGAAATCCGGGTCCACCGTGTAGATATGTCCGTTGGTCAGGATCAGGTCGGCCTCTGCTTTCTGCCCCGAGCAGGAAAGGATAAGCGGCATCATGAGGATTGGAAAAAGGTGTTTTGCTTTCATCGATTCGACTTTGTAACAAAAGTAGTATTCTCACATTATTTTCCCCATTTTTGCGTTCTTACTCATAAAAAGGCCCATGTTGCTGAGAACCCTTTCGGCGCTGTTTCTTTCCGTGCTGCTCGTCGTTTCGGCCTGCAGGCCCGAACGCAACTACATACACGACAGTCATGCCAGGCTGGAGTTCAACCTGGATACGGTTTACTTCGATACCGTTTTTACCGAAACAGGGACGGTTACCAAATCGTTCAGGATCAAGAACCCCCACAAGCAGTTTATTGAGATTAGCGAACTGTCGCTGGCAGGAGGAGAGCAATCGGTATTCCGGATCAATGTGGATGGCAGGCCTGGAACGAAATTCGAGGGCCTGGAGATTGCCCCGGGCGACAGTATGTTTGTTTTTGTGGAGGCTACGCTCGATCTGAATAACAGTCCGGATATCATGCGCATACAGGATTCTGTTGTGTTCCTGACCAATGGCAATGTGCAGGACATTGATCTGGTGGCCTGGGGCCAGGATGTGCACCTGCTTTTTCGTGAGCACATATCTTCGGCTACGCATACCTGGACAGCCGATAAGCCCTACCTGATCATCGATTACTTATACGTGGACTCTCTGTCGACGCTGAAGATGGAGCCGGGTGTGCATGTGCATCTTCACCGCGATGCCCTGATTTATGTGGAGGGATCATTACAGGTAGATGGCAGCCTGGAAGAACCCGTTGTCTTTGAGGGTGACAGGTTGGAGGCCTTCTATGAGAATGCCCCGGGGCAATGGGGCTTTATTTATCTGGCCGGGCAAAGCAGGAACAACCGGGTGACTCACAGCAGGGTTCTGAACGGGACCATGGGCTTCCTGATCTCCGCCTCTCCGGAATCGGGTCTGATGCCTGATCTGGATCTGTCAAATACCCTGATTAATCAAATGAGTTCGCATGGCATCTATGCCCTGAATGCCCGTATCGATGCCCGGAATCTGGTTGTTGGGGATTGTGGAGGGAGTTCTCTCGGACTGGTTTACGGAGGCAACTATCGCTTCAGGCATTGTACCTTTGCCAATTACTGGAATAGCTTTTATTCGAACCGCCAATCGCCCGCGGTGGCCCTGACCGACTATTTTGTAAGCAACAATGCCGATGGAGATCCCGTCCTGCATCACGGCGGGCAGTTCGAGCGGGCCGAGTTTCTGAATTCGGTGATCTGCGGCAATGCGCGAATGGAGCTTGTCATCGACAGCCATACCGGGCAGCAGCTTGAGTATCGTTTCGATCACTGTCTGACCTACATCAATACCGACAGTATGGACTACGAAGACGATCCTTTGTTCAGTCACATCCTGAACAACCAGAATCCACGCTTTGATTCTCTCCCCTGGTTCGGTCCCGATACCCTTTCCCCGTTGATTGATGCAGGTCTGGGTGCTTATGCAGTCGGAGTGGCCTTTGATCTGGAAGGCAAGAACAGGCTTGCAGATGAGGCACCCGACCTTGGAGCCGTAGAATGGGTTGAGGGGGAACGCTGATGAATGCCGGTAGCGAACATTAAGTACTAAACGGAGGCTTATGTTCGCGCTGTTTCTGGCCTTGTTGAGCATGTTCCCGGGCTGGAGTGAGGAGGACGAACTGGTCCTTTTATGGTACAACCTGGAAAATCTTTTTCACCCATCAGATGCGCCCGGCAGCGCAGATGATGACTTTACACCCGGGGGGGCAGCTCACTGGACCATGTTTCGGTACCGGGAAAAACTTACACAGATTGCACGTCTGGTCGTGGCTGCCGGTCGTGGCAATCCGCCCGACCTGCTGGGTTTCTGCGAAATTGAGGAAGAAAGTGTGCTCAGTGATCTCTCGAAGCATCCCCTTCTGAGGCCCTATGGTTATCAGGTGCTTCATCGGCAAGGCCCCGACCACCGGGGCATGGAGGTGGCCTGCTTATACAGGCCGGGAGCTTCGAGGCTAATGGCGCTAGAATGGCATGCCCCTCCAAAGCAATCGGGCAGGGTACAAACAAGGGAGGTCTTGCAGCTCTCATTGCTGACCCGGGGGCTGCATCGTGTAGATGTTTTCCTGCTCCATCTGGTATCACGCTATGGGGGAAGTGGCTCTACTGCACGCTTCAGAAAGCTTCAGGCCACGCAGTTGCTGAATTGTACCGATTCTGTTTCCATGCTGAATCCCGGGGGGCTGGTGGTTCTGCTTGGTGACTTTAACGATGTGGAAAACAGCTATTCCCTGTTTCCTCTGCAAGAGGCACTTAACACTCGTGAGCATTTCCGGGAGCCACGCCTTCCCGGCGGCAGAGCCAGTTATAAGTATCGGGGCGAGTGGATGCAGATCGACAGGGCCCTTGTTTTGGGATGCAGCGACAGCTACCTTGCCTCACTCAGCATTCCCCTGGAAGAACAGCTACTGGAAGAGGATCCGGCCTTTGGAGGAAGGCGGCCCAGGCGGACTTATGAAGGTTTGCGCTACTGCGGAGGGACTAGTGATCATCTGCCCCTTCTGCTTCGTCTCCACTTTCAGGAGCATGGATCCGGGTTTTAAGATCCAGCCCCAGGCTCCGGCCTTCGGCTTCCATCATTTCCCGTGCAGCCTCGAATTCATTTGGGATCAGGCCGTCGAGGATGGCATCCTTGATGGCGTCTTTGATGATGCCAATCTCTCTGGAAGGGGGAATGCCGAAAGCGCGTTGTATGTCGTCTCCGCTGATGGGGGGCTGGAAATTCCGGATGGCATCCTTTTCTTCGAGTTCGGCCATTTTTTCCCGGACAATGCTGAAGTTGCGGAGGTGCTTTCTGACGGTCCGTTCATTTTTCGAGGTGATGTCGGCCTCGCAGAGACTCATCAGGTCCTCAAGATCATCACCTGCATCGAAGATCAGGCGTCTGACAGCAGCGTCCGTGACAATGTCCTGTGAGAGTACGATGGGGCGCAGGTGCAGCCGGACCATTTTTTGGACGAATTTCATTTTCTCATTCAGGGGCAGCTTCATTCGCCTGAAAATGCCGGGGACCATTTTGGCTCCGATAAACTCGTGGGCGTGAAAGGTCCAGCCGCTGCCCTTTTCGAACTTTTTGGTGCGCGGTTTGGCAATGTCGTGCAGCAGGGCCGCCCAGCGCAACCAGAGATCGTCGCTTTTTAATGCGATGTTGTCCAGGACCTCCAGGCTGTGGTAGAAATTGTCCTTATGCGATTGCCCCTCTTTCTTTTCCACGCCCTTTAATTCCTGGAGCTCCGGGAATATGATCCTTAATAATCCGCTCGATTCCAGTAATTTGAATCCAATAGAAGGTTTCCTGGTGAGCAGGATTTTATTCAGTTCGTCTGTGATGCGCTCGGCCGAAACGATGCGGATGCGTTCCCTGTTTTGGCGTATGGCTTCGAAGGTCTGCTCTTCTATCCTGAAATCCAGGCGTGCTGCGAAACGAATACCCCTCAGCATGCGGAGGGGGTCGTCGGAAAAAGTCCGGCCGGGTTCCAGGGGTGTCTTGATCAATTCTTCCTGCAGATGCCTGCGGCCATCAAAGGGATCCAGAATCCGGCCATAGTCGTTTGGGTTTAAGGAAATGGCCAGGGTATTGATGGTGAAGTCCCTGCGTTTTTGGTCATCTTCCAGGCTTCCATCTTCTACGACGGGCTTCCTGGAGTCTCTTCGGTAGGATTCTTTACGGGCACCGACAAATTCGATCTCGGTTTCGTTCCATTTCAGCATGGCTGTACCAAAATTCCTGAATACCGAAAGGGGGATGTGCCGGTTTATGCGTTGACGAACCCGTTCGGCGAGGGCTATGCCACTTCCAAGCACCAGGATATCGATGTCCTTTGGCTTAAAGCTGTCACCTTCGAGCAGGAGATCCCTCACATAGCCACCGATGACATAGGCCTGAACACCTTCTTTCTCAGCAATGTCGGCGATAATCTTAAAAACAGGATGGCCAGGTTCATGTGCCGAATGCGCTCTTTTCATGGCCATAAAAGTAGTACAATTGCGGGGATGAAGCCTTATTATCGGAGCCCGGGGCCTACTGTTCGTTAAAATTTAGTAATTTTCAAGACTAAACCATGGAATTTATTTGTTCCGGATGCCAGGATTAAAGATAGCCGTTTGCTTCTGGTACGTGGATTCTTCGGTCGCAGAAGAAGTCCTCGCCGTATTGAGGGGGGGACAATTCGAGGTGGATTCATGTATGGTCAGGGATGAGCAGATGCTTCAGAAGCACCTGGATCAATCGCTGCCCGATCTCATTATTTCGGATTTTGATCTTCCGGATCAGCTCAGGGCGATGATTGAAGCCCGGTTGGAGCCTTATTTTTCGGAGATTCCACTCATTTATCTGGTGGGAACGAAAAACGAGAAGAATGCTGCCAGAACGCTCAGGAGCGGCGTATGGGACTATGTGAGTAAAGAGCAGCTTTACAAGTTGGTTTCCTCGGTTTATGGAGCTATTCGTTATGCCCGCGAAGCCGGGAAAAGGAAGGAGGCAGAGGAGGCACTCACCCAATCCAGAGATCGCTATCACACGATTTTCCATGGCGTAACGGATGGCATTCTAATGCTCGATTCCGAGAGCATGGAGGTGATTGAGTACAATCAGCAGGTTCTTGGGATTCTTGAAATGAATGATGAGGACCTGATGTCGTCCGATATTGGCATCCTGTCCTGCGAGTCGGAAGGCTACAGCATTGAGCTTACCCGCCGGTATTTAAAGGATTCGGAAGGGAAGAACCAACCGGTGTATTTCGAGTGGCGGTTCAAAAAAAAGGATGGGACTTTGGTGTGGACCTTTAACTCGATTTCGATTATTGCTACCGGAAAGGACAGGAGTGTACTTCTGGTGATCAGAGATATCGACACCCGGAAGAAGGCCCAGGAAGCCCTTCTCAAAAGTGAAGAACGCCTGAATCTGGCCCTGCGGGCCACAGGGCTTGGCCTGTGGGATTTGAATCTGCAAGACTACAGTGTTTATTTATCCCCCCTGTGGTTTTCCATGCTCGGTTACGGGCCTGATGAGCTTCCCCACCATAGCGATACCTGGATGTCGCTCATTCATCCCGAGGATTTGGATGGAGCCCTGGATGTTTTGAAACGTTGTGCCGAAAACAATGATGAATCATTTGTACATGAGTACCGTTTAAAGCACAAGCAGGGGCACTATCTCTGGGTGCTGAACCGGGGAAAGGTTGTGGGGGTCGATGAAGATGAAAGGCCGATAAGGATTTCGGGCATTCATGAGAATATTCACGCCCGAAAGCGTGAAGAGATGGTTCGACAGATCGTCTTTGATATTGCCAATGCTACAAACGGGGCCCTGAATCTGGACGAACTTTATGAGCGTCTTCGAGAAAGCCTTTCGAAGGTGCTGGATACCACCAATTGTTTTCTGGCGCTCTACGATGAATCAAAGGACAGCATCAGCCTTCCCTTTATGCATGACCAGAGGGACAGCAAGGAAGCCGTTCATACCTTTCCGGCTCGCAAGACCCTCACCAGTTATGTTCTTCGAACGGGAAAGGCACAGCTCCTGAGTAAGGAGGAATTGAAGGAACTGGCTGAACTGGGCGAGATTGAGTGGCAGGGAACGCCCTCGGTAAGCTGGCTGGGGGTTCCCTTGCAGAATGAGGGACGAACGATAGGGGTTTTCGCCGTACAATCCTACAGCGAGGATGTGATCTATACCCAGGAGGATGCCGAGTTGCTGGCCTTTGCGAGTAATCAAATGGCCATTGCGATTGACCGGAAGCGGGATCAGGACATGATCCGCAGGAACCAGGCAATGCAGTCCCGGGTTTTTGAGTCCTCTCCCGACCCCATGATTGTTGTGGACACCGAAGGCAGGTTCAAGGTTTTTAATACGGCCTTTCTGGATACCTTCCAGATGCAGCCCGAAGAGGCATCCGGTAAATCAGTCTTTGATTTTCTGGACCCGGTTCAAAAGTCAAGGATTGGAAAGGAAATTGCCAAGACCTGGGAAAAAGGCTATTTTAAGAATCACGAGTACAAACTGACCCGTCTCAATGGAAGTACATTCAGTGCCGAACTATCAGGAGGGGCCATTTATTCTCCGGAGGGAGAGAATGAGCTCATGGTGCTGATCGTGAAGAATATTGAGGACTGGAAGGAAGCCGAGCGCAGGCTCTTCGAGGCGAAAGACAAAGCCGAAGAGTCGGATCGCCTGAAAACGGCCTTCCTCTCGAACATGTCACACGAAATCAGGACGCCCATGAATGCCATCGTTGGTTTCTCGGATCTGCTTGCCGACGAGACGATTAGTATTGAAGAGCGTCGCGATTACATTGCCCAGATTAACCAGGGTGCCGAGAATCTGATGCGACTGATCGATGACATCATCGATATTGCCAAGATTGAGGCAGGGCAGTTGAGTATTCACATAGCCGAGGCCTATATCCGGGACTTGTTCAAAGAGCTTCAGCTGATGTTTACCCAAAGCATACAGCGGACAGGAAAGCCTGAGGTAAACCTGGAGATAAACTGGGAGTGGCCCGAGGCGGAACTGGATATCTATACGGACGTTTTCAGACTGAAGCAGATTCTGATCAATCTCATGGGGAATGCCTTAAAGTTCACCGAGAAGGGAAAGGTTGTACTGGGGCTTAGGGAAGATCCAAAGGGGGTCCGCTTTTATGTGAAGGATTCGGGGATAGGGATTCGGAAGGAAAAGCAGGAGGTGATCTTTGCCAGGTTTATGCAGGGGCATAGTAACAAGACAAAGTTGTATGGAGGTGCCGGACTCGGTTTGGCTATCTCGAAGCATCTGGCAGAGCTGCTTAAAGGGCAGATCGGTGTAGATTCTGAACCCGGGAAAGGCTCTACCTTCTGGCTCATCCTTCCACTTCAGGAAGTTCCTGTTAAACGTGAGGCACTCATCAGGCCTGTGAGTTCGGATATGCGATCCTGGAAAGGCAAAAAGCTCCTGATTGCAGAGGATGATCATTCCAATTACTTTTTTCTTTACGAGTCACTGAAAGATACGGGACTCGATATCCTCTGGACCCGGGACGGGGAAGAAACCATTGAGGTATTCAGAGAGACACCCGATCTGGACATTGTACTGATGGACATCCAGATGCCGGGTATGAACGGACATGAATGCACCCGGATTATCAAAAAGGAGAGGCCGGATTTGCCCGTAGTGGCTCAGACTGCTTATGCGCTTGCCGGCGAAGAAGGAATATGCAGGGAGGCCGGATGCGATGACTATCTGGCAAAGCCCATAAAGGTATCGGCTTTGCTCAGTGCGATTGCCAGGTTCATCTAGTCTTCCTTCTTCTCCCTGAGGACTTCTTCGACCTTTTTTTCGGCCAGGTGCAGCTTCTCCCGGCAATAAGTCAGCAACCCGCTAACGCGTTCGACTTTAAGGCTCAGCTCATCCACACCCAATTCACCACTTTCTATCTTGCTGAGAA
>PDRI01000012.1 GCA_002748055.1 Bacteroidota bacterium | reverse complement strand
ATATTTCCCTTTCCGGCTATGAGGATCAGGCCATTCTGCTGCTGTATCAGCATGCCGTTAAGGGTAAACACCTCTATTTCGGCCAGGCCGGTATAGGCACTTTCAAGATTCATTTCAATGTTAAGCTGGTCGCTCACAGGATTTGGAAAGCAAAGGAGGGCCTCTCTTTGTGTTCTGTTGCCAAGCCCGAGGGGCTCAAAAGATACCTGAAACGCTGCAGTGGCGGTGGATATGCCATTGTCGGCTTCGACGGTGACCGTGGCCTGTTCGCCAAATGAAGACAATGCCTTGACCTTCAAAGTGCTTTCTGTAATGGAAAAATCCAGTTCACTTCGATCGCAGCTAAGTGTATAGCTCAGTGGACGACCATTGGGATCCTTAAAAATGGTGTTCAGGTCGTCGCACAGGACATATTCCACATTGACCGCATTGATAATGAAGTCGGGAATACTGCCAATGAGTTCTACAGCCTGATTTGTACTGTTTCCTCGTTCTATAAGCCTTGCCCGGCCAAAGCCATCGGCATTTATCCAGTGGGAATTCGAATCGGCACGGGCTACCCATGTTGAAGCAAAAAAATGGTCCCGCAGAATCTCTCCGCTATCTTCGTCATTGTCGCACCAGGCCATTGTAAACCCGATTTCCTTGTTTCCTGTAAGCTGAACCCTCGATGCCTCAGGATTGCTGTGCTCGTAGCTGTCATTATACACTTTCAGGGCAAATTCATAGCAGTACTGCTTGCCTGTTTTCTTCATTCTGAGTTCCGGGAAATGACTTGCATAGTTTATTCTGGCCCATTCCCCATCCAGGTCCATGGCCACAAAATCGCTTGTGCTCTGCCCTTCGGCAGGGGCATTGACATTGAGATGGTAGGAGAAAGCATTCTCGGAGTTCAGTCCCCATGTGGCATCATTGTCCAGGGCATGGAGTCCGCCCGAGGCATCTTCATCAATAAAGACTTCGGGGATATCGTAATTCTGATAGCCTTCTTCACCTTCGATATAGCCGTCGATGAAAACATCGTCGGTCACTTCAAGCAAAAAATAAAGCAGGTTTTCGGTCGAGGACCAGCTCATCTTGAAACGCCCGAAGAAATCGGCTGAATCAACCTCCTCTCCGTATCTGATCCAGGTCTGGTCGATGTTGTACCATTGAGCGGCTTCCCAACATTCATCGTCCTGTTCGCCATCAATGATCGGAGGAGTTTTCGCTTCAATTACATTCACTGCATTTTGGACCAGCGATTTATCCGCGATCAGCTCAATGCCATAATCGTATCCCAGGTTCCGGGAGTATTGCCGATCCCTGGCATTGTTCCAGTGTTCATGTACCCCCATGCTGCTCATGGGCGTTCCGTCACCTTCCGGGTCATAAATGATTCCTGAAGGCCAATTGGCGCTGTCAGCTGCCTGGTGAAGATGATCATCTACTGCGCCGTAGAGGGGGCGGCCGATACCCGCACTTGCAGGATCGCCCCACTCGGTTCTTAGCAGGTCAAAACAGACAGATTCCAGGGCTACGGCATCCTGTGAGGCCAGAATTGAAGAGGGCCAGTCGTTATTGAAGGGGGCACTTTGCCATTTTACCGGCTTCGATACAGCTTCGGGACCACCCCAGAGACCTTCAACAATAAATAAGACCGTATTTCCTCCAAGTTTTTCATGCCCCATGATATCGGTCAGAACCCTGTACTCTCCGTATTGATTGCGGATGGGATCAAGTACGTCGTTGCCCACATAGCATACCAGGCCATTGTGCAGAGGCCAGGCCCCATCTTGATTGGCATGAGTACCAAAATGGTTTTTTGCCGTGAGGCTGACACCAGCCCGGGCATGTGCCTTTAAGGTGGCCAGGTTTATGATATAGTCGGCATTGACGACTTCGTCCCATGAATACCGGGTTTCTTCCGGGGCACTAATACTGGAAGGGTCGGACCAGCTAAATACCGGATCGCTTGTCTTGTTTATCTTTGTGCGCCCCAGATCGCTGTGATCCTTGTCCATGTAGTTTACATTGGGGAAATGAGCAGCCATCAGATCGTAGTTGTCTTTCAGTATATGGGCATTGGGGTCGCCTATATAGATCTTTTCCTGGGGGATACCGTATTTATTGATCAGCTGATCGAGAAGCGCAAGCGCCATCGGCCCTGAAGTTTCAATATTGGGATAATAGTTTTTTACCCAGTTTTGCTGACTGTATCCCAGGTCGTCGCTGTTGGTTAGCCAGCCGGCACCACCCTGGTTGATCTTGATGAAAAGGGTCTGGCCATCCTGGTAACCTGATGAACCACGCCCCTTACGTTCATTGAAATCGCTGAAGATCTTGTCCCAGCCCTCAGTCGGATTGTAAGATCCGCTGAGTTTAAGGATGATGTTGTTCATCATGCGCCCGATGACTGCCTGGTTGTTGTTTTTCGCCATGAAATAGGCATCCGGATCGACCCAGTCCCTGGCTTCATTGGCACAGTTTTCGTTTGTGGCATCGGGGTCCCATTCCCAGACCACACGTCCCGGAAAGATTCCCAGTTCCTTTCCCATGGGCTGGTTTGGCGGGAAGTCGGATTCATCGGCATATTCAAAAGTCGTGTTTCCGGCAAAAAGCCTGTCGCTATTTAGCTTGCTGATAAAGGCAAAGACCACCAGGGCAGAAATAAAGACGAGCGCACCAAGTACGTAGCGAGACTTTTTCAGGAGTCGGCCACCGCCTTTGAACAGCGCTGCAGTTCCACTGATGCCCAGCAGGTAGATGATAAAACTGGACATAAACGGCGCAGCTGCCCGCATACAGGGGTAGCTTGCCCTGGAAGGCTTGGGGATGACCCTTACCAGAAACCATATTGTGGAGGCAATTCCTGTCACGAAAAAACCCCATTTGTAAAGCCTTCCGGCCCCTCTCTTTTTCTTAATCATAGTATCGTGCATTTAAAGCATTTCTGGCTTAACGCTTAGCTTTTCCTTTTCCCAAAATCGTTTCTACGGGCATCCTTAGCCTGTCAATCACCCGGAATGCCAGGAAGCGACTGTTCGTTTCATCTGACAAAATTCGAAAAAACCTGAACAACTCACACGGCCTTGTAAAAAAAAAGGTTTGCTATTTTCAAAGTTCGGTTTTGGGCATTCATTGTTTCGTGTGTTCACTCAACCTGAAGGAGACGAATAAACCGGTCAGGGGTACTTCGCCGATTTACCCAAGCAATGATGCCATTTGTCTCAGTGAACCGAAATGGAGGTGCAGTCATACAGCTTCCTGTCAATTGCCTGCGTCGGGGAGTGAAATTTACAGCGCTGTGGCGAAGGGGCAAACAAAAAACCCCGGCATTGTTTACCGGGGCTGTGTGAACTAGGGAGGAGTCGAACCCCCAACCTCCTGATCCGTAGTCAGGTGCTCTATCCAGTTGAGCTACTAGTCCTTGATCAGGTGCTTAAAGCCATCTGGCAAAAAGCGATTGCAAATGTAAGTAATTCGGCCCAAATTTAAAAGGCTTTTTTGTCAAATCCTGCAGATTCTCTGTGAATTTGTAGGCCGCTGTTTTGTACATTTGAATGAATGCCTGAGCCATGAAGAGAGCCCTTCGTACGTTATCCCTTGTTGTAATCAGCATTGTCCTGTTGCTGCTACTGCTGCCCCTGGTCATCAATAAACCGATCGAACGCAGGCTGCTTACCGAGATGGATGCCATCCTTGATGCCCGCTTAGCCTGGGAGGATCGGCACCTGTCTTTTTTTCGGCATTTCCCGGGTCTTGAATTAGAGCTTTCGGGTTTAAGCCTATGCGATTCGCTCAGTACTTTGGAAGACACCCTGTTTACTGCGGATCTGTTGGGACTGCACCTGCGCCCTTTATCGCTTGTGCGTGGTCGGGTACATGTAAAAAACATGACTGTACTTGCCCCTGTATGGTACGGCCGGAAGGGGGGCGAGGGTGATGGGGATTTGCCTGCATTGTTGAAGCCCGGATGGATGGAGAAGCTGGAAAGGATTGTTCTGGAGCGTTTTACAATCTCAGAGGGTTGGCTCAACCTTGCAAAGAATGAGCATGGAGATGAGCTGAGCATGACGGGAATCAAAGCCCGGGCTAAAACTGGAATAAGGGCAGGAAAGGCTTCATTTCAGATACATGCAGAAGTGAAGGATGTGCAGGTATCTCTGAAGAATACAGCTGTTCTGGATAAGGGCAGCTTGCGACTGGAAATTCGGACCCGCAAAGATTTGAAAAGTGGAAGGCTGGTTTTTAATGAGGGACGTTTATGGCTAAACGAGCTGGAGGCTTCAGTATGCGGTTCGCTTGATAGGGCTCAGGCTGAGCTTAGGGCATTTGATTTTACGATTAAGTCGACTGAGCAGGATTTGGCTGCGCTACTGTCTCCATGGCCCCTTCAGCATTTAAGCGTGAGGGGAAAGCAGCACTGGGAGGCGAGGATTAGCGGCGGGCTGGGGAGCCGTCAAAGGCCCGATATAAGCTTTCATGGTTTTGTTGAAGATGGCGCTGTGTCAGCGGAGACCCTGCTGACGCCCATTCGGAATCTGAGGGCTGCGTGGGGACTTGCTTATACCGGACTGGATCGGAAATGGCGATTCATGGATGACAGTTTCCTTTCTCTTGAACAGGGAGAGCACGAATTTATGGCTTCCTTGAATCTACCCGAAAAAGGGGATGCCCAAGCCCGGGTGAAGGCCAGGGGAGAACTCGACCTGGGCCTGTTGGGGGAGCTCTTTTTCAAGGAGGATGTTCCCCTTTCCGGCTTGCTGCGGGTATCCGGCCTGGATCCGGGAACCAAATCGCAGGAAGGCTTCTCTTTGCATTCCGATTGTCTGCAAATTGGCCGTGTTCAGGCTGAAAACGTGAATTTGAAGGCAAGAATGAATGAAAAGGGGCTCAATGTGGAAGCCCTGAAGATGGACGCCTTTGATGGAAAGTTAAGTGCCACAGGAACAATATATAAGGGTCGGTTTAATCGCTTTAGCATGGATCTGAGTCTGTTCACTACGGCCATCTCCAGCCTTTATGAACAAGTGGATGCAACCAGGCTATTGGCACCGTATATGCTTTATCTGGAAGGGAAGTTAAGTGCGGATATTCATGCCGAGGGCCAGTTAGGGAAGGCCTTCAGGATGCTCTGGGATGAGATGCGGGCCACTGGAAGGGCCAGACTGGAGGATCTGCGAATCGGTGAAAGCGCGGGCCTGGAGGAAGCGATGGCCCTTTTGCCGGATAAGGGAAAAGCCTTCTTTCCCGATGTTTTTGATCTTGCTTTCCGGATGGAGCAGGGCCGTATTAAAACCGAACCATTCACGGTTACCAGGGGCCAATCCGCTGTGTTGATTGACGGGTCTTATAGTCTTCAGCATGAGTTGGACTACCGGCTGGATGTCTGTGCACATAAAGCCGACCTGGGATTGCCTGTATACAGACTGTTAAAAGGCTTTACGATCTTGCTTCCCGCTTCGAGAGGCCGATGTGCCGACAATGGTATGCGCATCCTGTTCAATGCAAGCGGAAGTTTTGAGAAGCCCGTTTTAACTCCCCGGCCTATTCCTTTGGAGCAATAGCAGTTCACAGGCTGAGTGCTGAAACAAACAAAGGGTCTGCGATGGGCAGACCCTTTGTTAAGCGGATTTAGCCACTTGTTAAAACTTCTTTTCGCGGATACGGGCTTTCTTACCGGTCAGTTCACGGAAGTAGAAGATGCGGGCCCTTCTTACACGGCCATATTTATTAATGTCAATCTTCTCGATGAAGGGCGAAGCCGATGGGAAAATACGTTCTACACCAATACTCCCGGACATCTTACGTACAGTAAAGGTTTCGGTATGCCCTTTACCACGACGCTGGATTACCACGCCCCTGAATTGCTGGACACGTTCTTTGTTCCCTTCTTTAATCTTGTAGTGAACGGTGATGGTATCGCCCGCACTGAAATTTGGAAGATCGGCTTTTGCAGCGTATTCCTGCTCCACAACCTGCATTAAATCCATGATGCTATTCTTTTAATGTTTTTTCGGCTCGTTTTAACAGGTCGCAAAAGTACAAATTCTTTTTGACTTGTAATAACGATTCCTGCGATTTATTAACAGTAACCTGTGAATAACCCAATACAGCCCTTTTAATGGCCACCACCCTCCGGCATGCGAAGTTTCTTTCCGGTTTCTTTCACAACCCGTTCTTTCCAGGCTTCGGGGTAGCCGGGCTGATCGGGGCTCAGGGGGTAGCCATCTTTGCTGCGGAGGAATTTGCCATCCTTTTCCTTCTTAACATTTCCGTCGATGTACTTAACCAGCAGGAACTGTCCGAGTTCCTGGTAACGTTTTACGGTATAGTCGCCCATGCTAACGGAATAGTTGGTGATGAATTCCCTGGCCATTTCCGGGTTGGTTTTGTTCAGCAGGCTTGCAGCGGCATCAATGGCAGCCACTTCGGTGATGAATTTGTCTTCAAGCTCGCTCTGAACCGCTTTTACATCTTCCATCATCAGATTGTAACGCAGGTAGGAGAAGTTCGACACGAAACTGAAAGCCCAGAAGGCTGCAGTTTCTGAATAGGTGAGAAGGTCACCGTTTCCGGAGGCATAGGACCAGGGTACGCGGGTCATGCCACAGTACATGGGAACGTAGGTAGTGGCCGCTGCATCATCGACCCCGAACCAGAGGATTCCACCCAGCCAGTCGGGCTTCATCGAGCGGCATTCGGCAACAAAGGAAAAGCCCGTTTGTTGGGTCGCGGTGGCCCGCTCATTCACATAGGTCTTTCCATCGAAGTTCCAGGTGAGCGGGCGCCAGCGATAGGGAAGCCCAAAGGGCCCGGCACCTGCATCGGCAGTCATGTCGAGCGCTGTGCCCTCGAGGTGGTCACGCATGGAATTCATCAGGTCTTTACGCGTCAGTTTGCGTTTGGGCTTGATGTAAAGCGGCATGCGCTCATCAAGTTCCTCGCCTTTCACGTAAGGGAAGTACTGCTGCATGTCGTCGTTGATGTCCTTGAAGAAGGACCATACCCGAATTTCACAGAAGCGTGCGCCTCCAAAACCGATGGGAGCATAGGTGTCTGAAAAACTGAAATCTTCATCGCTGCCTTGGTAATAGCCCATGTCGCGTGCGAAGGAAATGACATCGGGTGCATAGATGCAATTCTCGGGATCGTTCAGCGGAAACTGCTGAATCCTGGCCTGGTTGGCATGGCCCGAGACATAACCATCGGGAATGCGAACGGCTACCCAGACTGCACCTTTGTTCTTGTTATAGGGCTGTCCTTTCTTTACATGCATATCGGTTCCCTTTCCGATCAGTTCCATAATCCAGACCTCATTGGGGTCAGCAATCGAGAACGATTCGCCGGAGCTGTAGTAGCCATACTCTGCAACCAGATCACCCATGATTTCAATGGCTTCCCGGGCGGTTCTGGCTCGTTGAAGGGTGATGTAGATCAGGCTGCCATAGTCAATAATGCCCGTGGTGTCCCTTAATTCCTTCCTGCCGCCAAAGGTGGTTTCCCCTATGGCGACCTGGTGCTCATTCATGTTGCCAACCACGCTGTAGGTGTGGGCGAGTTCGGGAATACGTCCGAGGAATTTTCTGGTGTCCCATTCGTAAACATCCCGCATCGTACCCGGAGCATGATCTGCAGCTGGCCAGAAATAGAGTTCACCATAGAGCACATGCGCATCTGCCGCATAGGTGATCATGGAGGAGCCGGTGGCAGAAGCACCGGGGGTTACCAGGAAATTTGTACATGCCATCAGGGACAGGCTTCCGGTACCCAGTGTGAGAATCAATCCCAGAAATAGTTTTTTCATCATATTTGGTCTTATAGTTGAAAGTAGATTGTAGCAGAAAGAAGGCTACAAACATTGTATTTTTTCCCGAATTCCGCAAGGTCTCACTTGCATTGTCCGCCCACGCTTTGCTTTTCAGGGCTTGTGGATCACTCCACAGGACAGGTCCTGCCTTCCCCCTGTGACACTGGCCAGACAGTTTATTTCATTTCGCATTCGAAGCAGTCCGAGAAAGGCGAAGACGATGGCCTCTTTATAGAGGACGGTTTCTAAATCGGGTACGACAAGCTCTGCCTTAGCAAGTGCCTGAATGCGCTTAAGCAGGTGGGTATTCAGGGCTCCGCCACCAGTGAGCAGCACCCTTTTCAGGCTATAACCGGAGAGCATGCGCACAATCTGAAAAGCGATGTGTTCTGCAGTACTGGCCATCAGGTCCTCGATGGAAAGGCCGGCCTGTTGCAGTATGGGTTGCATCTGATTTAAAAACCACTCCCTTCCCAGCGATTTTGGTCCGGGCAAATGATAAAAGTCCAGGGCATTGAGTTTTTCGACCAGCAAGTGATCGACCGATCCGCTTGCCGCAATGTCTCCATTCCTGTCATATTCCAGTCCACGTTTGGCTGCAATCCAGTTCAGGGGCATATTTGCCGGACCAATGTCCCATGCCAGCCGTTTACCCTCTTTGCTTTCAAAAGAGACATTGGCAAATCCTCCCAGATTCAGGCATGCATCATAGTCGGGATACAGGAATCGATCCCCGATCGGAACCAGCGGGGCGCCCTGGCCTCCCTGGGCCACATCGGCACTGCGAAAATCATTGATCACTGTTTTTTTACTTAGGCGGGCCATGATTGCGCCATTGCCTGCCTGAAAGGTCAGGCCTTTTTCAGGTTCATGAAAGATGGTGTGTCCATGCGAGGAAATGAAGTCGGGCTCAAGTCCGTGCTTTCGGTGAAAGGCATTCGCCAACTGACCGTAGTAGCGCCCCAGTTCCAGATCCAGTTCCTCTGCCTGTGCCATGGTAAAAGCAGAAGCCTTCTTCAGTTCAATCAGCAGGGACGAAGGGTAGGGGATGGTTTCTGCTGCAAGAACACGACAGGTCCAACGCTTCGCTTTTTCGATAAAGGCGACGCAACACAGGTCGCATCCATCCATGGAAGAGCCCGACATCATTCCCGTGATCAGATAAGCCATAAGTGAACTAATAGTAAAAACTTGATTGATAAAGATTTGTATTTCCGCAGCCGTCGCTTAAATACAATTCCAGTTCATGCGTCTGGCCGCGCCCAATCCTCTCTTCGTCGAAGGAATAGCTTAGGCGCCTGCGCTTGGGGTCATACTCAAAAAGCGCCCACTTATTATCGATATATCCCCTGTAGCTAGCGATGCCCGACCGCTCGTCGCTGATTTTAAAACGAAGCTCAGTTCCGTCAGGAGCCTGCTGTTTCTGGATGCTTGGTGCCAGGGTATCAATGGCAATGGCATAGGTGCCAAA
>PDRI01000011.1 GCA_002748055.1 Bacteroidota bacterium | reverse complement strand
ATTCAGGCTGTTCGGTTTTGGGTGCAAATACCCGCACCATGTCTCTGTCAAAATCAAGGGCGTAGATGAACCCGGCCTTCCCCACACATACCTCAGGGGCCCGGCCTTCCTCCTTAAACAACTCAGGCGCAGCCACTACACTGCGAAAGGCCCCATCGGGCTCGTGGATCTTGATCCGAATCAGCCCCGTTTCGCTGGTTACAAAAGCCCCATCTTCCATCACCGCAATCTCTCCAGGATTAGACGGCCCCTGAAAACCCGCAATGCCGGTGACCGTATTTTGCCAACAGGCACGCATCCGTCCATCATCACTATAGGTTTCAAATCTACGCTTACCGGGATTCACCACCCAGAGCTCACCATGGCCATTCACCAGCAGATCGAATTGGTCGTCGGGTACGACAAAGCCCTGATCGGAATTGGAATCTCCCCCAAATTGGCCCTTCAACAGACCTTTGCGATTGTAGATAAGTACCCTGCGCTTACCGGCATCAGCCACATAGACCACATCCCTATGCAGGGCCAGAGAACTGATCACCGAGCCCTCACCCAGATCGGGCCAAACCGAAAGCAGGCTGCCATCATGGGCATAGTGGGCCACATGAGTCCTGAAACCCACGTACACGCCTTCGGCATCAACGGCCACACAGCTTGATCCCGAAGGAATCCCTGACATATCGGCCGGTGATCCGTCAAGGGCTATGCGCAATAAAGAGGTGCTCCCAACCACCCACAGGGATTCATCGTAATAGGCCATGCCCGATGCCGACAGGAGACCCAGATCGTAATTCCGCATCTCCCTGTAGCTGATCAGCTCAGGATTCAGATACCTAAACTCATCGTCCTTCAGTTCATAGGACTCCTTTGCCCCCATGCCTGGCCTGCTGCTAAGCAAATTCACGGCGATTACCCCAAGGATAACGCCAATAACAACCAGAATCAGAATGCTCAGCGTCTTTCTCTTCATACTTGTCTCCTTCGTTCAAGGCTCGTGCATCTGTCCAAACAAACAGGCCGGGCAGCCCCCTTAAAGGTCCATAGGGAAGACGAATGAGTAAAGTCCTTACGGTCCTCTGTAAACAACAGTCCTTCAATCGGACAGATGTTGCCGGAACCTACTTATCCCAGTCCCACCCCGATTGCCGGGTTTCGGTAACCTCTCCGGCTTTAATACGAATGCGATTAATGGTATTCTCTTCCATGTCGAGATCGTCGAGGATGAACTCCTGATCGGGAAGGTCGGCGCTACTGGCTATTATCTTCGATATAATCTGTGCACTGCGCTCAAGCACAATGGTTGCCGTGTATTGCTGATCGCCACGGGCCTTAAATACATAGTCCGTAAAGTGTTCCATTCCCAACACATGATGAACCTCTGTCTGGAGCGCCTCGCTAAGTGCGTCCACCGATTTTATAGTCAAAACCTTCATCGTACTAAAAGTAACCAAATTCGAAGAAAAATCCGCAACAGGTTCGCAGATTGTTTAGCTGCGCAGGCAGAATCGCCAGCCAGACAGGAACAGTGAGCAGAATCGCCAGCCAAACAGGAACAGCGGGCAAGACCGCCGGCCAAAAGGGCCATCGCCTCGCTTTAGGAGGACTGAGGCGGCGAAGCGGAGACAGGCCTTTGGCTTCTTCGGTTAAGTATATTCAGAAAGACCAGTGACATGGCGATCACAAACATCCCGACAATGGAGAGGAACTGGGCCTTTTCCTCCGGAATCAGCAACCAACTGAGGATGGCGCCAGCCACCGGAATCAGGAACTTCCAGAGATTGAGATCGGAAACCTTCGTGCCGGGACGTTTCAAAAGGGTGATCCAGATGGAAATGGACACGGCCGAGAGCATGCTCAACCAGGCCAGGGAAAGGTAGTAATCGGCAGGTTTGGGCCCTGGATGATATCCTTCCACAAAGAGGGAAAGGATGAAGAGCCCTGCCCCACCCATGATCATGGAAGAGGAACTGATGACCAGGGGAGGGACTGTTTTACCGCGACCGGCAACCAGCACGTTGGCAGCACCCGACTGCAGATTAACGGCAAGTATGAGCAGGATGCCCAGGGGGGCAATACGGCCCGAAAGGGATCCCGGATCGCGGCCGAGACTCACCAGAACGACCCCCAGAATCCCGCTGAAAATAACGGCCGTTTTCTTCCAGTTCAAACGGTCACCCGGGGCAAAAAAATGGGCAATGAGGGCTACAAAAAGCGGCTGCGCCCCTATGACAATGGCCGCCACAGCGCCAGGAATCAGGGCAATTCCCAAATAAAACAGGGTGTACTGCAGGAAGGTTTGCAAAAATGCAAGCAGTAGCATTAGTTTGACATTCGACCGGAAAACCTGAAAATAATGGGGGGCTTTCCGATAAGCCAGGGGAAATACAAGGAGGCCGGCCAGAAAAAATCTGATCCCGGCAAACTGCAACGGGGTGGTATAATGCAGACCTATCTTAATCCCGGCAAAAGCCGAGGACCAGAGCAGACAACAAAGGATGGCCAGGACAGCCGTATTGAGACGGGAATGTCCGGTTTTCATAGGACTAACCAATCCGCTTCACGCGCACCGCATTCAGTCCACGGGGCCCTTTTTCGACCTCGAACTGAACCTTGTCGCCCTCCATGACCTCTTCCTCGAGTGCACTGATGTGCACGAAGATGCGGTTTCCGGAGCTGGCCTCATTGATGAATCCAAAGCCTTTGGAGTCATTGAAAAAAGCGACGGTACCTTTTTTGATGGCATCCTCGGCCCGGGTATCTTCCTGCTTGGGTACACTCACCTCGATTTCTTCAACATCGGGGCTGGTCCTCTTCTTCGGATCCGGTGGTTCTGAAACCAGCATACCATTCTCATCCACATAGGCGATCATGTCGTCGAGGCTGCTTTTCTCCTCTCCTTTGCGGGCCAGTTTCTTCTTCTCTTTTTCGAGACGCTTCTTCTCTTTTTTCTTTTGGACTTCTTTTTTGTTAAAGGATTCCTGTGATCTTCCCATTTAAATAGTTATAGTATTGGTGAAATGATAAAGCTGTAAGCAAGGGGTTTGGACTTAAGTTTGTATTCGACGTGCGTATGTGCGCCCCAGGAGTTGTCCCCTCCCACTCCCATTTGTGCATGGTCCACATTCAGGTAAACCTTAGCGGACTTTTCCAGATCAATGGTATGGGCGCCATCCCGCTGCTCCCGGTCAAGGGTCTCCTGGCTGTAGTGCAGCGCCGAAAAATCAAAGCATGGGATTCCTGAAATCTTCAGGCCTTTCCCCTCGCTGCTGGTCAGGCTAAGCCACCGGACCTCTGTCCTGTTCCCGTTTTCTCCATTGGTAATATAGGGCACATACTGCTCATCTACACTGCTCTTGTAGAGCCCCACCAATGCGGAATGCTTCCTGTCGTTATAATTTTCGTGCGGCCCCCTGCCATAGAAAGTAAGCTCTTCAAAGGCTGCAGGCAATTCCATACGCATTCCAAAGCGGGGAATCTCGGGCAGATCGTCGGCACCGGGGATAAACTGTACCCTGACCAGCACCTCGCCCTGCCTGCCAATGGTGTAGTGCACCGTGTAAGTAGAAGCAGAGGCCGGATGCACATATTCGGCCATCAGCATGGTAAGTTCTTCTGTCTGAAGGGGAACCAGGGTCTGTAACTGCAATTCTTCCCCAAAGCCCTTCCACATAGCCAGGCGTTTTGGCATGTGGTTTCCGAAATCATTCTCGGTAGGTGCCCGCCAGAAATTGGGGCGAGGCCCCTGTTCCAGCAAGGGCTGTTTCCCGACAAGGTAGCTGTCGAGCATACCGGTTTGCCGGTCGAAGCTGAGCGAAAGACCAGCCACCTTCACAAACACCTTCCCCTTTGTTTCGGTCAGTTCAATCTCCCCGGCTCCGGCCGATTCAAAGGCCTCCAGGGCCGCCGTATTCAGTGCAGAGGGGTTCAGTTCAAACTGTTCAAAAGCCAGCACATGATTGGCCGGAACCATGGGTGTTTCCTTCTTCGAGCGCAGCTCCACATTCAGGAAATGCTCCTTTACCGGATCCATTGCGGCCAGATCCAGACCAAGCTTTACAAAGGCCGACCGGCCGGGGGCCACATCAGGGGCCTGCTGCCTTCCCGAGGACAGGCTGACCCCGTCAGCGCTCAGGGTCCAGCTCAGATCGAAGTCCTTCAGGTTCGTAAAATCGTAGTTGTTGGTTACCTTCAGCAAGGTCCCCAGGGGATTCAGTTCGAAGGAGGCATACTGATAGGCCCTCTTAACCTCCAACAGGCCCGGGTGGATGCTGCGATCCGGAAAAACCAGTCCATTCAGACAGAAAGAGCCATCGTGGTGCTGCCCCTCGGGCTCATAGTCTCCACCGTAAACCCAGTACTTCGTCCCATCTGCGGTTTCCCTCACAAAGCCCTGGTCGACCCAGTCCCAGATGAAGCCGCCCTGAAGCTGGTCGTAGCGTTCGATCAGCTCCCAGTAGTCCATGAGGTTCCCAACTGAGTTCCCCATTGCATGGGCATACTCGCACTGAATCAGAGGCTTGTCGGGATGCTCCTCCACATATTTGATCATGTCATGAATGCGGGCATACATCGGACAAAAGATGTCTGTGTTCCTTCCACTGGTTGCACGTTCGTACTGTACCGGCCGACTCGGGTCCCTCTGTTTGATCCAGTCGTAAGTGGCATCAAAATTCACCCCGTCGCCAGCCTCGTTCCCCAGCGACCAGATGATGATGCAAGGATGGTTCTTATCGCGCTCTACCATCCGCATTGTGCGATCCATGTGAGACCTGGCAAAATCCGGATTGTTGGCCAGGGTTCGGTCGGGGCTGTAGCCCATGCCGTGGGATTCGATATTGGCTTCGTCCACCACGTAGAGGCCATATTCGTCGCAGAGCTCATACCAGCGCGGATCGTTCGGATAGTGACATGTCCTGACGGCATTGATGTTGTATTGCTTCATGAGTTCGATGTCCTTTCGCATCATTTCCTCACTTACCACATGGCCCTCATATTCGTCGTGCTCGTGCCGGTTCACCCCTTTTAAAGTGACCGGTTTGCCGTTAATCATCAGCATCCCGTACTTGATCTCTGAGGTCCTGAATCCAAGCCGGCTCTCCACCACCTCAATTGGCTGTTGCTGATCGTCCATCAAACTCAATTTAAGCCTGTAAAGCCTGGGCGACTCTGCCGACCATGCAGCAACACCCTCCAGCACATCGGAAACCTCAGCAGTCATTACAGCGTTTCCCTTCTTCTTGCTTCCGGGTCTGAGCGCCGCAATCACCGACCAGATGGCCGGCTCTGTTTTCCCGTCGAAGAGCTCGGCTTTCACGGCAATCGCCCTGGGGGCCTGCTTTCCGATCCGCTGAACCTCAACATTCAGATCGATCAGTCCATCCTGGTAATTGTTAGTCAGCCCTGCAATGCAGAAGAAATCCCGAATATGTGTCGCGGGCCGGGCCTCCAGATAAACCTCCCTCTCGATGCCACTGATGCGCCAAAAGTCCTGGCACTCGAGCCAGGCTCCGTCCGACCAGCGATATACCTCTACGGCAATCAGGTTTTTACCGGGCTTTACATAGGAGGTGATATTAAACTCAGCCGGGGTTTTACTGCCCTGACTGTAGCCCACCTTTTCCCCATTCACCCAGAGGTAGAAAGCCGACTTCACCGCTCCAAAATGGATGAAGATCTGCTTGCCGTTCCAGCCCGCCGGCAGCACAACCTCCTTTCTGTAGGAGCCCACCTCATTGTCCTCCACCGGAATCTCCGGAGGATTGGGCTTCAGGGTCCATTCATAAACCACGTTGGTGTAAATGGGGGTTCCATAGCCCTTCATTTCCCAGTTGGCAGGCACCTCAATCTCGTCCCAGTCCCGGTCATTATAGCCTGGCACATAAAAATCGACAGGCCTGTTTGCCAGGCCCTGGCTAAACTGAAACTTCCACTTGCCATTCAGGCTGAGAATCGAGGAATTGACCTCATCCCCGAACCTGGTCGAGCGGGGGAGCTCCCTGTTTACTTCAACAACATCTATATCCTGCCACTCGGGCAACTTCTGGCACAGCACGACCATCTGCACAAGCATGATCGCAGCAAGAAAAACAACCGTCTTTTTCATGAATCGTTTTGGTATTACTCCTTATTTCTTAACCCAAAGGGGGGTCGGATATGTTCCCTTTTCTACAAGCGCTTTAATGGCATCCAAAACCTTGGGTTTATCTTCCTGATAGGTTACTCCGAACCAGCTTTCAGGCGTCTGCAAAACCGTCATCTTTGCCTTCCCGCTATTGATCAGGCTGTCCACAACCAGCGGAATAAAAAACTCTGCTTTGGGATTCGAAGCGCTGGCCGGAAGGAAGCCTTTTAATTCTTCCTCGGTGTGCCTGAAAAAATCGGGTGTAAACCCAAAAAGGTTCATAGAAACAGTCGACATCGGATCCAGTTCAGAAATGCTCCCGTCCTCATCTTCAAAAACAATGGCTCCGTCCCTGAGAAAGATTTTGGTCCGCTCGACCATGCCCTTCAGAAAACCTTCGTCATCGACCTGGCACACGCCCCGGGCCACCGAGCCATGCTTCGACACGGTTTTCTGCAACTCGAAGCCCACCATGCAATACCGGCCTTCTGCCTTCTCCGAAGCTGCGCGCAGATAGTCGTTCATAATCTGGTAACTCTCCCTGCCGTAAAAATCATCGGCATTAATCACGGCAAAGGGTTCTTTAACCACATCCTTTGCCATTAAAACTGCGTGCGCGGTCCCCCAGGGCTTGACCCGGTCCTCCGGAAGTTCAAACCCTTCCGGCAAATCGTGAAGCGACTGAATCACGTATTCAGCCTTAATATGATCGGGGAATCGCTTCAGGTAGTGGGTTTTAAAATCCTCTTCCATTTTCGGGGAGATCACAAAGACAAAACGGCTGAAGCCCGCCCTGACTGCATCGTAAATTGAATAATCCGTTATGGTTTCACCGGAAGGCCCAAAAGAATCGATTTGTTTCATGCCTCCGTAGCGGCTTCCCATTCCTGCTGCCAGGATCACCAAGGTTGTATCTATCATATATCAGTACACATTAAAATACTTCGTAAATGTACTCAACCCCTTTTAGCTTTACAAGAGGCAATATGCGATTGAATATTGGGGGGATTATGAATAAAAAGCTAAATTTACCCCCATCACTAAACTCGACTAAATTTCACAAACACTAGACGTATGAACACTACTAAGAGCAACAAGATAGGCCCCGCAATGCCTCTGATTATTGTGGGCGTCGTCTTCTTCATGATTGGCTTTGGTGTCGGAATCAGCGGCTTCCTGACCCCTGCCCTGCGTTCGGCTTTTAACCTGACCACCGGACAGTCTTACCTGGTTACAGCTGCAATCTTCTCGGCCTTCCTCATCTTTGGCCGTCCGACGGGCTGGGTTATCAAGAAGATTGGTTACCGCATGGCAATGATGGTTGCCTTCTTCATCATGGCACTGGGTATGTTGGTCTTTGTCCCCTCATCAAGGGCCGAGAGCTTTCCGCTCTTCCTTGCTGCTCTTTTCATAGGTGGTATCGGGAACACCCTCCTGCAAGGTGCGGTCAACCCCTACATTACCATTATCGGGCCCGAAAATACTGCGGCAGTAAGGATGAGTCTCATGGGGATCATGAATAAGCTGGCCTGGTCACTGGCCCCCTTCTTTCTGGGGCTGTTTATCGATCTGACCAACGTGCAGGTGGATGACATTGTCCTGCCCTTTTACATCGTAACCGGCATCCTTTTCGTTTTGGGTATATTCGTCTATTTTGCCCCATTGCCCGAGGTGAAAGCAGAGGGTGAAGATGAGGATGATGAAGCTGCCGAGTCTTCCTATGCGGCCAACAAGACCAGCATCTTTCAGTTTCCCCACCTGCTGCTGGGAGTGTTCACACTCTTTCTCTACGTAGGTATTGAGACCCTGCCCATGGCATCCATCATCGATTTTGCCCGGGCCAGCTTCCCCGATGCAAGCAACCACCAGGACTACTCGTGGTTCGTTACAATGGGGCTTGTTGTAGGGTATGTTTTCGGGGTGATTGCCATTCCGCGCTTCGTAAGTCAGCAAAAGGCACTGGTAGCCTTTGCCATTCTGGGTGTAACGGCCTCACTCCTTTTGATTTACCTGCCCCCCGGATACGCCTTCTTTGCCCTGCTTCTGGCCAGTTTCTCCAACTCCCTGATGTGGCCCGCCATCTGGCCGCTGGCCATGAAGGACCTGGGTAAGTTCACCAAGGTTGGTGCCTCCCTGCTGGTAACAGCCATCTTTGGTGGAGCTGTGGTTCCGCTCATCTTTGGTTTCATTGTAGATGCCGTAAAGACCACCGAAGTTGCTTTGGTTGGCGATTACCAGACCGCCTATTGGGTCATGGTTCCCTGCTATGCTTTCATCCTTTATTTCGCTGTCTCCGGACACAAAATCAGAACTAAATAATATGGCTTCAGCTAAAAGATACATCGGAATCGACATTGGCGGCACCTCCATCGTTGCCGCCCTCTTCTCGGACAAGGAACTCCTCGACCGCAGCGAAGAACCCACCGGTGCAGACCGCCCGGCAAACGAAATCATGGAATCGCTCTTTACAGCTGTCGACCGGATCATAAACGACCAGGTCGTGGGTATCGGAGTTGGCATGCCGGGTTTCATGGACGGAGAAACCGGCGAGGTTCTGCTGATCAACAACATCCCTTCTTTTAACGGCTTTTCCGTTAAGCAGGCCATCGTTGACAAATATGGCCTCCCCACCTTTCAGAGCAACGATGCCAACTGCTTTGCCCTGGGCGAAACCTGGTACGGCTCCGGTAAGCCCTTTACCAACCTGGTGGGCATCACCCTCGGCACAGGACTTGGTGGCGGCATCATCATCAACCGGAAGATCCATACCGGCCTGGCCGGTGGAGCCGGCGAGCTGGGCTGTGTGCCATTCCACGGGGGCATCGTAGAGGACCTTGCCAGTGCTGCCCTCTTCAAGAACAAGTACAACACAGATGGCATTACACTCTACAATCGCGCCAAAAAAGGAGATGCAGAAGCCCTTGGCATTTTCGAGGAACTGGCCGGCTACATTGCCGAATTAATGACCTCCGTAACCTTTATCCTGGCACCCGATGCCTTTGTCATCGGGGGTTCAATTGCCAATGCCTGGGAATTCCTACAGCCTACCCTGCGCAAAGAAATGGACAAATTTGCGCCGGAACTGATTGGAAAGAACGTGCAGATCGTCAGGGCCGAACTCGACAATGCCGGACTCTATGGTGCTGCCGCACTCTGCATTTCACAACTAGGCTAGTGCAGGAACAGAGCTGGCTCAGGGCTTGAGCCGGCTCCTGAATTGAATGAATTCATAAATGACGACAAACATGCAGATCAATGAAATAGCAGCCAAATTTGCCAC
>PDRI01000048.1 GCA_002748055.1 Bacteroidota bacterium | reverse complement strand
TGAAGCTGAACTTCTGAAAGCCCCCTGGAACCAATTTCCAGTTCGATCTGAAGGCCGACAGCCAGCTCCTTTAAGGAATTCAGGCTTTCCCGGTCGAAGCTCTGAAGGGGAATGTTGTCCGCTATTTGAAGCAGGTTTTGGTTTAAGTCGGCTGTTTTTCGGATCAGTGAAGCAGCATCCATTACGGGCGCGTAATCGAATCCCGGGATACCCAGGGACCAGGTATAGGCGTAGCTGCTGATCCCTGTTTTCATAGCCGGCAGCCTTTCTTCCCCGGTCGTTGAAAATCCATCGCTGCATTGTCCAGAACGAGAACCCAGTCCTTGCCACGTCCACCTTTTTCCGGGATGTTAAAGGCCTTTTGGCCCTTCGCATCAAGGACACCTTTTTCCAGCACTTCGCCGGTCCTGCAATTGAGCCACCAGCTCCTTGCCTGCTTCCATCCCAAGGCAGAAAGATCGAGCATTGCTTCCCAGCCTGTTGGAATGTACACAAAAGCGTAGTCCCTGCCGCGGCATGCGACAATGTGGTCCTTATCGGTCTGGTAGCCGTTCAGGATGAGTTCCTGTGCCGGACGGCGATCGAAAAAGGGTCTCGATTCTATTAAGTTTCGCGCATGGATCAGATCCCAGGCACCGGGCAGATCCAGCACGTCGTACCAGTTATTGCGCACCAGACCGATGGGGGCCTTGTCCGGGGTTTTCATTTGCCAGACCGGATGACAACCATAGGTGTGTCCGAATCCTCCGGAAAACAGATTCCAGTAGAGGGCCTGACGAATATCGGCATCATCGAACCAGCCCAATACCCCGGGATTCCAGTCAACAGGATGGTCTTCATAACGTGGTTCACCATCGAAACAGGGTTTAGTGGGCTCCAGGGCATAGTCCTTTCTCAGAAGCTGGTGATAAATGGCATAGGAGCGCACATGATGGCCGGTTTGCATCATGTTGAAATCGAGCCAGTCGGCATTGTGAAAGTACTGCGACGAACTACTTCCTCCCCCCGGATGAAAGGTCATCAAGTGATTCTTATCAACGCTCTTTACTCCTTCTGCAAGTGCGTTCCAGACCCCTTCATTCCCATCGCCTCCGCTTCGGTCTCCTCCTATAATCCAGATGATATTGAACCGGTCCTTGTAGCGTTCTCCGATCCATCTGCCATAGTCATAGGCATTTTCGGGATTGAAAACCACCGGTCCGTCGCCCCATTTTAGGTCCACCTTGTCCCCCCAGGTTGGCAAGAGTCCAATGAAGAGGCCCTTTTCCGCAGCCTTGTCGATGATCCAGTCAACATGTTCCCAGTATTTTTCATTTGGTTTGCTTAGGTCCTGATCGAAGAACGGAATCTGGCCGTAGGGGTTCGGATCTCTCATGCCATCGAGTTCGGCAAGTGCCACCGCCTGAATAACCGTAAATCCTTTCGCTCTTCTGTTCTCGAGGTACTTTTCAGCATTTTCACGATTGAGCCTGTGAAAAAGCTCCCAGGCCGTATCGCCCAGATAGAAAAACGGACTTCCATCCTCATGCTTTAAGAAGCGTTTGTTTTCGGATACCAGAAGCCGACCGTGGTCGAAATCTACCGCCACTCCCTTCCAGGTGCTTTCCTGCGCCGGGAGAGGAGACAGAACAACTGACAGGAAGGCAAGTGACACAGCTAAGAAAATCAGGCGATGGGAATTCATATTAAACGTTTGAATAAGTGATCATTATAAGCCCGACAATATACAGGCCAAACATGGTAGCGAGCATGACATTTGTGCCCTTGGGAGCCCCCCTGAACTCTTTCCAGATAAAGACTCCCCAGAGGATGGCCACAACCGGAGCAGCATTGCTTAAAGCGTAGGCTATTGCAGGATTTGCAGCACCAACGGCCATAAAACTGGTCACCATCCCCAGGCACCAGATTAGTCCACCCAGGATGCCAGCCATATGGGTCTTTACGGATCCCTTAAAATACTCCCGGAATGTTCCGGGAACACCTACTTTTAAAGGTTTCATAAAAAATGCAAAGAAGAGGACTGTACAGATGATGACCCCTAAAGCGAAGAATACGATGGCAGTGGATGGTGTTAAATTACCGGTCCCCCCATCCACATAGTTTCCGTCGAGCGACTTTACCACAAATCCGTAAAAGAAGGCAATAAACAAACCTCCGAATACCGAAAGCATGATGCCTCGTAAGGAAGGTTTATCCTGTCCTTCGGCCAGCTTCTTGTAAGATTGGCCACTCAGGAAGATTGCAAGGACAATCACGAGCACACCTGCCCACAGAAGGACCGGATGCTGACTGGGAATCTTTCCGGCCGAAAGCACCACGAAATAGTTGACGACGATTCCCAGAATCCATGCAATACCTCCCCCTATGGGAAAGGCTACCGACATCCCGGCCGTAGCAATTGCAGCTACCAGCAAAAGATTTCCGGCATTCCACAATGCCCCCCCGGCCATCGCATACAGAATGCTGGAGGTATCGGCCTGACTCAAATCATTCAGAAAGGTTCTGCCCTCGCTTCCCAGGCTGCCGATTGTAAAAGCGGCAAGCAGGGACATGATCAGGATACCGCTTATCTTGTCCCAGTAGTAGAGTTCGAAGCGCCAGTTTTTTTCGGCCATTTTCTGGGTGTTAGCCCAGGATCCCCAGCAGATCATGGCGAGGATGGTCAGCAGGATGGCCAGCGAGTAGTTTGATACGATGATCACGCCTAAGTGTTATTAACAGTTATTATACAAATATACGCATTGAAACAAACAGTCAAAGCTTTTTCCTATTTTCGTCTGATGTAAAATGCGCACCTGCGCTATGATCAAAAGAGAAGACATTCAGCACAGCTCCAACACGCCCTTGTATCTGCAACTTGCCGATCACATCAGCCGCCTGATTGAAACCGGTGCACTGGGCAAGAATGACAGGCTTCCGTCCGTAAACGAACTCTGCAATACACTCGACATTTCAAGGGTTACCATTGTAAACGCCTACGACTATCTCAGGAAGAACGGAGTTATTGCCTCGAAACACGGCAAAGGCTTTTATGTGAGCAAGGAGTCGGGGCTTGGAGACAAGCGGGTTTTCCTGCTTTTCGATGCCATGAATGGCTACAAGGAAGTGCTTTACCGGGCTTTTGCCGATGAGCTCGGCGAAAACTATTCCATCGACATCTTCTTTCACTATTACAACAAGAAGCAGTTTGGACGCTTCATCAAGAACAATATTGGTGACTACCACCACTATGCCGTTCTGCCTCACTTCAACGACGATGTATCGGCTATTCTCCGGGCAATTCCTGTTTCAAAGCTGCTATTGATCGACAAGGACGTTCCTGCATTGAAGGATGTGGCGGGTATCTACCAGCAGTTCTATTCCGATACCAGAACTGCACTCGCCCAAGGGCAGGAGCTGATCATGAAATACCGGAAACTGCATTTGATTGCCTATTCCGATTTTCAGTTTGTCCCGCAGGGAATCATAGAAGGATTCGTTGATTTCTGCAAAGCATCCGGGATGAAGTATGCAATCGACAAGGGACTTTCACCGGAGAAAATCGGAAAGCATGAGGCCTATCTGGCCATCTCCGACAGGGACCTGATTACCCTGATCCAGTACGCAAAAAGCAATCACCTGAAACCGGGCGATGATCTGGGAGTGGTTTCCTACGATGATACCCCCTTAAAATCGGTACTTGCAGATGGAATAACAACCATTTCAACGGACTTTACACACATGGGTAAGATGGCGGCCAAAATGCTTAAGGAAGGAATACAGCGGAAGATAGAGAACCCCTCAAAGCTCATCATACGCTCCTCCTTATAGACGTGGGAAAGCTGTCCATCCCTGCCATGGTATCCAATGAAACCGGCTGACTGATGACAGGCAGTTTGCTTTCTTGCCGTATGTATTCCCATTTTGGCTCAGATCCGCTGCCGGTAGCCGATCTGCAGAATGTAAGCGCGAAGGGGATTGGCCCTGTTTAGCCCGGCCTCGCGCATGAAATCAATACTGAGACGACCCCGGGCTGTGGTGTTGTAGAAAAGTCCACTTCCAAGTCGCAGAACAGAAAGGCCCGGATTGGGGCTTGCACTGAGGCGGAAGTAGGGCTCAACAGTGGCCTTCAGGCCAAAACGGGTTCCGAAGATGCGGTAGTTGCATTTCAGGCGGGTACGGATCACAAAAGCATTGCCTCCACGGTGCAAAACAAAGGACCAGCTGTCGAAACCATACTGGGCGCGGAGGCGCAGGTCAGCACGAAGGTCGGTCCAGCTTTGGCCGGCCCGGAGATCGGCCTGCAGGCGATACCGGCTATGCAGTCCGGTTTCCCTGCCCCTGACCATCAGCGCCCGCACACCGGCACTCGCGTCCAGCCAACTGTTCAGCGACCGGGTGGCCTTCAGGGTAACCAGGCTGCGATCGTAGGCCAGTCCGTTCTGCCGAAAACGCTGACCAATCTCAGCAGACAGCCAGGTTCCACCCTCCAGCCGGGTCTCCAGGCCATAGGCAAACCAGGGTCTGAAATCCCTGTGCTGTGCCCTGGCAGGGGCAAAGAGCAAGAGCATAAAAAGCAGTATGCTGTTTGTTGCCCGCTTAGTCATCCCCCCGATCTCCCACCTCAGACAGATCCGATTCGACCGTCCAGTTGTCGTCTTCAAAGTAATAAATCACCAAGCGTGCAGCATCGCGCAGATAGTCGATACGGCCCACCTCGACTCGATTAATAGTCAGCCCGGTACGCTCTTCCAGGTCCTGTTTCAGATCGGCATAACGCTCAGGCCTGATCAGTTCCACATTCTCGTAGTTAATCACCTTCCTGGTCTCGTGCCGAAGCAGAAAGACCCGTTCGAGCATATAGAGAATGATGAGCATGGCCATGTTGGTGAAAATCAACTCTGCGTAACTCACCTTCCGGTTGGCCAGGGCATTGATCACCGAGATGCCGATCACCGTAAAAAGGTAGGTCATCTCACGGATGGGAATCTGCCTGGTACGGTAGCGGATTATCCCGAAGATGGCAAAGAGTACGAGCGCAAAGCCCATTGAAACCTTAATGTTCTCGAGCAGAAAGACCATGAAAAAGATCACCTGCGAGATCAGGATGTAGGTAAAGAGATAGTCCTTGCGCGGTGTCGCCCTGTAGTAGAGGTAGCGGACCATGAGCAGAACCACCCCCAGGTTGAAAGATGTACGCAGGACCAGGTCCCAAAAGTCTTCGCTGTTATACAGTTCAATGTTTAGAAATTCCGGCATGGCTCAATTCTTTTGATGTGTCAGATAGTGGGTGTTGATCTTCCCGACCCGCATCGCTTTTTCCCTGAAGCGGTTCTGCTTCAGCTCCGGATGCAGCATGGCCATTCCGATGCAGTATTTACTGAAACGGCCGGGTGTGATTCGGGCCGATCGCAGGGCCAGGTGCACCGGCGATGAAGCCAGGTGGCCCTGGTACTTAATCTCGGCCACTGAGATGCCCGGAAAGTCGAGCTCCCGGTCCTGAATGAGGCTCCTGAAACCAAGCCCGTAGTCGAGGGTAAGGCGTTCGTCCCGTCCATCCCTGACCAGGGTGATGCGCCTGAAGTGGTTCTCCAAAACCGGGCCAATTGCCTCCGGAGAGAAGGGGGTATGCTCGCCGAGAAAGGCCTCTTCGCGAGCCCGGATCCCCAACTCATTGTTGGTACCGGGGATGCGCTTCTTCCGGGTAATGCCTTTGGCATCCTTGTGCTTGACCTCCAGGAAAATCTCATCGGATGCAAGATAACGGCGGAAACGAACCTTGTAGCGGTTTGCCATACCCCGGTGATGCCTGTGATACATGTCGTGCGATGCAGTGTCGTAGTACACAGTCCGGTAGTGCTGGCTGCGCTGTCCTTCGATCTCCAGCACCCGGTAATGATCCCCGATGGCCTCCAGGATGCCATCAAGGCTCAGGAAGGAAAACAGGTATTTATTGTCCTTCCTGCGCATCAGGCTGGCCGATTGCAGCTCCGCAAGGCGAATGCCCCGCATACCGCACAATATGTGATCAATCCTGTTCGCGGTATTCATAGACATAGATCTTCTTCTTGACCAGGCGGCTATGACGATCAAAATAATGCTTCTCGCTACGCAACTTGCCCGTGTAGAAGGTCTTCTCCCTGCTCTGGATGCGCCCCCGCTCATCCAGTACAGTCTTCTCGCTAAGTCGTCCTTCTTCATCGTAAACAAAGCGTTCCCAGCGCTTCAGTTCTCCGCTTTTAGCGTATTCCCTGATTTCGGTAGGCTCGCCATCTTCGTTGAAGCTTTCATAAGATTCAATTGCGGGATCAGTCCTGCCCTCCCCCACAAACACCTCGTTTACGGTAATACTGCTGATGCCCTCTGTACGAATGGTTTTCCTGCTCTGGGCCAACAAACCACCACCGGCGGCAATCAGCATACTCAACACAATCAGATGCTTCATGGCACTAGGTTTTACAAATTTGCGACCGTAATATCCCCAAGATCCAACACCTGGTCCATGGCTGTAATGGTCACATTCCGTTTTATCACGATCTTTTCTCCCCCGTTCTCCGGATCTTCGGAATAGAGGAAGATCAGATAATTGCCCGGGATGAGCCCGGTGAAGGCAAAGCCTCCGTCGTATTGGGTCCTAACCCGCTTATCGTAGAACTCATGCGCCCCGTAGGTCAGATACACATCCTCCTTTAGGGCCGGCCCCATACCTGAAGCAACCACCTCGCCACTGATTTCATCAATGTCGTAATCAATCTCGATCACCTTTCCCTTGATTGTAGCGGCTCCGTCATCGTAGTCGAGGGTCTTGATCCGTATGAGCGAGCCAAGCTCCAGATCCTCGCCCCGCTTCAACTCGACCTTGCGCATGACCTCCACTTCCTCCCCATAGGAATTCGAGGGTTCATCCGACATATAATAAATGGTATAGTTCCCCGGGTAGAGAAATTTGAAACAGAAGGCTCCGCCGGGCCCGGTCACGACCCTGTCCCCAACCGTTTGCTCATCCCCATAGAGAATGAAAACCTCCTCATCCACAGCCGGATTGCTGGAAATCTTCAGGCTATAGTCATCGTTCCACAACTCCTGGTTCAGGATACCGGAGATGGAACCCGTCCCTCCTTCCCCTTCGATATTTGAACATGCGCTTAACACCATGAACAGGGAAATCAGAACGCCCCGGACTATCCGGGCCGGAGGGAATCCGTTAAGGAAAATCATAGGTCTTGCCATTTTCTGCTGACTTGGTCGAAAACCCTAAAATAGTAAAAACTTAGCGGGGCCCGGCTTTTTGTCACAATTGTTACCGTTCTAAGCGGTGAATTACCCGCATATTTGCCTGTGGATACGAAATACCCGGGAATCATGGAAAGGGATATGGTTAAAATCGATGAGACCTTGTGCGACGGATGCGGGGCCTGCATACCCAATTGTCACGAGGGCGCGCTTCAGATCATCGACGGCAAAGCCAGGCTGGTCAGCGACCTGATGTGCGACGGACTCGGCGCCTGCATCGGGCACTGTCCTCAGGGTGCCATCAGCATTGAACGCCGCGAGGCCGAAGCCTACAACGAAGAGAAAGTCATGGCGCTCATGGTAAGCAAAGGCGAGAATACGGTAGTGGCCCACCTGCAGCACCTCAGGGACCACCAAGAAACAGGCTACCTCAAAGAGGGGGTATCCTGGCTCATGGAACACGAAAATGAACTCGGATTTAGAATCACCGATGTGCTGGACAGGGTCCACAATGTGAAAAGCGGGGAAGAACAGGCAGCTTGTGGATGCCCGGGCTCTGCAGCACGCAGTTTTGCCCCCCAGGCAGCAGCGCATACGGGGAACCCGATGGCCGGTCGCCGTATTGCGGCTGTGGCTGCCGGGGCTGGCGGCATCCCTGGCGGGGCTCAGGGAGCGGGAAGCTTTGTTTCCGGCGGGGGCATGGCCGGCGCTTCTGCTGCAGGTGACGAAGGCATCTTTCCCGGGCAGTTAAGCATGCCAGGACAGGAGCCGGCAAAACAGGCTTCTCAACTTCGCCAATGGCCGGTTCAGATGCACCTGATTAACCCTGGTGCATCCTGTTTCAGGCAGGCCGATGTGGTCCTGGCTGCCGACTGTGTGGCCTTCTCTCTGGGCGACTTCCACAGCAGATGGCTGGCTGGAAAAAGCCTTGCCATTGCCTGTCCCAAGCTCGATTCCGGGCTCGAAAGCTACGTGGAAAAGATCCGCGCCCTTGTGGATGATGCAAAAATCAATACCTTAACGGTCATGATGATGCACGTCCCCTGCTGCGGTGGCCTCATCCGGCTTGTCGACAAAGCCCTGGGCCTGACCAATCGTAAGGTTCCGGTTAAAATGGTTATTGTCAGCGCAGAAGGAGAAATCCTCCAGGAAGAATGGAACTAATGTACAAGCTATGAAAGACCCTGTGACCAGCCCGGGAGAGGACAATCGCCTCCCCCCTCCCCATGATGCCTGGCTCCTCCTGAAAGAGGAGAAGCTGGAAATTGTTCGCCTCGACATCCCGCCGGGCAAAAGCCTGGAACCCCACAGCAATCCCTGGCGCATCTTATTCTTCGTTCACGAAGGCCGGGGGATGGTCAGCTTCAAGGGTCAGAAACATGAGCTCGACACCGGCCAGCTGGTCCTCATCGAGAAGGATATCGTGCGACAATGGAGCAATCCATCTGACCAGACCCTGAAACTTCTCGTGGTGAAACTGGCCCCGGACTCCTGATCAGGCCCGCCTGCAAGGCGATAATCAGCCACCTTGGGCTTTGACCGATCCCGTCTGCCTGAAGGCCCTGGATACAAACACAGGGCCAGTTCCTGTTTCCCGAATTTTCTTAATTTAGTCCCGGGCCGGGAACCTTTGGCCAGCCGGGTTTTGTCGTGCTGCTCAGCCTCATTGAAAAAGATCGGAGCTTATGAACCAAATCGTTGCCTTCCTCGAAAACAATCTGGGCATCAGCCCTGTTTACCAGACCAAGATTCTGAATTCGCTGATCATCCTGATAGCCCTGGGCCTGATCCGCCTCATCATTCTGAGAGTTGTCTGGCGTTTTTCGGAAGACCCCCGTTCCCGCTATACCTGGAAAAGAGCCATCTCCTTCACGACAGGCTTTGTTACCGTAGTTTTGATTACCAGCGTATGGATCAGCGCTTTTGGCCAGCTCGGCACCTTCCTTGGCCTGCTTACCGCCGGTATTGCCATTGCCCTGAAAGATCCCCTGGCCAATATTGCGGGCTGGATCTTCATTCTCACCCGGAAGCCTTTTGCACTGGGCGACCGCATCCAGATCGGCGACCATGCAGGAGATGTCATCGATCTGCGACTCTTCCAGTTCACCCTGCTCGAGATCGGCAACTGGGTAGATGCCGACCAGAGTACGGGACGCATCATCCACATCCCCAACGGGGCTGTTTTCTCCCGCACCCAGGCTAACTATTCCTCGGGATTCAAGTTTATCTGGAACGA
>PDRI01000026.1 GCA_002748055.1 Bacteroidota bacterium | reverse complement strand
TTTACCCGAGAGTACTTATGATCCCTATATGGCATTTGTCGCAAAAGAGGGACTCTATTTGGCATTGCATCCAAAGAATCCGAAATACAATCCTGACTCATTGGCCTTTGAAAAAATGATTGTTTTAGATAACTAATACTGTAATCTTCTTTTTGATCTCAATTACAAAATCTCCTTCAGAATTGCTACAAAGTAGTGCAGGATGCATGAAAGTCCAACCCAATTACTATCTGAAGCCCGGCAAGCGTTAGCAATAACACCTGGATCGGACAAAAGGATTGATTGTGAATATTCACGCTGCGGGGTTTGCAATAGTTTATGGTCAACGAACCTTTGAAAGGGAAGCGATATACGAAAGCAACTAAAACCAGAACTAAAAAGGACTGCCGAATAACAGAACCCGGGGCGATGAAAACGAGTACAGGTAAGTGTATAAAACAGTAAGCGATCAATCACAAAGCCGCGGAGTGCCCGGATTCTTCACCTTACCAATCTTTCTCATGTGTTTATGCGATGGAAGCCGGGAATGGCTGTAGAATAGCCATTTTTAGGGATGGTAGAACTGTGGACAAAACGATAAATTTGCACAGATATTTTTGCTCGTTTGCTCAAGTTAATAAAGGACATACATGTTAAACTGGATTAGTGCTTATTTGGGGGAACTGCTGCATCTTCTGCACGAGATGTCTCCCTACCTCTTGCTGGGTTTCCTGTTTGCGGGTGGGTTAAGGGTATTGTTTCCCCGACAGATGATCAATCGTTATATGGGTGGCCGGGATTTCAGGTCGGTAATGAATGCTGCCCTGATGGGGATTCCCATGCCCCTTTGTTCCTGTGGAGTGCTCCCTGCTGCTATGGGCTTTTACCGAAATGGAGCTTCACGGGGAGCAAGCATCTCTTTTTTGGTCTCTACCCCGCAAACCGGGGTGGACTCCATTCTGGCCACTTACTCTCTCCTGGGCTGGCCAATGGCCATTATCAGGCCCGTTGCGGCACTTGTATCAGGCCTGTTTGGAGGGCTCCTGGGGAACCGGCTCGATCGGAAGGAAGGGGTGCAGACAGAGATGCAGGATGAGGGGGAAAGTGATGTTCCTCCCCGTAGCCTGGTCGAGTTACTTCGCTATGGTTTTGTGGAACTGATTCAGGACCTGGGCAAGTGGCTGGTGATAGGTTTGTTGCTGGCGGCATTGCTGGCGATGCTGATTCCTGCCGATTTTTTCATCCAGCATGTCGGGAATCCATTTTTCGAGATGGGGCTGATTCTTTTATTGTCTGTCCCCCTCTACATCTGTGCTACCGGTTCAATACCTATTGCAGCTGTATTGATGCTGAAAGGGCTTTCGCCGGGGGCTGCCCTGGTTCTGCTTATGGCCGGCCCGGCCACCAATATAGCCACCATGACGGTGATTGCCTCGACCATGGGAAGGAAGTCGTTGTGGGTGTATCTGAGCAGCATTATTGGCGGGGCCGTTTTGTTTGGTGTTGCAATCAACAATCTCCTGCCCGTGGAATGGATCGCCGCTGCTTTTCCGGTAAATGTTCAGCCCGAACATTATCAGCATGGCCAGAATTGGTTGAGTTGGCTGTCCTCAGTCATGTTGGTTGTATTGTTGCTGAATGGCCAGCTGCAAAAATGGCTTTCGAAGCGAAAGCAAGACAGGTCGGACAGGGCTCAACTTGCAGCAATGAATGAAAATGTGAGATATTATAAGGTTGAAGGAATGACTTGCCAACACTGCAAGGCCAATGTTGAAAGTGGCCTCAGTGAGCTGGAGGGTGTTGAACGTGTGCTGGCCGATCCGGGGGAAAACAGGGTAAGTCTTCAGGCAGAAAATATTGATGATGAACTGGTTGCCGCACGTATTGCCCAACTCGGATACAACTACCTGGGAAGAACCGATGTGGATGAAGCATGACACTAAATGAACTAAGTACAGGCGAGAGCGCCCTGATAGCAAGAGTCAGGGGGCGGGGTGCATTCAGAAAACGACTTACGGAAATGGGTTTTGTACGGGGCAAGCCTGTGCTGGTTGTAAAATCGGCCCCCCTTCAGGATCCTGTAGAATACAGAATTCTCGACAGCAATGTATCCCTTCGCAGGAGTGAGGCCGGTCTGGTTGAGGTGATACAGCCGGATGGAGATGGAGTGAGCGGCCAGGATCAACTGCCTGATGAAGACAGGGCGCAGATGCACCGCAACGGAGAAGAGAAGTTGTGGGGGCGGCAGTGGCGTCGGGCTACGAGAAAGGCCATTCATGGCTGGGAGGATTCTGACCAAAACAATGAGGACCTTCCCTGGAGTAAGGACCTTCAGAAGGCTGGTCGCACGATTAACGTGGCCCTTGTGGGAAATCCGAATTGTGGGAAAACCAGCATTTTTAACCGCCTTTCCCGTTCCAATGAGCATGTGGGCAACTATGCCGGTGTGACGGTCGATTCGAAGCTGGCCGAGCTTAGCTTTAAGGGCTATCATTTTCGGATTACAGATCTGCCCGGGACCTACTCGCTTTCCGACTATTCTCCCGAGGAACGCTATGTGCGTGAGCACATTATGAAGGAGAAACCGGATGTGGTTGTCAATGTGGTCGATGCCAATAATCTGGAGCGTAATCTCTATCTGACTTCCCAACTCATCGACATGGACATTTCTGTTGTACTCGCCCTGAACATGTACGACGATTTGCTGGGTAAAAAGGATGTTCTGGATATTGACCTCCTGAGCAAGCTTTTGGGCAGCAGGGTGGTTCCTACGATTGGAAACCGGGGCAAAGGGGTTTTTCGTCTGCTGAACCATGTGATAGCTGTTTTTGAAGAACTGGATCCGGATATCAGGCATATACACATCAACTATGGGGAGGAAGTGGAAGCTTCGGTCAGGCGCATCCAGGAGCTGATCCGCGACAATCCCTCCATTACCGATCATTATTCTTCCCGCTTTCTGTCATTGAAACTGCTCGAGGGCGATGACAATATTCTTCACACGCTTTCTTCTGCGCAGAATTTTGAGGAAATCAGGGGATCGTCCCAGGACGAAAGGCACAGGCTGTCTGTTTTGTTTCGGGATGAGCCGGTTACCCTGATTACCGATGCCCGCTATGGGTTTATTGCAGGAGCCTTGAAAGAGACCATGAAGAAGAGCGGGAACGATCCCGGCTTTTCCAGGTCGCGCCGAATCGACCGTGTTCTAACGCATAAATACCTTGGCCTGCCCATTTTTCTGGCCTTCCTCTGGCTGATGTTCACAGCCACCTTCCGGCTGGGGAATTATCCGATGGACTGGATTGAGTCGGGTGTGGAATTGCTCAGTGTATTGTTGAGGAACCACATGGCCGAAGGCTTTTTTCGCGACCTGCTGATCGATGGTGTGATTGGCGGGGTTGGGGGCGTAATTGTCTTTCTGCCCAATATTCTCATCCTCTTCTTTTTCATTTCCCTGATGGAGGATACCGGTTATATGGCGCGGACCGCTTTTATCATGGACCGGGTCATGCACCTTTTCGGCTTGCACGGCAAATCCTTCATCCCCCTGATCATGGGGTTTGGCTGCAACGTTCCCGCCATGATGGCCACGCGCACACTTGAGGACAGGAATGACCGCATCCTGACCATGCTCATCATCCCCTTTATGTCGTGCAGTGCGCGGCTTCCGGTATATGTGCTGGTTGCGGGTGCCATTTTCCCGGAGCATGCGGGAACTGTTATTTTCGGTTTGTACATGCTGGGCATTCTCACTTCTCTGCTGGTTTCCATCATTTTCAAGAAAACCCTTTTCAGGAACCAGGAAGCCCCCTTCGTGATGGAGCTGCCTGTTTACAGAAATCCGGGATTGAAGGTTGTGCTCAGGCACATGTGGCAAAAGGGTGAGCACTATCTGAAGAAAATGGGTGGTGTGATACTTCTTGCTTCGGTGGTGATCTGGGCCCTGGGGTATTTTCCGCGGAACATCGAGTGGTCGAAGGACTATGAAGGGCTAATTGCCCTTGAGCAAGAAAAGCCGGAACCATCCCAGGAGGTGATCGACCAGCTCTATTCCGAAAAGGAGCTGGAAAGGGAGACGGCTTCCCTGATTGGTCGTATGGGAACAGCTATTGAACCCCTAATCAGGCCACTTGGCTTCGACTGGAAAATGGGGATCAGCCTGGTGACCGGCTTTGCGGCTAAGGAGGTTGTGGTGAGTACCATGGGGGTGCTTTACCAGGCCGACGAGAATCCGGAGGCCGGTAGCAGCTCGCTGCAGAAACGGCTTAGCGAGCAGGTTTACGGGAGTGGTCCGAAGGCCGGGACCCCTGTGTTTACCCCCCTGGTCGGGCTTTCGTTCCTGATCTTTATTTTGTTTTACCTTCCGTGTGTAGCGGTAATCGTCGCTGTGGGCCGCGAGGCCGGCAGCTGGAAATGGGCTGGTTTTGTCTTGTTATACACAACAGTAATTGCCTGGGTAGCCAGTTTTATAGTCTACCAGCTGGGGAGCATCCTGCAGTTGGGATGAATTTCATATCTTGGCGCGGCAATGGTTGCCTAAACTGAGTGTGTATGCAGAAGAGACTTTCCTTTTTGGGGAGCATGACCCTGACGGGCGTGCTTTTGGTGGTGCTGATTGTTGTGCTGGCACTGGCCACATTCGTCGAGAGTGCTTACAATACTCCAACAGCCTGGGCCCTGGTTTATGGCACACACTGGTTCGAGGCGCTGTTGTTTCTGATAGGGCTTAACATCTTTTTCGTTATGCGTCGCCATCGTTTTTTTAACCGGCGCAAGATCGTGGTGCTCCTGTTTCACCTGGCCTTTCTGCTCATTCTCTTTGGGGCTGCCATTACCCGCTTCATTTCTTATGGGGGTAATATGCACATCCGCGAGGGAGACATCTCGAATACGATGCTGAGCAACAATGCCTACATCGATGTTACCCTGGAGCGCAATGGAGAGGAAGTCCACCGCAGTAAGGAGGTTATGCTTACCGCGCTCACTCCCGGCGACTATCGCGAAAGGCTGAAACTGGGCGATGAGCGTATTAGATTACGTTCCACCGCCTATCTGCAGAATCTGGCCGAGCGTTACGTGGAGGTACCCGATGGGGAGCCTGTTTTGCAGTTGGTTTTTGTGGCCGAAAAGCAGAGCCTGGTGGAGCTGAACAATGGTATGCGCACGACTGTTTTTGGGATGCCCGTTTCACTGAACAGCAGTGATTCAACAGCCATGCTTCAATTCAGAACCGAGGGGGATTCGGTTTTCATGTACGCAGCTTTTGAAATGGCTTCAATGTCGATGGGTGGCGGCACCTCTCATCAGTATGCGGCAGGCGAAAAGATTCCCCTGCGGGAGACCGAACTGTACACGGCCGGGCGCCTCAGGTTTGCCCTGCAGCACTTTTTACCTTCTGCCCGGACCGAGCTGGTTGAAGTTCCTGCCGAAGAAATGGCCGGAAGCATCACCGCCGTTCGGCTCGAGCTGAGTTACCGGGGTATGCACAAGGAGATTCTGCTTCCCGGGATGCCCCGGGTTGCCGGCCAAGCCCTAACGGGAGAGATGGGTGATTTGCATTACACCCTCCGCTACGGATCGCGGGAGCTGGAACTGCCCTTCTCCCTTTTTCTGAAGGACTTCATTGTTGAACGCTATCCCGGGTCCAACAGCCCTTCTTCTTTTACCAGCGAGGTTGTACTGGTTGATCCGGAAATGGGCATAGAGGAGGATAGGCGGATTTTTATGAACAATGTTCTGAAGCACAGGGGGTATAGGTTTTACCAATCATCTTATGACGATGATGAAATGGGAACCATTTTATCGGTTAATAAGGACAGGGCAGGGACCTTTGTCACCTATCTGGGCTATTTCTTGCTGATTGCAGGGATGCTGGCAGCGCTTTTTGTGCCCGGCACCCGTTTTGCCCGCATTGCCCGTCTTTCTCCGGCCACTTCGCAACGAGTTCTGCTTGGCCTGATCCTGCTTGGGGGAGCCCCGGTATTGCAGGCTCAGTCTGTTCCGCCCAGGGAAGAAGCCCGCGCTTTCGGGGAACTCTGGGTGCAGGACAAAGGAGGGCGCTTCAAGCCCATGAATACGCTTTCACACGAGCTTGTGCGAAAGGTGAGCAAGCAAGCGAAGTATGCGAACTACAGCGCCGACCAGGTCTTGCTGGGCATGCTTATGTACCCCGACTATTGGAAGGCTCAGCCGCTTTTCGAAGTCAAACATCCCGCTCTTCATGAGCTGATTGGCTTTAAAGGGAAGCGGGTGAGTTTTAATGACCTGATTGATGAAGAGGGGCAGAGCTATCTTTTATCGGAGCTGGTCAATGAAGCCTATTCCAAACCTGTGGTAGCCCAGAGCGATCTCGATAAGGAGGTCATTAAACTGGACGACAGGGTCAATGCCCTTTTTCTTCTCCAATCGGGCAGCCTCTTGAAGATCTTCCCCGATCCACAAGCGGAAAATCATCGCTGGGCTTCACTTGCGGAGGCCCTGCACGGAGAAGTACTGGCGAATGGAGATAGTCTTTCTATGGCCTTTCTTCACTATTTAGATCGTCTTCGCAATGCCGACTATGCCGGGGCCGGTCTCCTGCTCGATCAATTGGCTGCTCTTCAGCTGGCCCAGACCCCGATCTTGCCTGCGGATGGCCGGCGGCGCCTTGAAATTCGCTATAACCAGCTGCGGGTCTTCCCCCGTTTGGGTATAGCTTATGGCATCCTGGGCTTCCTCCTCCTGCTCTTGCAGTTTATGCGTATTTTCAGGCCGGGCCCCTTTGTTCCCAGGTTCTTCAGGGTGGGGGTGATCCTTCTGGCAGCAGGCTTCGTCGTTCATAGCCTGGCCCTGGCGGGGCGCTGGTACATCAGCGGGCATCCCCCCATGAGCAATGGCTATGAATCCATGATCTTTGTGGCCTGGGTGACTATTCTGGCCGGCTTTATCTTTGTGAAGCGATCGGGCTATGCAATGGCCCTCACAGCTATTTTGGCTTTCCTCTCGCTGATGGTAGCCGGAATGAGCAACATGAATCCGGAGATTACCAATCTGGTGCCTGTATTGAAATCGGTATGGCTTACGATACATGTCGCGGTGATTATGGCCGGCTATGGCTTTCTGGGGCTGGCGTCCGTCATGGGGCTGCTGAATGTGAGTCTTTATGCCCTGGTTAACCAGAAGAATACGGCCCGTCTGAAGGAAGTGATTTCGGAGGTTACTCTCGTGAATCAGATGACCCTCATTGTGGGGCTCTACTTTATGACTGCGGGTGTGTTTCTTGGTGGAGTGTGGGCGAACGAAAGCTGGGGACGCTACTGGGGGTGGGACCCGAAGGAAACCTGGGCCCTGATTACGGTGCTGGTTTATGCCTTTGTTGCGCACATGCATCGCATCCCCGGTATGCGGGGCTATTTTGCCTACAATCTGGCTTCTTTCTTTGCGTATGCCTCTGTCCTGATGACCTATTTCGGGGTGAACTATTTTCTGGGGGGCATCCATTCCTACGCCAGTGGAGTGGCATTCAAGATACCTTTGCTGGTCTATCTGGCCATTGTCCTTTTGATTGCCCTGTCAGTTCTGGCTTATCGCAAACAGCAGCGTCTGCTGCCCGGGCCGTCCGGGGAGGAGTTGCCTGAGCAGGGAGATCAGGGTTGATGGTTCATCTGGGGCACATAGTTTTCATAGGTGGTGAAGCCCAGTTTTTCGTAGAGGGCACGGGCTGCTTCATTGTCGCGTCTGACTTCCAGCTTGACCGGCCGCTTTATTTTGCGGGCATAGCTCAGGGAGGCTTCGGCGAGTTGCCTGCCCAGTCCCTGGCCCTGGCAGATCGGATCGATGCAGAAATGATGCAGGAAGAGTCTTCGGCCGTCATGTGTCAGCCATGAGCTTCCGACAATCGTTCCATTTTCTCTGCAGATGACAAGGAAACTGCCACCACGGGCATTGCATTCCCGGATCGATGCCGCATCATCGCCGCGTTCCGGATCGTAAATACCACTGCGCTCCCACAGCCTTCTGATGGCGGGGAAATCACCGTCCCGATAGTCACGTATCTGCATGCCAAATGGGTCAGTGCTCAGGTCTTTACAACGTAGACCTGGCCGGTTTCATAACGTACAACCTTGATTGCCCGGCCTTTTTCTATAAAACCGTATTCTGCTTTGGCATCATAGAGGTGGTCCCCAATCTTTACTTTGCCTGAAGGCCTGAGCACGGTGTGGGCTATGCCCGATTCTCCGATGAGCGACTGTTGTTTGGTTTCGACACCGATGAAGCCTTCCTCGGGCCGCTGTTCACTTCGCAGCGAGAGTCTTGAAAAGGTGGTGGAGGTAAGGAGCTTTCTGGCAGACCAAAGGGAGAGGACCAGGCCGAGGAACATACTAACGAGTACGAGGCTGAGGGAGCGCATGAGCAGACCGAGTCCCTCTCCGGTGAATTCCGGGTTCTCGAAGACCACATTGTCGATGAGGCTGAGTGTGAGCCCGGTTACAACAGCTATTACGCCGGCTATACCGGCAACCCCGAATCCGGGAATGGCAAAGACTTCAAGCGCAATCAGAACCAGTCCGGCTATGAAGACGACCAGCTCCCAGCTTTCGGCCAGGCCTTCGAGGTAGAGTGGGGCAAAATAGAGCAGCGCAGCCACTACTGATGCGGCCAGGGGAAAGCCGATTCCCGGCGACTGCAACTCAAAGTAGATGCCGCCGATGATGATCATGATGAGGACTCCGCTGATCATCGGATTAATCAGAAATCCAATTATTTTGTCTAGCCCGCTTGGCTTATAACGCTTCAAAACATAGTGCTCAATGCCAAGCGCTTTGATAAGCCCCTCGACCGATTCGGCAGTACCCTCGCAATAGCCGTTTTCAATTGCTTCAGACGTCGTAAAGGTCAGTACCTGCCCGCTGTCGCTTACGCCCGCCACATAGAGGCGGGGATCCACCATGGCTTCGGCGATGGCCGGATTGCGGTGCCAGACCAGGGAGGTATCGCCATTTACAATCAGGCTGTCCTTTCCATGTGCTTCTGCAGTAGCCCGCATGGTGGCCCGCATATAGGACTGGTATTTGTCGGGTACCTGCTCTCCGGTCTGGTTAACCACGGTGGCTGCACCTATTTTGCCCCCCGGTTTCATATAGATCGAATCGCAGGAAATTGCGATCAGAGCCCCTGCCGAGGCGGCGTTGTCGTTGATGAAAACATAGACAGGAACAGGGGTGTTGAGGAGCCTGGTGCGGATGGAGTCGGCTGCACTGACTTCTCCGCCGTAGGTGTTCAGATCAAGAATGATGAGACCGGCTTTGAGCCGAAGCGCTTCCTCTATGGCCTCTTTGGTAATCCGCCAGGTGGGTGCAGCAATGTTGTCTCTGATTGCAAAGCTGTAGATCAGCAGATGAGTGCTGTCGGCAGTGGGGAGTACAAAGCCGTTGCTGTCGCCCCTGTTCAGGGTATCCGGTGCCAGGGTCTGGCTGGAAAAAAGCTGAATGGCCAGCAAGAGGGTTGAGAAGAATATGAGTCGCTTCATCATGATGAGATATATCCTCAAAAGTACGAATATTTTCTGCTAAATTAGGGCCTTCTTTAATACCACAGACATGCAAATCAATCGATTGATGGCCGTTTCTCCGGTTGATGGACGCTACGGATCCAAGACTGCAGACCTGGCCGCTTATTTTTCTGAATATGCCCTGATAAAGTACCGTGTAAAGGTGGAGATCGCCTATTTCATTGCCCTTTGTGAATCGGGTATTCCTCAGCTCAGGGGCATTGCGAAGGAGGCGTATGAAAAGCTGCGTGCGATATACAAGGGCTTTAGTGTGGAGGATGCAGCCCGGGTAAAGGAAATTGAAGGGCTTACCAACCACGATGTGAAGGCCGTTGAATACTACATAAAAGAGAAGTTCGATGAGCTCGGCTTTGCCGCTTATAAGGAGTTTATTCATTTTGGGCTGACCTCGCAGGACATCAACAATACGGCCACACCGCTTTCGCTGAAAGAGGCCATGCAAAGTGTGTACTATCCTTTGTTGGATGAGCTTACCCAGCGTCTGGAGCGGCTTGCTGCGGAGTGGGACGACATTCCCATGCTGGCACGAACCCATGGGCAACCGGCTTCGCCTACCAGGCTGGGAAAGGAGATCAGGGTCTTTATTGAAAGGCTTGATGTGCAGCTGGAGCAGCTGGAAGAGATTCCTGTACCGGCCAAATTTGGGGGTGCTACGGGGAATATGAATGCCCACCGGGTGAGTTATCCGGCGATCGACTGGTTCGAATTTGGGGAGCATTTTGTGGGAGAAAGCCTGGGGTTGAAACGTTCCTGGCCCACCACCCAGATTGAGCACTACGACAACCTCGCTGCTATTTTCCATGCCTTTGAGCGGATCAATACCATTTTGCTTGATCTGGCCAGGGACTTATGGACCTATATTTCGATGGACTATTTCAAGCAGAAGATTAAGAAGGGTGAAATTGGTTCTTCTGCCATGCCCCACAAGGTGAACCCCATCGATTTTGAGAATGCCGAGGGGAACCTGGGCCTGGCGAATGCCATCTTCGGTCATTTGGCCGCAAAATTGCCGGTTTCGCGCCTGCAACGCGATCTGACCGACTCTACGGTGCTTCGGAACCTGGGTGTTCCGCTTGGGCATACGCTAATCGGTATGCAATCGATGATTAAAGGCCTGGCTAAACTCATTGTGAATGAAGAGGCCATCAGAGCCGACCTGGAAAAGAACTGGGCAGTGGTGGCTGAGGCCATTCAGTCGATCCTTCGTCGCGAACAGTTTCCCAGGCCCTATGAGACCCTGCTCGAACTGACCCGGACCAATGAGGTGGTGACCGAAGAACGCATCCGCAGTTTTATCGATAAACTGGATGTGAGCGAAGAGCTCAGGGAAGAATTACACAGGATTACACCCTGGAATTACACGGGATTGTAAGGATTTGCGTTGTACTTTGAGAGACAGTCATGAAACGTTTTTTCCACCTTTTGCGCTATCTCCTGCCCTATAAGTGGAGGGTCGTGCAAAATGTACTATACAATGTTCTGGGGGCCTTTTTCGCACTTTTTACCTTTACCATGGTGCTGCCCTTTCTTCAGGTTCTTTTTAAGCTGCAGGAGCTGGCCGAAAAGCCGCAGACCTTTTCGCTTAGTACGGACTATTTTCTGGATCTCCTGAATTACTATCTGGGCACATTGGTGGAGACCCGTGGAAGTACCGGAGCACTGGTTCTGGTGAGTATACTGGTTGTTGTATTCAGTTTGCTGAAGAATGGCTTTACCTTCCTGGCCAACTACCATCTGGCTCCCATCAGGTCTTTTGTAGTCAGGGATATCCGGAACGATATCTACCGAAAAGTTCTGAGGCTTCCTTTGACCTATTACACCGAGGCCCGGAAAGGGGATGTCATGACCCGCATATCGAACGATGTGCAGGAGATTGAGATTTCCATTATGAGTTCCCTTTCCATGTTGTTTCGCGATCCCATTACCATTGTAGTTTATATGGTGGCATTGTTCTCTATTTCTTTGCCGCTGACGCTCTTTGTTTTGCTTGTTCTGCCCCTGGCAGGCCTGATCATTGGCCGTCTGGGAGGCAGTTTGCGGAAGACCTCTTTTAAGGGGCAGGAACGACTGGGGGAATTGATGTCACAGCTGGAAGAAACCTTGTCGGGTCTGCGCATTGTGAAAGCCTTTAACGGGGAAGCTAAGATGGAGGCGAAGTTTATGGAAAAGAATCATCGCTTTGCCCTTCTGATGAAAAGGGTTGCCCGAAGGCGCTACCTGGCCAGCCCTCTCAGCGAATTTCTTGGAACCATTGTTATGATGGTGATCATGACCTATGGCGGTTCTCTGGTCTTATCGGGCCATGCAGGCTTATCGGGCGAAAGCCTCATCCTTTTTCTCATCATCTTCAGCCAGATACTGAGCCCCGCCAAATCCCTGAGCAATGCATGGACCCTTGTTCAGAAGGGCATGGCCTCGGTTGATCGCATTGATCAGCTCCTGCTGGCCGATGAGAAGATCACGGAAAAAGCCGATGCAGTGGCTCCACTCGATTTCAGGGAGTCGATCGAGTTCAGGAATGTGAGCTTCCGTTACGACCGGGAGGATGTGTTGAAGGAGGTCTCTTTTGCCATTAAGAAGGGGGAGACCCTTGCGTTGGTGGGGAAGTCGGGATCCGGGAAATCGACCCTGGTCGATCTGCTGCCCCGGTTCATGGATGTGGCCAGTGGAGAGATTCTGATCGATGGCGTTCCTGTAAGGGATTTCAGTCTGAAGGCCCTCAGGCGCCTGATGGGTGTGGTGAGCCAGCAATCCATATTGTTCAACGACAGCTTTAGCAATAACATTGCCTTTGGGGTGGATGAAAAGCCATCCGGATCGGCCATTGAGGCGGCAGCCCGTGTGGCCAATGCACACGATTTCATCATGGAGAATCCGGAGGCCTATGAGGCCAGTGTCGGAGAAGGGGGGAACAAGCTGAGCGGGGGACAGAAACAGCGAATCTCCATTGCCCGTGCTGTGCTGGCCAATCCACCTATTCTCATCCTAGATGAGGCGACTTCAGCCCTGGATACAGAGTCGGAGAAGCTGGTTCAGGACGCGCTGATTAAACTAATGCAAAACAGGACTTCCATTGTTATCGCCCACCGCCTGTCGACCATCAAGCACGCCGACCAGATCCTGGTGATTGATGAGGGGCGCATCGTGGAGCGGGGTACCCACCAGGAACTGGTGGCCCGTGAGGATGGCCTCTATCATAAACTGCATGCCATGCAAATGTACTAGCCGATGAAGATCAGTGGTTTCTCAATGGGCAAGAACGCCCATAAGCTTTATTACCCCCTGCGTTATGCAGTGGAATCGATTCTTCCCCTGGTGGATGAATTCGTCGTAGCCCTGGGCGATTCGGACGAAGATGACAATAGCCGGGAGGAGATTCTGGCCATCGGCAGTCCCAAGATCCGGATCATCGACACCGTCTGGGATATCGAGAAATATCCCAGGGGCATGGAACATGCGCACCAGACCGACATTGCGATGGAGGCATGCAGTGGCGATTGGTTGTTCTATTTGCAATCCGATGAGCTCGTGCATGAAAAGGACCTGGAGAAAATCCGACTGCGCTGTGAGGAGCTGAACGATGATAGGGAGGTGGAGGGGCTGCTCTTTCGTTACCGCCATTTTTGGGGCGACTACGCACACCTGCAGGATACACACTGCTGGTACCGGAAAGAGATTCGGATTGTTCGGAAGCATCCCGAGATTCATTCCTGGGAATCGGCTCAATCGTTCAGACGCATACCGGAATTCGATGGCCTGCATTACAGGCAGCAGGAGGGGACCTATAAACTGAAGGTGGCCGATGTCGATGCAGAGATCTACCACTATGGCTGGGTTCGTCCACCCCATATCATGCAAAACAAGATCAAGGTATTCAGCATGAATCACCAGGGCAGGGAGAAGGTCGAGCGTCAGATAGCCGAGCATAAGTACGATCGCGTTTACGATTACGGCAACATCGCCAGGCTTACCCGGTTTACGGGCAGCCATCCCGCGGTTCTGAAGCCCTGGATGGATCGCTTCGACTGGGCAGACCAACTCAGGACCAGCGGGCCTGCCGGCAGTCAGAACCCGGTAAAGGCCAAGCACGACAAGTTTAAGTACAGGTTTATCTCCTTTATTGAGAAGTATCTGCTCGGGGGACGCAGGTTGGGCGAGTTTAAGAATTACATCCTCCTGAAGCGCTGAGCCGGGAAGGCTTGCTTTTAAGGGCGCCAGCCCTTACCTTTATACTTTGAGCCCAAGCCTAAGTCGCTTATCATGTATTACCTGATCATTGAGACCATGGACATGAGGCGTTGTATCGACATGTCCGAGACAGATTGCTACAGGGAAGGCATGGTCTTTGATTGTAGCCTGGGCATGGTCTTCGAGGATAAAACCTTTGTCCGGGATGTGGGAATCCGTTGTAAATCCAATCCCGGTCCCATTATTCCTGCCAGCGTGTACTGCGATTGACCACAGCCCGAGCTTATGAAAAAGACATTCAGTTTATTGCTCTTGCCCTTGCTTCTGCTTTATTCCTGCAGCAGCGTGAAGCGTTTTGCTTCGGCCAGCTATCAGGGAGAGGACCATGAACTGGCCGACATCCACCTCTATGGTTATCACCTGCACGATGCCGGGCCGGCCGATCCCGGCCAGCATCTTTGGGATCTCAGTGCAACGGCCCAGACAGCCCTGATCAAGGTCCTGGACAGGCGTTATCCGGCAAACAGCGACTTTCTTTCGGCACTCAATCAGCGCTATCCGGACAAGGCGCTTTCGGGTATGGATTACCTGAACAAGCAACTCGATCTGGTTTTTTCGATCTCCAGAAAGCGAAACTTCAGTGCCCTAAACCAGCCGGCCCTGCATTTTAGTCCTGCCGACAGAATCGCCTGGCTGTCCTTTAAGCTGGAAATTCCTGCATCATATCCCCTTCACTTTTTGCAGTGGGATCATTTTGCCACTGAGTACGGGAACCTCGATATTGCCGATGTAGGCTTCTCGAGAAGCATCGATTTATCGGCCAAAGCGCCGATCAACGATCTTGTTTCCGCAGAAGCCCGGGGGAAGTTTTCCCGGGATGAGCGTCAGGCCCTCCAGGCACAGTATCTTCGGCTGAATGGCAGCCTTTCCGATAAGCAGCTTAGGCTGGAGCAGGAAGGCACGCGGGAGATTGATCTGTCGGGTAATGTGACCACTTCAGTATCGATGGCCTTCGATGGTGTAAGCACCAGTCTGGTAATGCCGGTTTATCAGGACATAGCCGGTTCTCCCGGCACAGGGGAAAGCATCAAAGCGATAAGGCTTGTTCCTGTACTGGTACCGGCAATGGAATCTGTGCCGGATACCCTGAAGGGCATATTGTCGATGGACTACGTTTACCGTCATGTGCAAAAGGGATGGCCGACTTTTGCAGAATGGGACGATGAAGTTGAATTCTACTCGGGAAGGGTGGAAAAAGAGGTGCTGTTGTTTACCCGTTCGGAGATCGTACCTGTTTTTGCGGGAATCAGGGCGGGTGATGAGGCCTTTTTTCTAGGCGGCCCGGGTAATGAGTCCCGCCCCCTCCAGTTTACAGACTATGCAGCGGCCGATCGCTTCCTTTCTGCCTTAAGGTCAATGTGGCTTTCGGGTTCCCGTAAAGCCATCTGTTTCCCCGGCGAACAATATTTGTATCTGGGCCGGAAGAAGTTGACTTTTGAGTACCTTGAAAGCCTCGAGGCAGAGAGTTATCTACTGTACTATTAATCATAAGCGAATATGGAAAGAACATCCCAACAATCGAGAAGAAACTTTTTTAAAAAAGTAGGTCTGGGTGCAGCAGCAGCGGGAGCCGCACCGGCCCTGTTAAGCTCATGTGGGTCGCGCCACGCGCCTGCTCCCTGGAAGGATTTTTTTTCGCCGGGTGAGGTGATCCTCTTTCAGGGCGATTCGATTACAGACGCCGGCCGCGACAAGGAAAGCGAACTGCCCAACAGCGGCTGGTCCTTTGGAGTGGGGTATGCCAATCTGATTGCCTCCACCATTCTTGGTGAGCTGCCGGAATACGAACTGTTGATCTACAACAGGGGGATTAGTGGAAACAAGGTGTACCAACTTGCCGAGCGCTGGGGTAAGGACTGTCTCGAGCTGAAACCCGATGTATTGAGTATATTGATTGGGGTAAATGACTACTGGCATCTTCGGACGGGGCATTACGAGGGAACCCCCGAGGTTTATGAGACCGACCTTCGGGCCTTACTGAATCGGACTGTTGATGCCCTTCCCGGCATTCGCCTGGTACTGTGTCAGCCTTTTGTGCTCAGCAATACGCGGGCTGTGGACGAGAGTTGGCTGGAGCCTTTCTCGCTCTATCAGGGCATTGCCGAAAAGCTGGCCTCCGAGTTCAATGCCTGCTGGGTCCCCTTCCAGGAAGCCTTTACCGGGGCTGTGAATCAGGCACCCGCAAGCTATTGGACTGCCGATGGCGTCCATCCTTCTATGGCCGGGGCCAATCTAATGGCTCGAACCTGGCTAGAGGCTATAGGGAAATAGCTGATCCTATTCTGTGTGGCACAGCTTTTGCCTTAGTTTGTGTAAATGCACTAAACAAAAAGCCTTGCCATGAAAACAATAAAAACCATTTTAGCCATTGTCCTGATAGCGGCCATGCCCGTGGGGCTGAGCGCGCAGGACTATCCGGATGAATACCTGGGTTTGCCGGGAGATAACCTGAACCTTTATGCCCTTATGAACCTTTTTCGGGAGTCGGAAACCCTGGAAAAGTTCGAGCGTTCCCTGAATAGTGAAGACCAGATGATCAACAATCTGGACTTGAACGGAGACCAGATGATCGATTACATTACCGTATCCGACTATGTGGAGGGAAACATCCATACGATTGTCCTTCGGGCTGCTCTGGACCAATACGAGCAGCAAGATCTTGCAGTTTTCGTAGTTGAGCAGCTTTCCAACGGAGCTGTTGAGATTCAGTTAATAGGAGATGAAGCGCTTTACGGACCCAATTATATCGTGGAGCCCATCTATGCCGAAACACCGAATCCCGGCTACACCGGCAAGGTTTACAGAAGGAATGCCAGGGTGGTTACCACGACCTGGTACGACATTGCAGCCTGGCCACTGGTGCGCTTCATTTATCGTCCGGGCTATGTGGTATGGCGATCGTCGTGGTACTGGGGCTATTATCCCTCTTACTGGCGTCCCTGGAGAGCCCACTACTGGCACTATTACTATGGTTACCATTCACACTGGTATCCTCATTACTATGCACATTACCGACACTGGAATCATTTTCGTTGCGGATCCTATCGCAACTACTACTACACCAAGGTCAGGGTATATAGCCCAACGCTTGTGGTCAATGTGAACAGGGGGCATTACAGGAGTACCTATTCACGGCCCGATCAGAGGCGGGCAGGAGAGGCCTACTATACGAGGACAGCCAGCCGCCGCAGCAATGTTAGCAGGCCTTCATCCACGCAGCGAAACCAGGCCTACAGGAGTAGTGCAACCAGAAGTTCCAGCCGTCGGAGCAGCAGTTCAGGGGTTCAGCGCAGTACGGTTGGCAGGAGTAGCAGCAGGCCCGCCACGGTTCAGCGCAGCACGGTCGGCCGGAGTAGCAGCAGGTCCGCCACGGTTCAGCGCAGTGGGGCTATCCGAAGCAGTAACGGGCCTTCAAGGGTTCAACGGAACGCGACTATACCGGGTAGCAGCCGATCTGCAGCAGTTCAGCGCAGTAGGGCTGAGCGGAGTAGTAGCACGGTTCACAGGAGCCAGGCCCCAGGAAAAAGCAGTGCTGTCCGGGGGAATCAGTCTTCCGGCAGCAGAAGCTCGGTTCGGCATGGTTCCGCAAACAGGCCTTCATCATTGGCGATGCATAGGAACAGCAGTTCAGGGAAGTCCTCACCCGCTGTTCAGCACAGCAGTAGTTCGAGGAAGTCTTCTGCTGTTCAGCGAAGCAGCAGTTCGGCAAAAAAGAGTAGCCATGCCCGCAGCAAAAGCAGTGTTGGCCAGCGTCAGCCCTCCCGGAGCTCAGCAAAACGGAGCAGCAGTTCAGGGAAGTCCTCACCGGCTGTTCGGCACAGCAGTACTTCGAGGAAGCCTTCTTCTGTTCAGCGCGGAAAAAGCAGCAGTTCGGCAAGAAAGAGTAGCCATGTCCGCAGTAAAAGCAGTGTTAGCCAGCGTCAGTCCTCCCGGAGCTCAGCAGAACGGAGCAGCAGCTCTGTGTCCGGGAGCAGCTCCCGCAGCAGAAGTAGGTCCGCGAGGAAATAGGGGGTGAAGGAGCTGCAAAAAACAGAGGCCGTCCTGCGATACAGTGACGGCCTTTTTTATCTGCGGAGGAAGAGGGATTCGAACCCCCGGTCCGCGCGAACGGACAACGGTTTTCAAGACCGCCGCATTCGACCACTCTGCCATTCCTCCGGGCCGCAAAAGTAGCAAATTTTTAGCATCCTCTTACAGGCTCGCTGTAAAATTGTGTGAAGTACTCGTATTCCCGGATGGAACTCCCGCTTTTCTTTATATAGCTAATGATTCTAAGAAATATGAGCAGGATTTCATGCCTTTTGCGCTTCTGAACAGCCCTCTTGTCTTCAATCCGGTTTTTGCGCTATAAAGTCCCTTTTAAAGCTCTGGAATCTGATCTAAATCCTAGTATTTACACATATTTATAGGTTTTTTTTTGGATGGCTTTCTTGCGCGGCTATGATATTAATTTATATTTGTAGAGAATTTGGCTAAGATAAAAGATATTACTAACCCTTAAATTCATGTTGTTATGAACAAAGCACAATTAATAGATGCTATTGCTGCTGAAGCGAATCTGACAAAAGCAGATGCCAAAAGGGCGCTCGATGCTTTCATCGCTACCACAACTGCTGCGCTGAAAAAAGGTGACCGCGTTGCGCTGGTTGGATTTGGTTCGTTTTCTGTATCCGAAAGAGGAGCCAGGACTGGCCGCAATCCCCAGACTGGCGCTGAAATAAAGATTTCAGCCAAGAAAGTTGTCAAGTTCAAAGCCGGATCCGAATTAGGAGACGCAGTCAAGTAAAGATATTTGAACGGGGTTTAAAGGGGGGCTTTGGCCCCCCTTTTTCTTTACGCATAACAGGCCGGGTCATCGATATGGGAAAGTATGAGAGCGATCTGATCAGCTATCTGTCGGGTTTCATCAGACCTGAACGTTTCGAATTGTTTAAGCGTGTGCTGGAAAACCGGACGCGCTATCTCGCTGTACTCCTTGAGGATATTTACCAGTCTCAGAATGCCAGTGCTGTCCTGCGCACCTGTGACTGTACGGGTATTCAGGATGTGCATATTGTGGAGAACAGGAATGTCTATGAGATTAACAGGGATGTTGCACTTGGTTCGAATCAATGGCTCAGCCTGAACTATTACAGGGACGACCGCCTAAAGCTGACGGAGGAAGAAGCGCGCGCGAGGCATGTGCGGCCGGGTTCATGGGCCAATGCAGGCGATAACTACATTGAAGAGGCGATAATGGCCCTGAAGGACAAGGGTTATCGGGTCGTCGCCACTTCTCCCCACCGGGATGGCAGTACGCCGGAGAACTTCGACCTGGAGAAAGGGCCTGCCCTGATCATGTTTGGAACGGAATTGAACGGGCTTAGCGAAATCGCACTCAGGCTGGCCGATGAGTACCTGCAGATTCCCATGGTGGGATTTACGGAGAGCTATAACATTTCGGTATCGGCAGCCCTTACCCTATACAGTTTAAGGAAGAGGCTCGAGCGGAGCAATCAGGACTGGAGACTGTCTTCCGGAGAAAAAGAAGCCCTTTTGCTGGATTGGCTCAGAGCCAGTATAAAGAAGAGTGAATTGATTGAAAAAGCTTTCAGAAAGAAGCTGGATAAATAATTATTCTCTATCTTTGATTAACGGGTGGTTTTTATAGATAAATACTAAGCTTGTTATGACAAAACACTCTGCCATATGAATTGCATGATCATTGATGATGACACCCTGTCCAGGCGGATCATTGAGGAATTCATACAGAAGACCGATGGTTTGGAACTGGTTGCATCGAGCGGAGATCCGGTTGAGGGCATTAACATTCTAAAAAAGCATGAAGAAATCAATCTGATTTTTTTGGATATTGAAATGCCTGAGATGACGGGTATTGAGGTGCTGAATTCCCTGAAGACGATTCCACTGGTGATTATTGTATCTTCGAAAGGGAAGTACGCGGTCGACTCTTATGAGTATGATGTTACCGATTACCTTTTAAAGCCGGTCGAATATGGTCGTTTTTACAGAGCTGTGTCCAAAGCATTCAAACGTTTCGAGCAAATCAATGCCGAGCAGTTGGGTAAGGATGAGATCTTTATAAAGAAGAATGCGACGCTTGTAAAGCTAAAGTATGACGACATTCTCTGGGTTGAAGCCCTTGAGAATTATGTCATCTTCAACACCTTCACCGACAAGTATACAATACACTTCACGATGAAGGCCATTGAACAAAAGCTTCCATCATCGAAATTTACCCGGGTTCACCGGTCCTATATCGTAAATACCAGCTGCATCAATGTTATTGAAGACAACTCTGTTATTGTAAGGGTTGAAGAAGGTAACAAGAGTATCCCCATCGGTAAGTCTTACAAGGAAAAGCTGATGAAGGATATCAATTTGATCATAAAATAGTCCTATGGTTTCGAAACGGCAGTTGTTCCTGCGCCATGTAGCGCAGACTTCCGCCCATTCCCTGCAATTTGAGATTAAAAGGGCCGAGGGCGTTTGGTTTTACGACACAGACGACCGACCCTATCTGGATCTTGTATCGGGGGTTTCTGTCTCTGCGTTGGGCCATGGACATCCCGCAGTAGTTGAGGCCGTGAAACAGCAGGCCGGGGCCTATATGCATACCATGGTTTATGGCGAGTTTATTCAGTCGCCACAGGTAGCCTACGCAGCATGGTTAACTGAGCGTTTGCCGGCTGCTCTGGACAATGTATTCTTTGTGAATTCAGGGTCAGAAGCGATTGATGGAGCATTGAAGCTGGCCAGACGTTTTACCGGAAGGACGCAGATCCGGGCATTTGAGCAGGCCTATCATGGAGGGACCTATGGTGCCCTTTCTGTCCTGGGGTCGGCTTCGGCTCGTTCCGGATTCCTGCCCGTGATTCCGGGAGTTAAGCACTTGCGCTTTAACAACTGGGAAGACCTTTTACTGGTGGATGAAGCGGTGGCGGCAGTTGTCGTAGAACCCATCCAGGCCGAAGCCGGGATTATTGAACCGGCGATTGGTGCAGATGGAAGGAATTTTCTGCAAGCCCTGAGATTGCGTTGTACGGCGACTGGTACGCTGTTAATTGTGGATGAGATTCAAACCGGCATGGGGCGTAGTGGGGAATTGCTCGCCAGCACGCACTATGGTATTGAGCCGGATATTCTTTGTCTTGCAAAAAGTTTTGGAGGCGGCATGCCCCTGGGTGCTTTCATTGCGGGGCGGGAACGGATGCGGAGTCTGACCTACGATCCTCCCCTGGGGCATATTACCACTTTTGGAGGGCATCCGGTGTCCTGTGCGGCAGGCCTGGCTGCACAGAAGGTTGTGGAATCGGAAGGGCTCATGAAGCATGCACTTGAGATGGAAAGCCGCTACCGTGAAGGACTAAAGCATCCCCGGATTAAATCGCTCAGAGGACGGGGGCTGTTTCTGGCAGTGGTGCTGAATGAAGGTGAGGATGTAAACCGCTTCATTGATCTGGCATTCAAAAGGGGCATGGTTATTGACCGGTTTTTATTTGGAGAAGGGGCATTTCGAATTGCTCCACCTCTGCTTATTACTGAAAAAGAAGTTGACCGCTCGATTGAAATGCTTCTTGCGGTGCTGGATGAACTTTAATGCGATGAAGCACATTTTCTTTAGCCTTGTCATTGTACAACTAGCTCTCTGTGAACTCCCGGCACAGTTGGATCGTTCTGCTGTGATGCCGCAGGAGCAGGATAGTGTGCAGGCCTATTCTGAGGAATTGCTTCGGGCCGAAGAAGAGCTGGCCGGGCTCTTCGAACAATTGTATGTGGAAGAGATACAAACGGGCCTTGAACCGGCTCTCGATAGTTTGCTGAAAAAGCTGCCGGCTGCGCTTTTACTGGAAGGTGCTGCGGACTACCCCTGGACGGGACTTAAGAGAATTGGGGTGCTTAGTTCAGAGGATGGAATACTTCGTGTTTTCAGCTGGCATGTCAAGCTTGATGCCGATCATTTTCGCTACTACGGGTTTATGCAGACAGCCGACCGGCGGGGCATCCGGGTCTTTGCTTTACACGATAATGAAAAGCCTCAGCGGAATGTAAGTTATTGCGAGCAGACCCTCGAGAACTGGTATGGAAAGCTGTATTATCGCATTGTGAGTACCCGAAATAAACGGAATGTCTATTATACCCTTCTGGGTATGGATTTCAATAATTCGCGTTCCATTATTAAAACGGCAGAGGTGCTCCAGATTAAACGCGGAAAGCCTGTTTTCTTGCGTGGAATGTTCAGCCTTGGTGGTCTGGCCGAGGGAGGAGCTCAGGAATCTGCCACCGGAGGGGATACAGAGCGTGTAAACAGGCCCAGGGCACGACAAAAGGGAGGGATCGTCCCCCCCCCGAACCCCCTGGACGAGATACAGGCTGCAGATCGGTCCGGTTCTGCCGGAGCATCGCCTGTCCGAAGTCCTTCGAAAGGCAGGAGGGGCAGGATGAAGAATGGCCTTAATGTGGCCAATTTTGCAGATCGCTTTGTCCTGGAGTATTCCAGCCAGGTGGCCATTTCCATGCAATACGACCCTGAACTCGAACTCATTACTTTTAGTCACCTTGTGCCTTTTCATCCCATTTACCAGGGAAATTTTGAGTTTTATGGCCCGGATGGCTCCTACGACGGACTGGAATTTGTGACCGGCGTTTGGGTTTTTCGCGGTGACGTGGATGCCCGTTTGCAATACTGACATTCCGTCAGCTTTCACCAAATGGCACAGCCTTTGACACAGGGGAGTTTGGAAATCAAAAAATTGTAAAACCATGCAAAAAGGCAAGATCAATGTCACCACGGAGAATATTTTTCCGATCATTAAGAAATTTCTTTATTCTGACCATGAGATCTTCCTCAGAGAGCTGATCTCGAATGCTGTTGATGCTACTCAGAAGTTGAAGACCCTGGCCTCAGTGGGTGAGTTTAAAGGTGAACTGGGCGACACCCGTGTAAGGGTTGAACTGAACCCGAAGAAAAAAACGCTCAGCGTAATTGATTCCGGGATCGGGATGAGTGCCGACGAGGTTGAGAAGTACATCAACCAGATTGCCTTCTCGAGTGCAGAGGACTTTCTGGAAAAGTATAAGAACGATACCAATGCCATTATCGGACATTTTGGCCTGGGCTTTTATTCGGCCTTCATGGTATCCGATAAGGTGGAAATCCATACCAAATCGTGGCGTGATGGCGAGTCTGCTGTTAAGTGGAGTTGTGACGGCAGTCCGGAGTATTCCCTTGAGGAGTCGAAGAAGACTGAACGGGGGACGGAGATTGTTCTGCATCTGGATGATGACAGCAAGGAGTTCCTTGAGGAGCACAAGATTAATGAATTACTCGATAAGTATTGCAAGTTCCTGCCGGTCGAAATTGTTTTCGGGAAGGAAAAGGAATGGAAGGATGGAAAAGAAGAAGAGACAGACCGGGACCGCATTATTAATGACACCAAACCGCTTTGGACACTGCCTCCTTCAGAGGCCGGCGAAGAGGACTATGCAAGCTTCTACCGGAGGCTCTACCCGGTATCCGATGAGCCTCTGTTCAACATCCATCTGAATGTGGACTATCCTTTTACCCTTACAGGGATTCTCTATTTTCCCAGGATTAAGAACAACATTGAGATTCAGAAGAATAAGATTCAGCTCTATAGCAACCAGGTCTTTGTTACCGATTCGGTCGAAGGCATCGTGCCCGAGTTTTTGACCTTGCTTCACGGGGTCATTGATTCACCGGATATTCCGCTGAATGTCTCCAGAAGTTATTTACAAAGCGACGGCAACGTCAAGAAGATTTCCTCGCATATTACCAAAAAGGTTGCCGATCGTTTGGAGGAGATTTTCAAAAATGACAGGGAACAATTCGAGCAAAAGTGGGACGATCTTAAACTGTTTATCGCCTATGGGATGATGTCGGACGATAAATTCCATGAGCGGGCTGCCAAATTCGTATTGCTCAAGAACACCGAAGGAAAGTACTTTACCCTTGAGGAGTATAAGAAGGCTGTGGAAGAGCAACAAACCGATAAGGACAAGACTGTGGTCTATCTGTATGCGACAAACCAGTCCGATCAGTACAGCTACATTGAAGCTGCCAGGGCCAAAGGCTATGACGTATTGCTAATGGACGGCCAGCTCGATACCCACTTTGTGAACCACATGGAGAGCAAGTTGGAGGGGATTCGTTTTGCGCGTGTCGATTCCGATATTGTGGACAAGCTCATCGACAAGGAAGAGCATCGTGAATCGAAACTGAGTAGTGAGCAGCAGTCCGACCTGACTCCTGTGTTTCAGTCGCAGCTTCCGGGGCAGGAGATGAATTACCTGATTAGTTATGAGGCGCTTTCCGAAGATGACCAGCCTGTAATGATTACCCAGAGCGAGTTCATGCGCCGTATGAAGGACATGCAGGAGATGAGCGGACAGGCCTCATTTTACGGGAATCTGCCCGATTCCTACAACCTGGTGGTGAATACCAATCACCGTCTTGTTGAGAAGGTGGTGGCGCAAACCGAAAAGAAATTGGGGGACAAACTGGTTAAGCTCAGAGAGGAGAAGAAAGGGCTCTCGGAGGAGCAGCAGCTCCTGGAGAAAGCCAGGGAAGGAAAAAAACCGGAAGAAATCCCTCAGAGTGAAAAGGACCAGATGGATGAGCTTAATAAGAAGCTGAATGAGCTTGAAGAAAAGCGTATTGCGATGCTTAAGAAGCATGGCTCCTCACAAAAGCTGGTCAAGCAGCTCGTCGACCTTGCTTTGCTGGCAAACAATCAGCTCAGAGGAGAGGATCTTGCTGCATTTGTAAAACGCAGTGTTCAGCTGATCAGGTAAACACAATTGCATCAGACCTGTTTACCGGGGACGGCCTTCCGTATCATGGACGGCCGTCCCCGGTTGTATTTTCCGCATGGTCTTTTGCTGGTGTATAGCTAAGGAACCAGGTCCGCAATGTGGAACCAGGTCTTCAGTTCAGGAACAACTCGCGGACCTCTTTCTTCAGGAAGTTTATGGCAACCTGCGAGGGGGTGTCATTTAATTCTGCGAGCCGTTCCAGGATTCGTTTCCCTAAGGTCGTACCCGAAGCCTCCGGCTTGAGTTCCATCATGGTCGTATTTATCAGTCCGGTAATCTGGTTCTTTGCTGTTTTAACCTTTTCCCAGCCGGCCGAACTAATGTAAATCTGTTGGCTCAGGTTGTGGTCATACTCCTGCTTGATGGCAATCAGTAACTCTTTCTGAAGCTGGTTTGCACTGTATTCGGGCCGGCCAAGCCTCAGAATCATGGAATCGGGGGATATGCGTTCCAGCAGAAGGATGATCCGCTCGTAAGCCTGCATTCTGACAGGCAGAATATCATCGGACAGCTGCATGTTGAATTCCTGCTGTCTTCTCCTTTCTTCGTTTCGGGACCAGGATCTGAGCAGGATTAGCACGGTAAAAAAAACAAGCAGTGCGGGGAGGGTATATTTCAGGATTTCCAACAGACTTTCCATCTTCATTCTTTTCAAAACTTGAGGCCCACAATAATAAGGAAATTATTACGAAAAGCGTATTTTAGCTGTCTGAAAACCAATCAATCATCCAATTATTTCCAAAACTTATGGAACATCTTTCGGCTACAATTAAGTCTCTTGCTTCATCAGCTACGATTGCGATGAACCAGAAGGGGCGTGAAATGAAGGAAGCGGGCATCGATGTGATTAATCTGAGTGTGGGTGAACCCGATTTCCCCACTCCCGCTCATATTTGTGCTGCTGCAAAGGAGGCCATTGACGGCCCCTGGCATGGTTATTCACCGGTAGCCGGCTATGCCGATTTACTGAAGGCCATTTCGCTCAAGCTTGAGAAGGAAAACGGGCTTAAATATGCGCCCTCACAGCTCATGGTTACGGTAGGGGCCAAGCATGCACTTGCCAATATTATGATGTGTTTGCTCGAAAGGGGAGAGGAACTGATTGTTCCGGCACCTTATTGGGTAAGTCATGCTGAGCAGGGCAAGATTGCCGGAGGCGTGAACGTGATTCTGGAGACCAGTGTTGAAGATGAGTTTAAGATAAAGCCCGAACAGTTGGAGGCTGCTATCAGCCCCAGAACCAGGGCTCTGATTCTGTGTTCGCCCTCGAATCCCACGGGTGCTGTGTATTCCCGGGAGGAGTTGGCCGCCCTGGCTGCTGTGATCGAACGCCACCCCCAGGTTTTTGTGATCTCGGATGAGATTTATGAACACATTAATTTTGTTGGTGGCCATGAGTCCATTGCCCAATTTGCATCGATCCGGGATCGTGTGCTTATCGTAAACGGGGTTTCCAAGGGGTATGCCATGACTGGTTGGCGGATTGGCTATATGGCCGGTCCGGAATGGCTGGTGAAGGCTTGCACGAAGTTGCAGGGGCAGATGACCTCCGGAGCCTGTTCCATTTCAATGCGGGCTGCCCTGGCTGCCCTGGAAGGGGACCAGCGCTGTGTGAAAGAAATGAATGAAGCCTTCCTCCGCAGAAGAGACCTCATTCTCCGCCATGTTAACGACCTGGAAGGCGTAAAGTGTGCCATTCCGGGAGGGGCCTTCTATGTGTTTCCCGACTTTAGTGCTTACATTGGAAAACGTGCCGGTGAGCGAAAACTCGAGAACGACATGGATCTCTGCATTTATTTGCTTGAAGAGGGGCATATTGCAACCGTTCCCGGTTCTGCTTTTGGTGCACCCGGTTGTGTCAGGATTTCTTATGCGAATTCCGATGAAAATCTGGAGAAGGCTATGCAGCGTCTGAAGTCGGCACTTGCAGGCCTGAAATAGCTTTGAACCATTTTTGAGTTGTAGACCACTCTTTGGAGTGGTCTTTTTTTGCGACAATTCCTCATATAGGAATTATTCTTATAAAAGAAAAAATCACTATATTTGCTCCGGACATGAAGATCTCAGGAGAGGAATTGAGCAGGCGATTGGCCGAAAAGGGCCTTCGGATTACGCCTCAGCGTTTGGCTGTTCTGGAAGCAGTGCACGCCCTGGCGAATCATCCGACGGCCGAGATGATACTTGCCAGGACCCGTCAAAAGCATCCGAATATTGCCATTGGTACCATCTATAAGGTGCTGGATACCCTTGTCGGGAAGCAACTGCTGAAGCGTGTTCATACCGATAAGGATGCCATGAGATATGATGCGCTTATGAGCCATCATCATCATCTCTATTGCTCCGAGACTGATTTGATTGGCGATTATCACGATGAGGGGCTCGACAAGCTTATCAGGGAGTATTTTCAAGAGAAAGAAATCGAGGGTTTCGACATTGACGAGTTTTCGCTGCAGATCAGAGGTCGATACCGAAAGAAGCATAAGTAAACCAATTAAACAATTAGAAATGGAAGAACGAAACCAACAAATGAATGCGATGCCGCGAATCGGAGATGCTGCACCGGAATTCAAAGCTGCAACTACCCAGGGTGATATTCATTTTCCGAATGATTACAAAGGAAGCTGGGTCATCCTTTTTAGTCACCCCGCCGATTTTACCCCGGTGTGTACCTCCGAGTTTATGACCTTTGCCTCCATGGAGGATAAGTTTGCTGAGGCCAACACCAGGCTGGTAGGTTTGTCTGTCGATGGCCTCTATAGCCACATCGCCTGGTTGCGTACCATCAGGGAAAAGATCGAGTACAAGGGGATGAAAGACATTGAGGTTCTTTTCCCGCTCATTGAGGATATCACGATGGAGGTGGCCGGGAAGTACGGGATGATCCAGCCCAATGAGGATAGCACCAAAGCTGTAAGGGCTGTCTTTATTATTGATCCAAAGGGCATTATCCGTGCTATCATTTACTATCCCCTTAGTCTTGGAAGGAATTTCGATGAGCTCTACAGGGCTATTATCGCTTTGCAGACTGCCGATGAATTTGGCGTGGCTACTCCGGCAGACTGGCGTCCGGGCGATGATGTGATTATCGGGCCTGCAGGCTCCTGTGGAACAGCTAAAGAGAGAATGGACGATGGGGAACTCGATTGCAAAGACTGGTTCTTCTGTACCAAAAAGCTTGATAAGGAAGAGGTGCTGAAAAAGGTGCTTAAGAAATAGATTTCAGGAGGAGGGCCATCACAATGATGGCTCTCCTGCTATAGGGTAACCTGATCAATTGACCAGATTCTGTTACATTTGTGTGTACTGAAAAGTTGAACAGGCATGTTTGAACGCAGACATACAAAGCGGGTTGGCAAGGCGGTTCGTCTTTCCATCCTGATCGTCTTTCTCGGGCTCATTATCATGGTGCTGGTGGTCTTCAAACTCTACAGCAGGGTCTTTATGCCCAATGTGGAGCTGGACACAGATCATGTAATTTTTTATGTGTCCGATCATACAGACCTCGATGAGCTTGCCGGCAGGCTTCAGTCCGAGGCAGGTTTAATCGACAGGAAGTCCTTTGAATGGGTAGCCGGGAAAAAGGGCTTTGGTGATAAGCTGAGCAAGGGAAGATACAAAATCAGAGATGGGATCAGCAACAACGAACTTGTGAATATGCTGCGATCGGGTCGGCAGGATCCCGTCATGGTTGTGTTTAACAATGTCCGGAATATGGAACTGCTTGCTGCGAAGGTCTCACGCTATCTGGAGGTCGATTCTGCAAGTTTTGCCGACTATTTACTGGATCAGAAAACACCGGCTGTTTATGGTTTCAGCAGGGAGAACTTCTATGCGATGTTTATCCCCAATACCTATGAGTTTTTCTGGACCGATACACCCCAGACTTTTTGTGAACGAATGCATCGAGAGTATGAGCGGTTTTGGAAAGGTGATCGGGATAAAAAGGCCGAAAAGATTGGAATGAGCAGAACGGAAGTTGTTACCCTGGCTTCAATTGTGGATGAAGAAACCATGTTCGATGAGGAAAACAGGCGGGTTGCCGGTTTATACATGAATCGCATCGCAAAGGGTATTCCTTTGCAGGCAGATCCAACCTTGAAATTTGCGATGGGCGATTTTACCCTGAAGCGGATTCTGAATGAAGACAAGCACATAGAATCGCCCTACAATACCTATAAGTACAAGGGACTTCCACCGGGACCCATCGTCATTCCCTCAGTATCGGCAGTCGATGCCGTACTCGACTATGAGAAGCATAGGTATCTGTTCATGTGTGCGAAGGCCGATTTCAGTGGCAGGCATGCCTTTGCCAAAACCCTGGCCCAGCACAACCGGAATGCCAGTGCCTACCAGCGTGCACTAAACAAGAAACGGATTTATCGCTGATTGCAAAGCCACTTTGGGAATCGCTCAGTTTCAGGTCCGGACCCGGGGTTTTGCTTAGGCCGGTTTGGCTCAACTGCAGGTGCTTTTTCCTATATTTATTGCCTCAGACGATTTCTTGAAACGGGCTTACATATCGGTGATCAATGATCTGGCCAGTGACCAGCGGGTTCACCGTGTGGCTTTGCTTTTGCAGCAAGAAGGATTTGAGGTTCATTGCATCGGTCGAAGGCTCCCTGGCAGTCCGGACGTGAAGATTGCCCCAGGCATTAAACTCCGCCGTTACCGGATGCTTTTCAGGCGTGGGCCGCTTTTTTATGCCTGCTTCAACCTGCGCCTGTTCTGCAGTCTTATGTCTTGTCGAAAGCCCTTCCTGTTCGTGGCAAATGACCTGGATACTTTGCTTGCGACAAGCCTGGCGGCCGGCATTAGAGGCACAGCCTTGGTTTATGACAGCCACGAACTGTTTACCCGTGTTCCCGAATTGCTGGAAAGGCCTCTTCAGCGAAACATATGGAGCAGGCTGGAAGCCTGCCTCTTACCCAGAGTAAAAACCGCCATTACAGTCAGCTCATCCATCGCTACTCTTTACAGAAAACGCTATGGGGTTCCTTTTGCTGTTGTCCGGAATCTTCCCCTGCAGCGAGTGCCCAAACCGGATCGAAGCATCAGGGAAGGCTATGCAGCCAGGTATTTGCTGATCTACCAGGGTGCGTTGAATGTAGGCAGGGGCATAGAACTGATGATTGATATGATGCCCTTTCTTGACGATGCAATGCTTTTGCTGGCCGGGGTGGGTGATATTGAGAAGGCACTCAGGAAAAGAGTTACTGAAAAGGGCTTGTCGGGGCGGGTCGTGTTCCTGGGCAGATTGGAGCCGGAAGAATTGCATCGCTACACCAGTTCGGCCGACCTGGGTTTCTCGCTGGAGGAGGATCGGGGCTTGAGTTACCGTTATGCCCTGCCCAATAAATTGTTCGACTATATTCAGGCCGGAATACCCGTGCTTTGTTCGGCATTGCCCGAGATGAAAGCGGTTGTGGAGGGCTATAAGGTGGGCAGAACTACAACAGAGAGAAGTCCCTTAGCCTTGGCCGGAATGGTCAGCGAGATGCTCACCATGGCAGACGAGGGCCGTTGGAAGGAGGCGCTTGAGAAAGCAGCCCGGGAATTGTGCTGGGAGAGGGAGTCGCATTATTACCTGGCATTACTCAGGGAAGCCGGGCTTTTAAAGCGGGAAAAATAAATGGCTGATGCAAGCGTTTTTACAAAGACAATCAAAGGAGATAAAAGATGAGAAATTCAAGTGCTTATAAGGGCATTGGTTTATTGTGTACTGTGCTCTTGCTGTTGTTGCCTGTCCGGGGATTTACGCAGGTCAGGTTCAGTGAAGTAAGTACGGCATCTGAGATGCAGGAATTTGAACGTCTTGCCTCCGTGCAGGGCAAGATGTTGTTTGTCGATGTCTATGCAAAATGGTGTGCCCCCTGCAAGATGATGGACAGGGAGGTCTATACCGATTCCCTGCTGGCTTCTTATATGAATGCCTATTTCATCAATGTTCGCATGGATGGAGAAACGGATTATGGCCGGGTTTACGCTGAGGAAAATAAGCTGCAGGGCTATCCCAGTGTGTTTGTCTTTTCATCTTCGGGCGACCCGATCAGCAGTATCGTTGGTTATACCGATGCGCCGGAGCTGAAAAACAGGCTGGAAAGCGCAGCCGCAAATTACCGGAAGATAAGAGCATATGAGGAAGCAAAGGAAGCCAGAGGCCTTTCAAACAAGGACTTTGCAGCCTACCTTGCTGCTGTACGCGAAATGGGAAGAGATGAGGAGGCCGAAGTGCTTGCTTCGGAATACATGGAGCAACTCATCGAGGGGACTGAGCTGAACGATGAAGACATCATGGTTGTCGCTTTTTATATGGATCTGGAAGATGAATGGTGGCCAGCTTTTGCTTCGGACCGGGACCGATTGCAACGCGTTCTGGGATCCGATTACATGCTCGCCCTGGAAAAGATTTACAATCATTCACTGGTAAAAGCAGTTGAACAGAACGATGTATCATTGGTCAGCCGGATGGCCAATGAGCTTGGCCCGATGATCGAAGCCGGGGAAACCAGTGTCTGGGATCTTAAATCCCTTCCTTTTCTGCAGTATTACTATTATACCGATAAACCGGCCGAGCTGATCAGCTATGTAGATGCCCGTTTTGCATCTGACCGCAAGGGAGACCACCAGTGGTTATACCGGGCGGCTTCCCAGATAACAGACATGGACCAGCAATACATGACTCCGGAATTACTTGAAAATGAAGAACGTTGGTTCAGAACCTGTTACGAGCTTGAGCCTCAATTCGATTATTTTTTTTACCATGGTATGGTCCTTTACATTCTGGAGCGAAAGGACGAGGCCGGGGTTTCTTTCAAAGCAGCAGAAAATCTGGCAGTCACAGCCGAACAAAAACAAATGATCGCGCAGGTGATGAGCATGGTTAATCTGCCTCAATCGGAGTAAGTTGCTTTGGAATCTCGGTTCGAAACAGTACTTTTGTCCGCTACCTAAGTCCTATGCTATGAAAACCATCCATGCTCTTTTGTTTGCCGGTCTTTTATTCCTTTTGTCCTGTGGAGGAGGCAAAGGCGATCTGCAGAAATACGGATTGAAAGGAAAGGTAAAAATGGTCCTTCAACACCAGTACAATGCTACGGCCAAAGACGGGGAGTGGGTGGCCGGAACCCCCACCATTAATGGTCATCGGGTGACTTTCTACGGGGAGGATGGCAGCTACCGGCGAACAGTTACCATGAACCATGCCGGAGATACCCTGGGATATACCACGACGGCCTGGGAAGACGGAGAAATGGTTGAGGAAACGTACATCTCTGTTTATGACAGAAGGGAGACAAAAACCCTCCTTGAGCGCGTGTCTTCGGACCGGGTGAATTTCGAGGTCTGGGAGGGGGAGAAGCTACAGTTTGAGGGTGCGAATTTCTTTGACTCGCGGGGCAGGCTGGAGCGTCAGGTCCGTGTGGTAAATGATCGGGAACTTGCCATTCACTGGGTCTACGAAAAGGATATACTTGTCGAGAATTACGAGGAAGACATGGGCAGTGGAAAGCGCACGGCGACCCAGCATTACGAGTACAGGGATTTTGACGACAAGGGTAACTGGACGACCCAACTGGTTTTTCCGGGGAAGGATAAGATCAGCGCCGAGTTGGTCGTAAAACGGGAAATCACTTACTATTAAGCAGGGTCTGTCAGGAGCCGGGCAGGTGCCTCAATCAACTCTTTTACCATTTTCAGGAAGCCTACGGAATCTTTTCCGTCGATGACCCTGTGATCGTAGCTCAGGGCCAGGTACATCATTGGCCTGATTTCGATTTTTCCGTTAACGGCTATCGGCCTTTCGATGATGTTATGCATGCCGAGAATGCCCGATTGCGGGGGATTCAGAATGGGAGTGGAAAGCATTGAGCCATAAATGCCTCCATTGGATATGGTGAAGCTGCCCCCGCTCATTTCAGCTATTCCCAGACGGGCCTTCCTTGCCTTTGCGGCAAGATCGGCAATGGCCATTTCTATCTGTGCCAATCCCATGGATTCGGCATTCCGCAAAACCGGAACCATCAAACCTTTCTCTGTTTGAACGGCAATGCCAATGTCACAGTAAGTGGGTACAATAAGCTCGTCACCTTCGATTCGGGCGTTTACGGCCGGGTATTCCGCCAGGGCAAGGCAAACTGCTTTTGTGAAGAAGGACATATAACCCAGCTTAATCTGATGGCGCGTCTGGAAGTCCTCCTGAAGCTGAGCTCTTGTCGCGATCAGCGTACTCAGATCGGCTTCATTAAATGTGGTGAGCATGGCGGTCTCATTTTTGACTGCGACCAATCGTTCGCTAATCTTTTTTCTGAGCTGACTCAGTTTGTTCCGCTCTTCTGTCCGTGATGCAGCGCCCACATTCCCCGTGTCTGCCTTCTTATGACCACCGAGTACATCCTCCAGTTCGAGGCCTTCAGCTTCCAAAATCTTCCGCGACAGGGGGGTAAGCTTTGGCTTAGGTCTTTGAGCCGGTGAGGGATTTTCGGCTGTTGGTCTGTCAGGCTCTTTCCCCTTTTCCTCTTTCTTTTCCCCTTTCCCCTCCTTTTCTTCTTCTTGCTTTTCTTCCCTCGTCTCTTTCTGTGGCAGCTTTACTTCTGTGTCTATTCGGGCCACTACTTTTCCTACGCTTACGGTTTCTCCTGCAGGAACCAGGATTTCCAGCTTTCCTGCCTGCTCAGCAATTAAGGGCAGGGTAGCCTTTTCCGATTCCACCTCCCCTATTTCCTGATTCCTGCTTACCAGGCTGCCGTCCTCTACAAACCAGGTGCTTAGTTCTACTTCTGTAATGGATTCGCCGGGGCTCGGGATTTTGATTTCCAGTTGCATGTGAGGAACTTTAAGGTTTTTCTTTGTCGAAATAATAGTGTTGCGCCAGTATTTCTTTACGCGAACTGCCTACGACACACTGCAAACCACAGTAGTCATTGAGCAGCTCACAGGTGCAGGATCTGAAGACCTTGTCCACAATCTCGGTCTGGCTAATCTCGTGCAGGTGCGACAGGCCTGTTGCCGGGCTCCCTGAGGCCAGCCTGCTAACGGGTAAAATGTCGATGTCTTTCATCTCATCCCTGATATAGTACCAGGGTCCCATGTTTTCGGGTTCCTCCTGTACCCACAGGGTCAGCAGCTTGTTTTTATAACGCTTCAGGACTTCGTCCACAGTCTTTTTGGGGAAGGGAAAGATCTGTTCGAGCCTGATCAGGGCAATGTCCCTTACCCCGAGTTTTTGTTTTCTTGCCAGTAGATCGTAATAGATTCGTCCACTGCAGAAGACAACCCGTCTGACCTCTTCAAGGTCGGTTTCTTCATCATCGATCAGTGGCTGGAAACGCCCCGATGAAAGTGCCTTCAGATCGGAAATACACTGTGGATGTCTGAGCAGGCTTTTGGGCGTAAAAATCACCAGAGGGACCCTTGAACGCTTTTTGAGATGGTTTCTCAGGGCATGGAAGAGGCTGGCCGGAGACGTGGGATGCACGATGTGCATATTGCATCGTGCAGCCAGGCTGAGGAAACGCTCGATCCGGGCACTTGAATGCTCCGGACCCTGGCCTTCAAAGCCATGAGGAAGGTAGAGAACAAGCCCATTCATGACCCCCCATTTTTCTTCTGCACTGGATATGTACTGGTCAATAATAACCTGAGCCACATTCGCAAAGTCCCCGAATTGTGCCTCCCAGATATTCAGAGCTTCGGGGGAGGCCAGGGCATGTCCGTATTCAAATCCAAGTACAGCATATTCGTTCAGAGGTGAATTGAAAACACGAAAAGAGGCCTGGTCCCCGGACAGATGCTGCAGGGGGAAATAGCGGTCTTTACTGCCCTCGATGGTAAGTCCGGCATGGCGATGCGAAAAGGTGCCACGAATGCTGTCCTGTCCGCTGATCCGGACGGGATGCCCCTCAATGAGCAAAGAACCATAAGCCAGGAGTTCACCCATGGCCCAGTCCACTTTGTTTGCTTCGATCATTTTAGCCCTGTCCGCTGCCAGCTTTCGGCTCTTCCTGAAGAAGTTCAGGTCGGCCGGAAGCGTATTGATGCTTGCCGAAATACCGCGCAGTTTATCCTCAGCAACTCCGCTCTCTGTTACTTCGACGAATTCTTCCGGTTTGGCATAGTGATATGATTGCCATGTCTCCTCCAGAAATTGCTGTATGCTGACCTTCTTCAGATTGCGGGCAAGTGCAAGTTCTTTCTCAAGCTCTTCTTCATACTTTTCCAGGATGACGCTGGTTTCCTTTTCACTGAAAACGCCTTCCTTATGCAGGGCTTGCATATAGATGTCCCTGGTATTTGGTTGTTTCGATATGGCCTTGTAGAGGGTGGGTTGGGTAAAACGGGGTTCGTCGCCCTCGTTGTGTCCGTATTTTCTGTAGGCAAGGATGTCGATGAAGACATCGCTGTGGAAGGTCTGTCTATAGGCAATGGCCATTCTCACGACATGAATCAGGCCCTCCACATCGTCTCCGTTCACGTGCCATATAGGGGCTTTAATTACCTTGCCCACATCGGTGCAATAAGTCGAACTCCGGGCATCGAGGTAGTCTGTGGTAAAGCCAATCTGGTTATTGATTACCATGTGAATAGTCCCGCCGGTATGATAGCCGGGCAGGCCCGACATCTGGACGAGCTCATAAACCACCCCCTGTCCCGCAATAGCTGCATCGCCGTGGATGATAACAGGGACGAGTTGCTTGTGATCGCCTTTATAGAGTGCGTCGCAGCGCGCACGGGACACCCCCTCTATGATGGGAGCGGAAGACTCCAGATGGGAAGGGTTGGGGACCAGATTAACCTGTACACTGTGTCCGTCTCCGTATTGAAGCTTCTGTCCATAGCCCAGATGATACTTAACATCGCCCAGGCTAATCCCTTCTTCATAGGCCTCCGCTTCGAATTCTTTGAAAATCTTGTGTGCGGGTTTTCTGAGAACATTGGCCAGCACATTCAACCTGCCACGGTGGGCCATTCCAATATTGAATTCTTTCACGCCCAGCTTCGAACCTCTTTTTATCAGCTCATTAAGGGCCGGAATGAGAACCTCGCACCCCTCCAGGGAAAAACGTTTCTGCCCGACAAATTTGTGGTGAATGAATTTTTCAAAGCCCATGGCTTCCTTAAGGTGGTGAAAGAAGGCCTTTTTTTCTTCGCTGCTGAAGCTGCTTCTGTTCTTGTCTTTCTCTATTTTACTGGTGAGCCAATCCACCTTTTCCGGGATGCGAATGAACATGAACTCGGATCCGATATGGCCACAGTAAGTTTTTTCCAGATGGTCGATGATCTGACGAAGGGTGGTGCTGCCGATGCCAATCTCTTTACCGGCATGAAAGACTTTGTCGAGTTCTTCTTCTCTCAGTCCGAAATTCTCAAGGTCGAGTGTCGGGAAGTACTTCCGGCGAGCCCTGACCGGGTTTGTTTTTGTGAACAGGTGCCCTCTTTTACGGTAGGCATTAATGAGGTTAATGACCTTGAATTCCTCGTCGACCGGAGGGATGTCTGAATCTGAACTCAGGTAATCGCGCCGTGCAAAATCGAAGCCTTGAAAGAAATGGTGCCAGCTGGGTTCTACCGATGCCGGATCATCTTTATACTGCTGATATAAGGCTTCGATGGCTTCTGCGTCGAGCTGCTGAAGGAAGGAGAGGCCGTCCATATCTTAGTTTGCAGGGTTTTTTAGTTAACAAGGTTTCGGACATTTTGTTGAATAAGGGTTCAGACTGGTCTTTACCTGATCTCGCTGTATTGCTTCATGAACTGCATGCGTTCGAAGGCAGCCGGGTTGTTTTCATAAATCCCGGCAAGCCTCCCCCGGAATTGGTCGATGTGCTCAAATCCTTTTTCTTCCATCCACTGATTCAGCTTCTTAAGAATACGCCTGAGCTGGTCGGGGCCATTCTTATAGAGGGTAGAAGCCAACTGGGTAACCATGGCTCCTGCCAGGAGCATTTTTATGGCCTCATCACCGCTATGGATGCCGCTTGATGCCGCCAGATCACATCCGACTCTGCCCGACATAATGGTGATCCAGCGGAGGGTGTCGTACATATCTTCAGGCGTAGTGAAATACTTGCCTGCACCAATCTGCATTTTGTCGATGTCGATATCGGGTGTGAAGAAGCGGTTAAAGAGAACCAGCCCGGAAATGCCGGTGGCAGAAAGGGCCTTCAGCATGGGCCCCATGCGTGTAAAGTACTTGCTGACTTTGATCGAAACTGGTATATCGACACTTTCAAGTGCCTTCTCAATGATTCTGAAATAGACTTTATCAAATTCCCTGTTTTCGAAATCAGCCGGGTGAAGAAAGAGATTGAGTTCCAGTCCATCGGCACCAGCGTCCTCTGCCTTTTGAATAAAGTAGAGCCATGCTTCATCCGATATGCAGTTTACACTGGCAATAATAGGAATATCAACAGCTTTCTTGGCATTCTGGATCAATTCGAGGTAACGATTCAGGCTGTTCTTCTTGATATTCAGGTTGATATAATCAAGGGTTTCGTTGAAGCCCGAATAAACCAGGTTTCTTTTCCTGATCGCTTCTTGCTGTCCAGGTGTATCGAGCAGGATCTCTTCTTCAAAGATGGACTTCAGAACCACAGCTGCTGCACCATATTTTTCCAGATTTTTGATGCCATCGACCGAGCCGGTAAGTCCACAGCTGGCAACCACGAGCGGGTTCTTCAGCTCCAACCCCATGTATTGGGTAGATAGGTTTATCATAGCGTTGTGTATGTGCTAATAAAATTAGAAAAAAATATCCCGGAAAAATCAGCATCCCTTACAAAAAGACAATATCCCCTGCAATCCTTTGTCCGGACCTCTCCCGGTAATTTGGATTTATAGCCTGAACAAAATGGGGCCATTTTTGTTATTAGCTTCATTGCAGCAGCGACACGAGGCTTGCAAGCGCAATGAGTGAATCTTATGAAAACAGAATTTGATGTTTTAAAACGGCTCATATGAAAATTGGCGTACTGAGGGAACAGGAAAAGGAGAACAGGGTTGCTCTTTTGCCTGAACATATCCCTGCACTACTTAAAAAGAATCTTACGGTCCTCATCGAAAAGGGTGCCGGTGAACGCGCCTGCGTTAAAGACCAGGCTTATGCTGATGCAGGGGCGGCTTTAGTGGAACGATCCGCTTTGTTGAGCGATGCAGATATGATTCTGTCGGTAAACCTTCCTCCTGACAAGATTCAGAAAGGCAGGATACTGGTCAGTATTCTGTCACCGCTACACAATAAAGAGGGGGTTCGCAGATTGCTCGATGAGGGAGTAACCAGTTTTAGCCTTGATATGGTGCCGCGGTCGACCCGGGCCCAGGCAGTCGATGTATTGTCTTCTCAGGCTACGGTGGCCGGTTATAAAGCAGTGTTGCTCGCTGCTTCAGAGCTGCCGGGTTTCTTTCCCATGTTTATGTCGGCTTCAGGAACAATAAAACCCTCGCGTGTGCTGATCCTTGGTGCAGGGGTTGCTGGCCTGCAGGCACTAGCTACAGCCAAAAAACTCGGTGCTGTGGTAGAGGTTTTCGATGTCCGCGCTGCGGTTAAGGAGGAGGTACAGAGCCTTGGAGGAAAGTTTGTCGAGGTGGAAGGAGCCAGGGATGAAGCCTCAGCCGGTGGTTATGCCGTTGAGCAAAGTGAAGAATACAAGAAAAAGCAGGCGGAATTGATTCAGGCCCATGCCCTTCAGGCCGATGTGGTCATTACAACGGCACAGATTCCCGGAAAGGTTGCTCCGCAGCTTATTACAAAGGAAACTGTCGAGGCCATGAAACCGGGATCGGTTGTGGTTGATATGGCCTCTTCTACCGGGGGGAACTGCGCCTTAAGCGAGGATGGCAAGGTGGTCAGGGTTGGCGAGGTAACCATTATTGCCAGTTCTACACTTGCTTCGACTGTGCCCGGGGATGCCAGTCGGATGCTGGGGAATAATTTTTGGAATTTCATCGCCTTCATGGAGAACGAAGACGGGGAATTTGATGTGAACATTGATGATGAGATCGTTCAGCAGGCGTGCATAACGCGTGACGGAGAGTTGATTAATGAACGCGTGAAGTCTCAATTTGAGCTTTGACAAAAAATGAATCCGGATGGAAAATATACTACAACTTTTTTATGCCCATAAAGAGGAGATATTCATTATCGCTCTTACCATCTTTCTTGGGCTTGAGGTCATTTCGAACGTACCCTCTGTGTTGCATACACCACTCATGTCGGGTGCCAACGCCATTAGCGGGGTCATTATTATTGGCGGGATCATCCTGGTTGGCCATGCCGATCTGCAACAACTCGGAGGAACGAATCTTTTAAATCTGGTACTTGGGATCTTTGCACTGTTTTTTGGCACCCTGAATGTCATCGGAGGTTTTGTGGTGACTGATCGCATGCTGGAAATGTTTAAGAAGAAGAAAAAGTAGTGACTATGGAAACATTACAGCTGAATAACGGGGATATCGTATTGGAATTTGTTTATCTCCTTTCCGCCCTCTTTTTTGTAGTGGGACTTAAGTTTTTGAGTCACCCCGAAACAGCCAGGAAAGGAAATCTATGGGCGGCTGCAGGGATGCTGTTGGCCATGGTTTTTACCCTGGCTCTGCATCGCGACAAGGCAGGGAACGGCATAGCGACCATAAATCTGCTGATTATTCTGGTCGCGATAGCTGTCGGAGGTGTGATTGGAGCTGTGGTAGCCAGACGGATAAAAATGACTGCAATGCCGCAGCTCGTATCCTTTTTCAATGCAACCGGCGGGGCGGCTTCGGCACTTGTTGCCCTGATTGAGTTTTCGAATCCGGAGAATCCGAGTGCACTCGTGACACTTCTGGGGCTGGTTATCGGGGGTATAGCTTTTAGCGGAAGTATGATTGCTTATGGTAAACTGAATGGGAATATCAAGGACATTTTTGCGAGCTGGATGACTTACCTGAATCTGCTCATCCTTGCCGGAATCGTTTTTCTGGTAGTCTTTCTGCTGGTTTCTCCCATGCCTGCCGAAACAAAGCAAACATGGGTTTACGTCCTGCTGTTTGTGGTGCTGGTATACGGGGTCAGCTTTGTAATGCCCATTGGGGGAGCCGACATGCCTGTCGTAATTTCACTATTGAACAGTTTTACCGGGATTGCAGCGGCTATGGCAGGTTTCATTTACCAGAACCAGGCTATGATTCTGGGAGGAATTTTTGTGGGTGCAGCGGGGATGATTCTGACCATCCTGATGTGCCGTGCCATGAATCGTTCGCTCATAAATGTCATCATAGGGGCCTTTGGTGGCGGAGCATCTGCTGCTGAGCGCGAGAAGGGTGTGGTGAAGGAGGTGAGCGCCACCGATGCCGCAGTCATGCTGAATTACAGTTCCAGGGTGGTGATTGTTCCCGGTTATGGTTTGGCAGTTGCCCAGGCCCAGCACATTTGTGCTGAGCTGGACCAGCTCCTGGAACAAAATGGCGTGGAAGTTAAGTATGCTATTCATCCCGTAGCCGGACGCATGCCCGGGCATATGAATGTTTTGCTGGCAGAGGCAGATGTACCATACGAGAAGCTGGTTGAGATGGATGAGATTAATCCGGAAATGGCAAAAACCGATGTTGTTGTTGTGATTGGGGCAAATGATGTGGTAAATCCCGCAGCACTTGATGATCCGTCGAGTCCGATTTACGGCATGCCCATCATCAAAGTCCATGAAGCCAAGCAGGTTATTGTCATGAAGCGGGGGATGGGTAAAGGCTATGCGGCCATCGAAAACTACCTGTTTTATGCGGACAATACACGGATGTTTTTTGGTTCGGCGAAGGATTCCCTCCAGAAACTGGTTTCCGAGATCAAAGCACTTTAGCCGGATAAACTATTGTATAAGAGCCGTGAGAATGCAACCTTACGGCTTTTGTTTTGGTCTTTTTTAACCTGATGTCCTTGCATTTGGGCTTCTGTGTTGTAAGTGCATCTGTCTTATTGTTAATAATATGTGAGTTTTATCCGATAATATGTGTTAAATTTGGTACCGATCAGTTTCTTTTCTGATCCTACTAACTGATCCCTAAATCGATGGCAGAGAGATTAACCCTGAAGAATATGCATTCGCGATTGGCTCTGGTCATGCTTCTTAGTTTTGCCTTTGTTGGCTTTAACCATTCAAGCCTTCTTAAGGCGCAGGATTCTACCCTAAACAACGTGCACGCCCAATGGCTTGATGATGCCGCCTGGCGCAGTGGAAGCCATCCAGGCACCATGGCCCTGAGTGAGGATTTGCACATTTATGGGAGCATTGTCAGCTCAAGCAACCTGGATTTTACTGCCGGGAATCTTTATATTCATGATACGCTGACAGTTTTTGGGAATCTGACGATAGGAGATGGTCTCTATCTGGAGATCGGAAGCAATGGTCTGTTGATTGTGCGCGGTGATTTCAGCTGTGGAGATACAGTGGATGTATGGTCACAGGGCGAAGTGATTGTTACCGGCGAATTTGAGATACTTGGGGACAATGATCAGGGTTCTTTTGACAATGATGGTTTGCTGTATGTGTTTGACCAGAGCCCGGATTTGAAGACTGGCGTTGGCTATGGCGATTTTAACTGTTCGAATCCGGTTGATTCGTGTCAACTCTACGACGAAAGTGATTTGCTACTCTCACCGCTTTCAACCTTCTATCTTTCGGGATCTTTTAGCATAGCCCCCCCCGGTCCGGTCAATTTATGTGCCGGGGATTCAGTCAGGCTGGCTGTCACCGATACGGCTTCTGCTTACCAATGGTATGCCAATGATGTTTTGCTGCCGGCCGAGACCGGGAATAGCCTGTGGGTTAAAGCAAGTGGAAGCTACCATGTGACTTTCTATATGGAAGGGGATTCCCTCGCAATGGAGGCGGTTTCTGTTACCGTGAATGCCCTTCCGGTATTGAGTGTTACCGGCTTGGAGGCCAGTTATTGCGCGGGTGCGGACACGGATACCATCAGTGGTTCTCCATCGGGAGGCAGCTTCCTTCCTGCGGCGGGTTTTACGATTCTGGGTGGCGATGCGGCCGTCTTCGATCCCTCTGTAGCGGGCAGCTATACCATACATTATACCTATAGCGATGCGAATGGCTGT
>PDRI01000047.1 GCA_002748055.1 Bacteroidota bacterium | reverse complement strand
GAGTATAATAAAGCGCAGTGTTGTTCTGGAATGAGGAGGCGGGCTATCTGGCCGACTGCATAAACGGGGACTATCGCGACATGGCTGTAAGGCCCAACCAGGTGGTGGCTATTGCCATGCCTTTCAGCCCCTTTGCCGTGGAAATCAGGAAATCCGTTTTGGATGTGACCAGCAAGGAGTTGCTGACCTCGAGAGGCTTGCGGACCTTGTCCCCCAAAAGCCCTGCCTACAAAGGTGTTTATGAGGGCAACCCGTCGGAGCGGGCTATGGCCTACCACCAGGGCACCGTGTGGCCCTGGTTGTTGGAGCACTATGTCAGTGCCTTACTGGAGGTGCACAAGAAATCGGCTCATCATATTGTGCGTCAGCTTTATGAAGACTTTGATGAGGTCCTGGGGAAGCGGGGAATTGGGAGCGTATCGGAGGTCTATGACGGGAATCCACCTCATCATGCCCGGGGGGCTGTTTCCCAGGCAACTGCGGTGGCTGCCCTGCTCCGTATTGGCGAAATGATAGAACAATTTGATTAAGTAGAAATTCAGGTCCTATGAAGGTATTGATGTTCGGGTGGGAGTTCCCCCCTCATATAAGCGGTGGACTGGGGACGGCCTGTTATGGTCTGACCCGTGGCATGTCCGGCATTCCGAATCTGGACATCTTGTTCGTGGTTCCGAAGGCCTATGGTGATGAGGACCAACGGAGGATCAGGGTGCTTGGGGCCGGGGATGTAAGCCTGGATATTCGTAAGGTGCGTGAACATCGCTTTCTGGAGGACCTGTCCTACATTGAGGTGAATTCCCGCCTGGTGCCCTACACCACGCCGGAGGAATACCTCGCCCTGGTTGAAAGGGCCGAGTGCAGGGGCGACCGGCTCGTGGAGACGACCAAGGGGGGAAAGCTGCATTTTACCGGGAAGTACGGGGAGAACCTGTTCGAGGAGATTGCCAACTATGGCCTGGTGGCCGGAGAGATTGCACTAAGCCATGATTTTGATATCATTCATGCTCACGACTGGCTCACCTATCCGGCGGGTATAGCAGCTAAGAAGGCTTCGGGTAAGCCCCTGGTCATCCATGTCCATGCTACTGATTTTGATCGCAGTGGTGGCAGTGTAAACCCCGGAGTGTTCGAGATAGAGAAGGCGGGTATGCATTTTGCCGATAAGATTATTGCGGTGAGCAATCTGACCAGAAACACGGTGATTAATAAATACGGGATCCGGCCCGACAAGGTCGAGACGGTCTACAACGCGGTTGATCCGCTGCCCGATAACGAGCGCTTAAAGCTGAAGCGGGGCATTGATGACAAGGTGGTCACTTTTCTGGGGAGGGTTACACTGCAAAAGGGGCCGGAGTATTTTGTTCAGGCAGCCTATAAGGTTTTGCAAAAGATGGACAATGTGCGCTTTGTAATGGCCGGGAGTGGCGAATTGCTGCAGAAGATGATTCACTGGACCTCAGCACTGGGGATCAGCGACCGTTTTCATTTCACCGGGTTTTTAAAAGGGGATGATGTGTTCCGCATGTTTTCCATCAGTGATGTTTATGTGATGCCCTCGGTGTCGGAGCCCTTTGGGATTTCTCCGCTCGAGGCCATGCAGTCGAATGTGCCTTCTATCATTTCCCGTCAGTCGGGGGTTGCAGAGATTCTCCGCTATGCCCTCAAAGTCGATTTCTGGGATGTTGATGCGCTGGCCGATGCCATCTATGGCCTTTTGAACTATCCCGCTCTCTTCAGTATGTTTAAGACCCACGGAGTTAAGGAGGTACAGGATATGAAGTGGGAAAACTCCGGTCGCCGTGTCCATGCCATTTATAAGGAATTTGTTCATTGAAACCAAAAGATTCAGATGAGAACCATTTGTTTGTATTTTCAGGTCCACCAGCCCTTCAGGTTCAGGAGATACCGGTTTTTTGATATCGGTAACGAACACTACTACTATGACGACTATGCCAATGAGACCATCATGAACAAGGTGGCCGAAAAGTGCTATCTGCCAGCCAGTGCACTCTTGCTGGATCTGATCAGGAAGCATGGAAGTCGCTTTAAGTTCTCTTTTTCTTTGTCGGGTATGGCCATTGAGCAATTCAGGCTCTATGCACCCGAGGTTCTCAATGGTTTTAAGGCCCTGGCCAAAACAGGCCAGGTTGAGTTTCTTTGCGAAACCTATTCCCATTCCCTGGCATCCTTGCACGAAAGTGACGAATTTGAGCGCCAGGTGAAGGCCCACAGTGCACTTATCCAGGAGCACTTTGGCCAGAAACCCCGGGTCTTCAGAAATACCGAGCTTATTTACTCCGATGAGATCGGGGCCCGGGTGGCCGATATGGGTTTCAAGGGCATGCTTACCGAAGGAGCCAAGCATGTTCTGGGCTGGAAGAGTCCCAATTACCTGTATTGTAATGCGATTAATCCGAAGCTCAAGCTCCTGCTGAAGAACTTCAAGCTCAGCGATGACATTGCTTTTCGCTTTTCCAATAAGAGCTGGGACGGCTATCCCCTTACGGCCGAAAAATATGTATCCTGGCTGAGGAAGCTGCCAGCCAGGGAAGAGGTAATAAATCTGTTTATGGACTATGAGACCTTTGGTGAACACCAGTGGAAGGAGAGTGGCATCTTCGACTTTCTGGGAGCCTTACCAGGCTGTGTCTTCAAGGATACGGACATGAGCTTCAGTACACCCTCGGAGGTGGCCGATAAACTGCAGGTAATCTCTGCTGCCCATGTCCCTAACCCTATTTCCTGGGCCGATGAGGAACGGGATCTTACCGCCTGGCTGGGAAATGAGATGCAACATGAGGCCTTTTCCAAGCTCTATGCCCTTAAGGACAGGATAGATGGAATTGAGGACCCTGCTATTTTGCAGGACTTTGCCTACCTGCAGGTAAGTGACCATTTCTATTACATGTCGACAAAGTTTTTTTCGGATGGGGAAGTGCACTCCTATTTCAACCCCTACGAAACGCCCTATGACGCCTTTATTAACTACATGAATGTGTTGAGCGACTTTGAAATCAGGGTAAATGCAGCTGCCAGGGCAGACAGGGTCGATGATGAGATTGCCAGGCTGAGTAAGCTCATTGCCGAGAAAGATCAACAACTGGCCAGGCTCGAGAAGCGCCTGATAACAATGGAGAAAAAGCCGGTAGCAAAGAAAACGGCAGCCAGAAAACCGGCATCGGGTAGTACAGCGAAAGCAAAATCAAGCAAAAAAACAGTGACAAAGAAAACTGCAGGAACCAAGTATGCTGCAGCAAAGCAAACAAAGAAGAATTAGTGAATTATGATGAGACCAGATTACGCTTTTGAAGTCAGTTGGGAAGTTTGTAACAAGATTGGCGGCATTCATACCGTGATTTCTACCAAAGCCCTGAGCGTGGTGAATGCGCTGGGCGACCAGTATATCACCATCGGGCCTGATGTGTGGCGTGAAAACCGGGAGCACCCCGAGTTTGAAGAAGATGCGGGGCTCTTTCCCGAGTGGAGGGAGAATGCAGCAAGGCAGGGCATTCGTGTAAGGATTGGCCGTTGGAAGGTGGCCGGACACCCCATAGCTGTGGTGCTCGACTTTACCACCTTTTTTAGCCAGAAGAATGAGATTTTTAAGCGCCTTTGGGAAAACTTTAAGCTCGATTCGATCAGCGGGCAGTGGGACTATGTCGAACCTGCCCTGTTTGGCTATGCAGCAGGCAAGGTGATCGAAAGCTTTGCCCGCTACTATAAGCTCGAGGAGAGGCGAATTGTGGCCCAGTTTCATGAATGGCAAACCGGTGCCGGCCTGCTCTATCTCGAGCAGGAACAGCCCTGGATCGGAACGGTGTTTACTACACATGCCACTACAGTCGGGCGTTCGATAGCCGGAAACCACCAGGCCCTCTACGCACATATGGAGGACTTGAATGGTGATCAGAAGGCCAGAGAGTTGAATGTTGTGTCCAAGCATTCACTCGAGAGCCTGGCGGCTGCAAATGCCGATGCCTTTACCACGGTGAGTGCCTTAACGGCCAGGGAATGCAGGCAATTTCACGGCAGGGAGGTGGATGTATTGCTACCCAATGGATTTGAGGATGAATTTGTACCCGATGCGGAGGTATTTGAGGAGAAGCGTAAGGAGGCCCGTAAAAAGCTGCTCAACGTGGCTTCGGCCCTTACGGGTGATGAGCTGGCCGATGATACACTTCTTTTGGCCACCAGTGGGCGCTACGAGTTCAGGAACAAGGGCATTGACTTGTTTATCGATTCCCTTGGGGAATTGAACAAGTTGAAGCACTGCGGACAAAAGGTTGTGGCATTTATCTTAATTCCTGCCAACCACTATGGGCCCCGGAAGGATCTTTTGGAGCTGCTCAATGGAGGGAGGGCTGAGCTGGAATCCGAGAGCTTCCTGACCCACAACCTGCACTATGCCGAACACGACCAGATTCTGAACCGGATCAGGGCTAATGGCCTGGAGAACCGCAGCGACCAAGGGGTCAAGGTCATTTTCGTACCTTCCTATCTCGACGGGCACGATGGTATTTTTAATCTGCCCTATTACGATGTTCTGATCGGGCTCGATCTCACGGTCTTTGCCTCTTACTATGAGCCCTGGGGCTATACCCCCCTGGAGAGCCTGGCCTTTTCCATTCCCACAGTTACAACCACCCTTACCGGTTTCGGGCGTTGGGTATTGGATGAGTATGAAAAAGAGGTTCCGGGAATTTCAGTGATTCCCAGGAGCGATGAGAACGATGCTGAGGTGATACGGGCCATTTCTGAAGCCATTATGGCCTACTGTAAGCCCGGTGAATGCAGCAAGGATGAGCTTCGCAGCGGGGCACATCAGATTTCACGTATTGCGCTCTGGGAGCATTTGATTTCCCATTATTGGGAGGCCTTTGATCATGCTCTGAAAGGGGCATCGGGGAAGCAACCTTCCTATTACGACGGGGAAAGAATTGAGCGTTTGCCCGAAACCGACCAGGCCCTGGTCGATATCCATCCCCGCTGGCGCAGGCTGCTGGTTCATCAGCACATTCCTGATCCGCTTAAGCCATTGGAGGAGCTCTCCATGAACCTGTGGTGGTCGTGGAACCAGGATGCCATTGATCTGTTTGCCGGCATCGATAAAAAGCTTTGGCTGGAGGTCGAAGAGAATCCGGTTGTGTTGCTCGAGAGGCTTTCCTATGAGGCGATTCAGCGTCTCGAAAACGATGCCGGTTTTATTGCGCATCTGAAGCGGGTTTATGAGGCATTTACAGCCTACATGGCCGAGCCGCCCAGGGAGGACCTGCCTTCGATTGCCTATTTCAGCATGGAATATGGGATTCATAACTCCCTGAAGACCTTTTCGGGAGGACTGGGTTTGCTGGCAGGGGATTACCTGAAGGAGGCAAGCGACTACAATGTACCCCTGATCGGGGTTGGACTGCTCTATCGCTTTGGGTACTTCCGGCAGATGATCTCCGCAGGTGGAGAACAGGTGGCCCAGAGTGATGCCCAGGACTTCTCCCGCTTACCCGTATTGCCCGTCAGGGATGAGGAAGGCAACTGGAAAATAGTGCAGATTGTGCTGCCGGGCCGGACACTCAATGCCCGGATCTGGTGCGTGCATGTGGGCCGTGTACCGCTATATCTGCTCGATACCGATTTTGAAGCCAACCAAAAGGGGGATCGCAGTATTACACACAACCTCTATGGTGGTGACAATGAGAACCGCCTCAAGCAGGAGATCCTGCTGGGTATTGGGGGCATACGTGCTCTGCGGGCTATCGGGCTCGATACCGAAATCTACCATTGCAATGAAGGACATGCGGCCTTCATCGGGATTGAGCGGCTCAGAGAGCTGATTCAGAATCAAAACATGACCTATCCCGAGGCCATGGAACTGGTGAGGGGCTCCAGTCTCTTTACCACCCATACGCCCGTGCCGGCCGGTCACGATTCCTTTGAAGAGGATCTGCTGAGAACCTATGTGGCGCATTATCCCCAGCGTTTGCAAATCAGCTGGAACCAGTTTATGAACCTGGGCCGCTATCATGCCAACCATGTGCATGAGAAGTTTTCGATGAGCGTGCTGGCGGTGAAACTGAGTCAGGAAGTCAATGGGGTCAGTCGCCTGCATGGAAAGGTATCAAGGGATATGTTTGCCGGAATGTGGCCGGGTTATCTGACCGATGAGTTGCATATTAGTTACGTGACAAATGGGGTGCATCTTCCTACCTGGCTGGGGCCTGAATGGAAGAAATTATACGATCGCACTTTTGGCGCGGATTGCTATACCAGGCAGGAGGACCGTATGATGTGGGATCGCATCAAACTGGTCGATGACCAGGAAATCTGGGACCTCAAGTCGGAGGAAAGGGAGGGACTGATCAACCATATCAAGGACAGGCTGGCAACCGCCACTTCGAGGATGATGGATAACCCGGGGCAGATGCTGGAGATCTCCACGGCCCTTAATCCGGAGGCCCTGACCATTGGTTTTGCGCGTCGTTTTGCCACCTACAAGCGGGCCCATCTCTTGTTCAGGGATCTGGACAGGCTGGCCCGCATTGTTAATAATCCGAACAGGCCGGTGCAGTTTGTGTTTGCCGGAAAGGCTCACCCACGGGATATTCCGGGCCAGGACCTGATCAAGATGATTGTGGAGGTTTCGAAGCGGCCCGAATTCCTCGGAAAGATTGTTTTCCTGCAAAATTACGACATCCAGCTGGCCAAAAAGCTGGTACGCGGGGTCGATATCTGGCTGAACACCCCGACCAGGCCGCTTGAAGCTTCGGGAACCAGTGGGGAAAAGGCGGTCATGAACGGAACCATGCACTTTAGTGTGCTTGATGGTTGGTGGGCCGAAGGCTACCGAGAGGATGCCGGGTGGGCCCTGCCCATCGAGCGTAGCTTCGACAACCAGGAGCTCCAGGATGAATTGGATGCAGAACGTATTTACACCCTTCTGGAGAATGAGATCATTCCCAGGTATTATCAGCGCAATAGACAGGGCATCCCCGAGGACTGGGTGGGGATGATTCGCAACACCATTGCTCACGTGGCTCCGGAGTTTACCATGAACCGGATGCTCAGGGACTATATCGATCGCTTTTACCTGAAACTGCAGGCCCGAAACAAGGCTCTGAACAAGGATGAGCAGCGTCTGCCAAAGGAGCTTGCACACTGGAAGCACCGGATGCTTACCCATTGGAATGAGATCAAGGTTCTGGAATACAATGTTCCCGATGTATCGAAGGAGTCTTTCCAGGTTGGGCGTAGTTATGCCGGTAAGCTGGTGCTGGATTTGGGGCCACTGTCTCCCGAAGATGTGGGCGTTGAGATGGTTCTGACCAATGCAGCCAGTCAGAGAGATCAGCCCCAATACAGGGGAACCTTTGAATGCAGCTGTGAGAAGCTGGAGGGATCTAAGGTCAGTTATTCATTCGAACAACTCATTGAAGAAACAGGCCTTTTCGACATAGGTTTCAGAATCTTTGCCAGGAACGAGCATTTGCCGCACCGGATGGACTTCCCGCTGGTCAGGTGGATCTAAACTTCAGGAGGCTGGCCGGCCCTGCATGTTTATCTGACACGCGGGCTTGGCCGCTTTTCAAGTACCAGGGCGGTCCGGGCAGGCAGATAGAGCGGCAGGCTGTGCTTAAGGCCAAAGCTTTGCTCGGGATGAGAGCGGTAAGTGAGGCCTGTATCGATCCGGTCGAATCCACCAAAGGCCGCGCTGTCGGAGCTTAGAATACAGCTGAATTTTCCGGCATCAACAGCCAGTCCGTAGTCTGTATACGAGCAATTGGGATGGAAGTTGAAAACAAACAGCAGAGGCCCTCGTTCAAAGGCAATGACCAGGTCCTTGTTGTCGCTTTTCACATGGACAGGAGGAGTATCGTATAAACGGTACTTACAAATGATTCCGATCATGGCCCGGTCGAAGTCGGCCAACTGATGGTAGCGCAGGTCCTTGTTCTTGATCAGGCTCCATTGCCTGCGGGCATACTGAAACGACCAGTTGTTCCCCTCTCTGGGGAAGTCGATCCATTCGGGGTGGCCAAATTCATTTCCCATGAAATTCAGGTAGCCATTGCCGGCAGTGGCCGCGGTGACCAGTCTGATCATCTTGTGAAGTGCGATGCCCCGTTCAACCCTCAGATTCTCACTGCCCTTGTTCATGTGCCAGTACATCTCCTTGTCGATCAGCCTGAAGATGATGGTTTTGTCGCCTACCAGAGCCTGGTCGTGGCTTTCTGCGTAGCCCACGGTCTTTTCATCGGCCCGTTTTCCGGTAAGCTCTCTGTAGAGCTCTTCCATGTCCCAGGATTCATCGGCCCGCTCCTTGATGGTTTTAATCCAGTAGTCGGGGGTGCCCATGGCCAGCCGGTGACTGAAACCTATGCCCCCTTCGGCCAGGGGAGCTGCCAGTCCCGGATAGCCACTCATATCTTCTGCAATGGAGATCGCCCCGGGTTTTATGGCCTGAATCAATTCGTTGGCGAGGGAGAGGTAGGTGATGGCATCCTCGTCCTGGCCCCCGTCGAAGTAATCGTCATAGCTGCCGAAGTTGCGCTCCAGGCCATGATCGTAGTAGAGCATGGAGGTTACCCCATCGAAGCGAAATCCGTCGAAACGGAATTCCCGAAGCCAGTAGTGGACATTGGAGAGCAGGAAGTGCAACACCTCATTCTTTCCATAGTCGAAGCAAAGCGAATCCCAGGCCAGGTGTTCACGCCTGTTACCCGCATGAAAATACTGGGCGGGGTCGCCGGCAAACAGCCCCAGCCCTTCAAGCTCATTCTTTACAGCATGGGAATGCACAAGGTCCATGATGACAGCCAAACCGTGGCCATGGGCTTCGTCGATCAGTTGTTTCAGGGCTTCAGGGCTTCCGAAACGGGAACTCGGAGCGAAAAGGTTTGACACATGATAGCCAAAGGAACCGTAGTAGGGATGTTCCTGTATGGCCATAAGCTGCAGGGTGTTATAGCCCTGTTCGACAATATGTGGAAGGACATTGTTTCGGAATTCATCATAGCTGCCCATACGAAGGTCCTCCGTGGCCATCCCGATATGCGCCTCATAGATCAGCATCTGGTGGCTTTGCAGTTCGGGCGGCTCATGCTTCCACTGATAGGCCTGCCCGGGCTCCCATACCTGGGCATCAAAGCCCTTGCTTTCCGGGTCCTGAATCACCCTTTGGCACCAGGCAGGGATCCGATCCCCCGATCCCCCTTCCCAGGCAATATGCAGCTTATATTTGTCCTCGTGTTTCAACAGTTCCCGGTCCAGCCTGAGTTCCCAGACCCCATTTTCAAGCGCGCGAAAACAAGCGGTTTCCGTTTTTTCCCAATTGTTGAAACCGGCAATCATCCAGATGCCCTTTGCATGAGGAGCCCATTCCCGGCACACCCATCCTTCGGGACAAGGATGCAATCCAAAATAATGGTAGCCCGACGAAAAGTCCCTGAGACTGTCTGTAGCGCTCAATTGTTTAAGCTTGGCATAGCTCTTTCCCAGGCGTCTGCGAATGGCATTTTCGTGCGGCCTGAGCCAGGGGTCGTTTTGAATGATCCTGGGGAATTCAGTTGCCATACACTAAAAGTATTAAATTTGTTGCAACCCAACAG
>PDRI01000046.1 GCA_002748055.1 Bacteroidota bacterium | reverse complement strand
ACCCATGAATTCCTGGTCAGATGCTTGTAGTAACGCGCTGCGGCCATCTGTTGCTGCCCCACATCTGTAACCACGATAGCCTTCCCCTCCGTAAGATCGGACATGTGCCTGATCACTTCCCCCATATGGATCTTACCCTGGGCCGGAAAGCAATCCTTGCTAATCACCTTTTCGTCCTCCATTTCGGCCAGTTTCCTAAAAGATGCAAGCCATTCCGGATGCTCGGCATCCCTGATCCCGGGAAGCATAAGCTGTAGGGCCAGTTTTGCATCACAATTGATGGCCACATCTGTTTTAATGTTCTTATCGATTTCCGAAGGGTCGATCTCTACATGGATCACCTTGGCCTGCTTCGCATAATTGCTGGTGCTTCCGGTCACCCGGTCGTCGAAACGCATACCGATGGCAATAAGTACGTCACATTCATTGGTGTTGATATTGGGTGCATAGTTCCCATGCATACCCAGCATACCCGTGGAAAGCGGGTGGTTGTCGGGAAAGGCCGAAAGCCCGTTCAGCGTCGAACCAACCGGAATCCCGGCCTTCTCCACAAAGGTCCTGAACTCGTCTTCTGCCCTGGCAATGGTTACACCCTGTCCACAGAGCGCAAAAGGACGCCTGGCCTGATTGATGATTTCAACAGCCTCTTCAATCGCTTTCGGATCGGGCTTGGGATTGGGTAGATAGGATCGTACCTGCCGACGTTTTTTGTAGGAGAACTCGACCTGCCCGCTTTGTGCATCCTTGGTAATATCGATAAGCACAGGGCCCGGGCGACCCGAATTGGCATAGAAAAAGGCCTTCGCCATCACATCGCAGATCTCATCCGCACTGGTAATCCGGTAGTTCCACTTTGTAATCGGCATGGAAACACTCACCATGTCGGTTTCCTGGAAAGCATCCGAGCCGAGAAGGGATGATCCGACCTGACCGGTAATGCAGATTACCGGGGTGGAATCGAGCATGGCGTCGGCCAGTCCGGTCACCAGATTGGTTGCACCCGGACCGGAGGTGGTAAAACACACCCCTGGTTTACGTGAAATCCTGGCCAGGCCCTGGGCCGCATGAATAGCACCCTGCTCATGACGAACCATGACGTGCTTGAGCCGGTCTTCATAGTTGTACATGGCATCGTAGGTTGGCATAATCGCCCCTCCGATATAGCCAAAAACGGTATCCACACCCTCTTCCAGAAGGGCCAGGACGAGGGCTTCTGCTCCGGTCATCATTTTCCCGTTTGCCGCCTCCTTCTCTCTGCTTTTAGTTTTTGTTTGCATAGTCTCCTATTCTATAAATACGCGATAAACTCATTCTTCAGGCAGGATGCGAACACCCCCCATATCGGCCGAACTCACCATGCTGGCATAGGCCCTAAGCGCCTTCGACACCTGCCTTTCCCTCTTCGGCTTCCAGCCCCCAGCCTGCCCGTCGGCCTTCTCACGGCGCCTGGCCAGCTCCTCATCCTCCAGCAGGACATCGATGCTGCGACCCGGGATATCGATCCGAATCCGGTCACCGTCCTTCAATAAGCCAATGGCTCCACCATCTGCTGCCTCAGGCGATATATGTCCGATGGAAAGCCCCGAGGTTCCACCCGAAAAACGCCCATCGGTGATCAGGGCACAGGACTCCCCCAGCTTGCGGGACTTAATGTAAGAGGTGGGGTAAAGCATCTCCTGCATGCCGGGGCCACCACGCGGACCTTCGTAGCGAATAACCACCACATCTCCCGCTTCAACTTCATTCGCCAAAATAGCATTGCAGGCTGCATCCTGTGAATCATAAACCCTGGCCCGCCCTTCGAAAGTCAGCACCTTCTCAGAAACACCTGCGGTTTTTACGATGCAGCCCTTCTCTGCGATATTTCCTTTTAGCACGGCCAGTCCGCCGTCTTTGCTGTAGGCATGGTCAATATCCCGGATGCAGCCCCCTTCTCTGTCGAGGTCAAAGGCCTTATACCGGGCATCCTGCGAACCGAAAACAAGGTTTATTTTTCCGCCAGGGGCTGCCGAATACACCCCGGCAGGCTGTTCAGATCTACCTTCCCCTCTCAGATCATAACAATCCATGGCCTCAGCCAGGGTTTTCCCATCGACCCGGTTCACCTCATCGTGAATAAAGCCTCCCCTGTTCAACTCGGCCATAATGCCCATAATCCCTCCGGCCCTGTTTACATCCTCCACATGGTAGGACGAACTGGGTGCCACCTTGCAGAGGACCGGTGTTTTACGCGAGAGGCGATCGATATCGTCCATGCTGAAGTCCACCCCCGCTTCGTGCGCAATCGCAAGCAGGTGCAATACTGTATTGGTCGATCCGCCCATGGCAATATCCAGGGTAATCGCATTTTCAAAGGCCTCAAAGCTCGCGATTTGCCGGGGCAGAACCTTCTCATTCCCCTCCAGATAGTAACTCAATGTGTTCTTAACCAGAAGCCTGGCCGCCTTTTCCAGGAGCTTTTTGCGCTCAACATGGGTGGCAACAACAGTGCCATTTCCGGGAAGTGCCAATCCAATGGCCTCGTTCAGGCAATTCATGGAGTTGGCTGTAAACATGCCCGAACAGGAACCACAGGTAGGACAGGCGAGCTTCTCGATGCGCTCCACTTTCTCATCACTCACAGCTTCATCGGCAGCCATCACCATCGAATCGACCAGATCGTAAGCATCCTGGCCATCCCTGCCCGCTTCCATCGGTCCGCCCGACACAAAAACAACCGGAATGTTCAGACGCATCGCTGCCATCTGCATGCCAGGGGTAATCTTGTCGCAATTGGAAATGCACAAGAGGGCATCCACCTTGTGGGCATTGGCCATGTACTCAATGCTGTCGGCGATCAGGTCGCGGGAAGGCAGTGAATACAACATCCCATCGTGTCCCATGGCAATTCCGTCATCAATGGCAATGGTATTGAACTCGGCCGCAAAATAACCGGCCGACTCAATAATGGCCTTGGCCTCCTGCCCTACACTGTGCAGATGAGCATGACCGGGAACAAACTGGGTGAAGGAATTGGCTATGCCGAAAACGGGCTTCCCAAACTGGGACTCTTTCATCCCGTTTGCACGCCACAGACTGCGCGCTCCGGCCATCCTTCGGCCCATGGTACTGCTCTGACTCCGGAAAGGGATCTTATTGCTCATCTCTACACTGCTTTCTGTCATAAAAAAAAACCATCCTCGTTTCTGAGAATGGCTTAAATCGTATGCGTCTAATCCTTATACCATCCTCATTTGGAAACCGGAACCACCAGCACCACAATAAGGAGGATATGCAGAATGTTCTTTAACATAATTCAACCCGGGCAAATATAGAGATTATATCAAAACAGCAAAACTTTTTAACGGATTTTTTGCCCCGACTAATAAACCAAAAGAAAAAACAGTCTTTTGCTGTCAAATTAACACCGGTCTCAGAAGTCCTCCAGCCCCAGGTCCTCTTCTTCGGGCAGCTCCGGAATTTCATCCGGCTTCGCCTCATCCAGGGACTCTACATTCCTGAGTTTCCGCTCAATCTGGTTGGTCCGGGTGCTGCGCAGTTTTTCGAGAGAAACGGAGGCCGTATTCAATTGTTTCTGCACCTTGCCCAGGTGCTCCGAGAACTTTGAAAACTCCGACTTAACGGCTCCCAGTACATTCCAAACCTCGGAACTGCGCTTTTGCACCGCCAGGGTCCTGAAGCCCATTTGCAGGCTGTTCAGCAGTGCAGAAAGTGTAGTGGGCCCGGTCAGGGTAATCTTGTAATCGCGTCGCAGGGTATCGAAAAGGCCGGGATAGCGAAGAATCTCGGCGTAAAGGCTTTCAACCGGCAGAAACATGATCCCGAAATCGGTGGTATGAGGCGGATCGATGTATTTTTCAGCAATGTCCTTTGCAAAGCCCTCTACCGCTCTCAACAGGAGCTTACGGGCCTGGTCAATCCGTTCGGGATCAGCACTTTCGTAGGCATCAAGGAGCTGCTCGTATGGTTCTATCGGGAACTTCGAATCGACCGGCAGCCAGAGCTCTTCTTCCGAATTCTTACCCGGCAATTTGATGGCATACTCCACAAAGGCCTGGCTGCCTTTCCGGGTGGCAACATTCTTTCCATATTGCTCGGGAGTCAGTAAATCCTCAAGGATGTTGCCCAACTGGTACTCGCCCATGACACCCCGGGTCTTAACATTCGAAAGCACCTTTTTTAAGTCTCCCACCCCCGTGGCAATGTTCTGCATCTCACCCAGACCCTTGTGCACCTCTTCCAGGCGCTCGCTCACCTGCTTAAACGATTCTCCAAGGCGTTTCTCCAGTGTACTTTGCAGCTTTTCATCCACGGTCTTTCTCATTTCATCGAGTTGTTTGCTGTTGTCTTCCCGAATCGATTTCAGATGCCCGCCAATGCCTCGCTCCAGTTCGCGGATATGATCCAGAAACTGCTTGTTGTTATGCTGCTGCTGCTGATTAAAGTCTCCAAACTGCTGCCTCACAAAGCCATTCAATTCTTCCCGGTTGGCCTGGGCAATATCCATGGCTTCCTTCCGGCTGCGCTGAAATTCGTCCCGAAGAACCTGCTCCATCCTGTCGAGTCCGGACTTCATCTCCCTGCCTGCTTGCAAAATGTGCTCAATGGCTGCTTTCAACTCAAGGATCTGCGGATCACTCTGCGCGCTGGCGGCCATACGCATCACCACGATCAAAATGGCCAGTCCCAGGGCGATCAGTACCGCCAATAGAATCGTCTCCATAAACCAGGTTTTGAAAATAAACTTACATAAAAATGGGAAAAAACTACCTTTGAATATGTCCCTGGAAAAAAAACGCTTCATCTACAGCCTGGCCTTTCCGCTTGCTTTCCTGCTGCTGATCTGGGTCCTGTTTGCTTTTCAGGCAGAAATGGAGCTTTCCTTCGTCAGAGGAGGGGTGTATCCGCGTCACCTGAGCGGACTGCCGGGCATTCTGTTTTCGCCGCTGATTCACGGCGACTGGAAGCATCTGCTAAACAATTCTGCCCCCCTTTTTCTGTTGAGCCTTGCCCTCTTTTACTTCTACCGCGATATTGCCTATCGCATCTGGGGATTGGTTTACCTGATCGGCGGGCTCTTGCTTTGGTGCGTGGGTCGGGAGGCCTATCACATCGGGGCCTCAGGACTCATTTACGGACTGGGGGCTTTTCTCTTTCTAAGCGGGCTGATCCGAAGGGTGCGAAAGCTCATGGCCATCTCTTTACTCGTGGTATTTTGGTACGGCGGAATGGTTTGGGGGCTGTTTCCCTTCGACACCGCAGTCTCTTTTGAGGCCCATATATGTGGTGCCTTTAGCGGCCTGATGCTGGCCCTGGTGTTCCGGGACCTTGGACCCAAACCCGACATGGACCTACCGGAAGATGAAGACGAGCTGCCGGAAGATGAAGACGAGCTGCCCGAAGACAAAGACGAGCTGCCCGAAGACGAAGAAGAGGAAGGCATGCCGGAGCATGGACAGGATATCCCTGAAAATAAAGGGGGCTAAGCCCAAAGCCCCGGAAGACGAAAGCCAAAGCCCCGGGAAGACCAAAGCCAAAGCCCCGGTTCCAAGCAAATAATGCTATTTTGAGGTGCTTTCCCACTCCTCGCGAAGGATGGCGTAAACATGCTCATCGAGGCGCTGACCGCCTTTCATCACAGCTGCCCGTTGCACCGACTCCCTGCTAAATCCGTTTTTCTCCAGAACCCGCATAGAGCCCACATTGTTCTCAAAAACACTCGCAAAGACCCTCAACCAGTGCCGGCGGGTGAAGGCCAGTTCAAGCATAAGGGCAACAGCCTCACTCACAATGCCCTTCCCCCAATAGCTCTCCGACAGCCAGTATCCCAGTTCGGCATTGTAACGATACACGTCCTTCATTGCGTGTAAACCGATCCCTCCGACTGCTTCCGCATCTACCTCAATGGCCATAATCACATCGTCTGAAGGATCCTCTTCAAGCGCAGCCAACCACGATCTTGCATCCTCCAGGGTATAGGGGTGGGGGAAAGCATCTCTCAGGCTCGCTGCCACACGCGGATTGTTGGCATGCCTTGAAAGCTGTTCCGCATCCTCCATTTTCCAGGGTCTGAGGGAAAAGTTCCGGCCCGATAGTCGCATCGCTTCCATGAAGCTAATTTATACAAGAGCCGCAATATCTAATGTGATTTGGCTACTTTTGTGCATCATTTGAAAGATATGCTGGTCAAACTCTACAATAAGAATCCGGACCCCAGACAGATTGCAAAAATCGTCGAACTCCTTCAAAACGGCGGGGTTATCATCTACCCTACAGACACGGTTTATGGCATGGGTTGCGATATTACCAAAGCCAGGGCTGTAGAACGGGTCGCGCGAATCAAGGGCATCAAAGCCGAGAAATCGCGCTTTTCCTTCATCTGTGCAGACCTGAGTCAGCTTTCCGATTTTGCCAAACAGGTCGACAACAGCACCTTCAAACTCATGAAGGCTTGCCTGCCCGGCCCCTACACCTTCATTCTTCAGGCAAGCAGCCAGGTTCCCAAGGTTATCAAACAAAAAAGAAAAACAGTGGGTATACGGGTTCCGGACAACAACATCATCCTGGAAATCGTCCGTCAGCTGGGGCATCCGATTCTGACCACTTCATTAAAGGAAGAGGACGAAATCCTGGAATACCCTACCGATCCGGAACTGATTCATGAGGACTACAGCGACCTGGTTGATGCGGTTATTGATGGGGGCTATGGTGGCATGGTAGCTTCCACCATCATAGATTGCAGCGGGGATCAGCCCGAGCTTATTCGTGAGGGACTGGGCGAAATTGATCTCTGACACTAACGCCGCCAGAAAGCCGGAGAGAATATAACCAGAACGGTAAATAATTCCAGGCGGCCCACCAGCATCAGGAAGGAGAGGAACCATTTGCCCGCCACCTGAATATCTGCAAAGTTCAGGGCCGGACCTACCTTTCCGATACCCGGGCCAATGTTTCCGAGGGTGGCGGCGACAGCACCAACCGAGGTCTCAAAATCGTTGCCCATGGCCGACATAATGGCCATGGAGACTACCGCAATAATCCCGTAGAGCGCAATAAAAGCCAGCACATTCGTTACAATGCTCTCGTGAACAGCTTGTTTGTCGAGCCGAACGGGAATCATGGCCTTCGGATGAATCATCCGCTTGAGTTCCTGGGTCGAGTTCTTCAGCATAATCACAATACGCATAATCTTGGGTCCACCACCGGTAGAACCCGCAGATCCGCCAAAAAACATCAGAATGAAAATCAGTACACCCAAGCAGGGCACCCATTGCAGATAGTCGGCCGTAGCATAGCCGGTGGTTGTCAGAATTGAAATCACTTGAAATACGGAGATCCGAAAAGCCTCTTCCAGTCCGCCCGGCTGAGAAATAAACAGCCCCAGGGTAATGATCAGGGTAAATCCGCCGATAAACCCCAGGTACCACTTGAACTCTTCATTGTGCCAGATCTTCTTAAACTGGCCATGCATGGCCAGATACGAAAGGGTAAAATTCGTGCCGGCAAAAAACATGAATAAGGTAATCACGTAGTGGATGTATGGCGAATCCCAATAGGCAATACTGGCCTGCTTGGTGGAATAGCCCCCCGTTGCCATGGTCGTAAGCGAGTGACAAATGGCATCGAAGAGCCCCATGTCACCGGCCCAAAGAAGCAGGGTCTCCGAAAGGGTAAAAATGAGATAAATGAGCCAAAGTCTTTTGGCTGTATCCTTTACATGGGGATGCAGTTTATCGGGGGTAGGGCTGGGCACCTCAGCCGTAAAAAGCTGCATTCCGCCAATGCCCAATGAGGGCAGTAAGAGGAGCGTAAGCAGAATTATTCCCATCCCTCCGAGCCACTGGGTAAGGCTGCGCCAGAAAAGAATGGCATAAGACAAGGATTCGATATCGTTCAGAATAGAGGCCCCGGTGGTTGTAAATCCACTGATGGTTTCAAAAAAGGCATCCGTCAGACTGGGTATGGAGCCCGTCACCAGAAAGGGCAGACTTCCAAAAAAGGAAAAAAGCAGCCAGCCGGCAGTTACAATCAGATATCCATCCCGGCGGTTCACCTCAAATTCCCGGTGCTTCAATGGAAAATACATGGCAACCCCCGCTGCGATGGTGAATGCTCCGGTGGCCAGAAAATGCAAGGCATCACCTTCCCTAAACAGAAGCGCAACAGGAATGGCGAGCCACATAAAAAAACCCTCCGATATCAGCAGCATGCCGATGACGCGTATGATACTCTTGTGATTCAGCATGAGTTTAGTTAAAGAACTGCCCTATGGAATGTATAACACCGGGAAGGGCAAAGACCACCACCCTGTCGTAAGGCTTGATCTGCGTTTCCCCGTGGGCGATGAAAGCATGCTTGCCCCTGATTACCCCGCCAATAATGGCTTCCCTGGGGAAATCAACCTCCGATAGGATGCCTCTGGTTACCGGTGATGAAGGCTTCACGATAAATTCAATCACCTCGGCATCAGTACCGGTCAGGCAGTTAATGCTCGATACCTCCTCCGACATGGTGAAGCGAAAGATGCGACTCGCCGTAATCAGCTTCTTGTTGATAATCGTGTCTACCCCGATATTCTCGGCCAGATGGATGTAATCCATATTCTCCACCTCGGCAATGGTCCTCTTGACCCCAAGGTGCTTAGCCAGCAAACAAGACAGGATATTGGTCTCGGAATTACCTGTCACAGCTATAAAGGCATCCATCTTTTCGAGTCCCTCCTGCCTGAGCAACTCCATATCGGTCCCGTCCCCGTTAATGACCAGGGTGTTGTTCAGGCGGTTTGAAAGTTTGTAACTCATCTCCCGATCCTGCTCGATGAGCTTCACATAGTGCTGATTACCCAGCGCATCAGCCGTTTTCATTCCTATCCGACTTCCCCCCAGGATCATGATGTCTCTAACCTCAAACTGCTTTTTTCCAGACGACTTATAGAGTTCTTTCAGGCCTTCCTTGCTGCTGATCACATAGACCAGGTCGTCTGCCTCAAATCTGTCCTTCCCCGAAGGCACGATGGTCTGCCCCTTCCGTGTAATCGCCACAGCCCTGTATTCCAAACCCTTATCCCCCGGATTCAGGTCTTTGAGGCTGAGATTAACAATGGGAGCCGACTCGTCGAGGCGAATCACATACATGTGCAGTTTCCCTCCGGAAAATGCCACAACTTCGGTACTCCCGGTCTCCGAAAGCAATCCGACGATCTCCCTGGCAGCAATCTTCTCCGGATAGATCATATAGTCGACACCCAGGTTGTCAAAAATCTCTTTATTGGCCGGAAGCATGTACTCCTGGTTATCGATGCGCGCAATGGTCTTCTTGGCCCCCAGCTTTTTGCTCAGGATGGCCGAATTGATGTTTACATCCTCGGAATAGGTTACCCCAATATACAGATCCGCCTTATTGATCCGGGCCTCTTTCAACATGCTGATCGAATTTGCATTGCCCTCCAGGGTAAGCAGATCCAGTGCACCACTCACATGCTTCAGTCGATCTACATCATTATCGATGACAACCAAATCGTGGTCCTCCGCACTCAGCATCCTTGCCAGGTGTAGCCCAACCTCTCCTGCTCCTGCTATTACAATATGCATATGTCTCTAA
>PDRI01000045.1 GCA_002748055.1 Bacteroidota bacterium | reverse complement strand
GAGCGCTATTGTAAATACCGGCCTGGCGGTGGGCACGGTGAATTATCACATCAAACCCTTTATTTCCACACTGAATTGTCCGGCAAAGGACACCACTGTTATCATTCGTGTGAATCCCGAGCCGCGTATCAGTCTTGAGAAGGATGTGGTACCCTGGGCAGTGTGCCATGACCAGGGCTTTGTCATTCCGATACGCGATACCCTGGAGAGCACCACCGGCCTGATGCAGTACGATCTGAAGACCGAAGGCTATAATCCTGCAAACGTGACAGGTATTCAGGCCGATGGCTTTCAAAATGTGGACAGCCTGGAACAGCAGTCGGTGCTTAATCAGGGCAATCTGATCGAGGAACTGAGGTATCTCATTACCCCCGTTATTGAGGATGCGAGGGGACCGGGTGAGCATTGCCGGGCAGCCGCGGCAGATACCGTATTTGTGAAGGTAGCTCCCGAATTAAAGGCCGGGATGAGTCCCAGGAGATGGATAGGTGACTGGACTGTGCAGTGTTTTGGATACGAGAACGGGGAGCTCAATTCCGAGGTGAGTGGAGGCTATTACGATGCCGCCTATCGGTTCTTGTGGGGAACCGATGGAGGAACAACAGAAAGCCTTGTTCCCGGCGATTCGTCGCAGACCGGATTAGGTGCCGGTACTTATTACTTTGAGGTGACAGACACCATTGGCTGTGTCGCCTATGATTCCATTGTCCTTGAAGCTCCACCTGAACTTTTGGTGACGGACACGACCATTGTTGAGGCCACCTGTTTTAGCGAGTCGAGCGAGGACGGTAGCATCGATATTACCTTTAAAGGTGGAGAACCTGGTTACAGTTTTGTATGGGCCGGCCCCTGGCGCAATTACTATACCGAGGACCTGGTGAATGTTGCCGGGAGTGAATTCCCTTACACCCTTACCTTGCGCGATACAAACAATTGTGAATTCAAAGCATCTTATTTTGTTGGGTCGGCCCGTGAAATTGTGATAACGAACAATCCGAAGGACTACCATGGATTTGGGGTTTCGTGTTTTGGGAATAACGACGGCTATTTCGACATCACGGTTCAGGGCGATTTCCCGGACTTTGATCTGACCCTGAAGAATCACAGAACCGGAAACATCATAAACTGGGGGCCTGTGAACTATGATGCAGTAACCAATCGGTATACAGACATTGTGGGGCCGCTGGATGCAGGGGACTACACCCTGTGGGTGGAGGATGGTGAGAATTGTACCAGTGCGGTGGAATATGATACCATAACTCAACCCGAACTGATGACCATTCGGAAGCTTAATGCACCTTATCACGATACCGTTGATATCTCCTGTTTTGGGAAGGACGACGGCATCATCAACATCGAGGTGAGCGGAGGCAGAACAAACACACATCCGAACGATGTAAGCTACCAATGGACCTCGTCAGTGAACGATCCCGATCTGGTCAATGGTCGGCCCGATCAAAGCAATCTTGGGCCGGGTGTTTACGAGCTGATTGTAACCGATATCCAGGGTTGTGACGATACAGCCTCCTTCAGCCTTTATGAACCGCCTGCCCTGCACCTCCCGGTAGATTCGCTTTATATGCTGAATGGCTGGCAGATTAGCTGTTTTGGTGATAGTGATGGTTGTATTGAAGGCCATGCCACCGGAGGACTGCCTTCTTACACTTATCTCTGGCAGAGCAGTGCTATGGTCCTGGATGATCCCACTGCCAGGGTGCAGAGCGGACTCTCAGCAGGGCGCTACGATCTTCGGGTTACCGACAGCATTGGGTGCATTTTTGATACTTCGTTCGTGCTGAATGAACCGAATCCCCTTGGGATTGATCCGGTCATTCCCGAGATCAATGGCTTTGAAGTAGCCTGCTTTGGGGATCTGAGTGGACAAATCGACCTGAATCCCTTGGGGGGCGCAGACTCTACACTGAACACTTATCTCTGGGAAACGACAAATGGGGCCGGATTGGTGCCGGGTGATGAGGATCAGAGCGGACTGGCAGCAGGTAGCTATCAGGTAAAAATCACCGACATTAACAGGTGTGAGAAGGTCTTTAATCTGGAACTTGAGAGCCCCGAAGCCATCCATATTGATTCTCTGGTGGCCGACAGCTCCTTTTGTGTCGGCTCCTCGTCGGGTATGATCCATCTGGCCGTTTCAGGAGGGGTGCCTGGCTATAGCTATCTCTGGAGCAATGGATCAGGCGATGAGGATCTGACAGGTCTGGGGCCCGGCATGTACAGGGTGCATATCATTGATGACAATGCCTGCGAATTAAGGGACAGTATTGAGGTGTTTGAGGCGGACCGTTTCCAGGTTCTTTCCTCTGTGAGCAGTGACTATAACGGGGCTCAGATTTCCTGTGCAGGGGCTTCGGATGGGATCATCTCTCTCGATCCGCAGGGGGGGACGGCTCCTTACAGCTTCTACTGGAATACCGGGGCTGCTGGTCGGGAACTGACAGGAGTGTCGGCAGGCAGCTATACTGCTATTGTAGAAGATGACAGGGGGTGTAAAGATACGGTTTCGATAGCCATTGACGATCCCTTGCCGGTAGCGATGGTTTTTAGTGCAACGGACCCTCTTTGCTGGGGCGATTCGAGCGGACAAATCTCCTTGTTGGTTTCGGGTGGGACTGCTCTGGAACTCGACGACTATACAGTATTGTTGAACGGGGCCCTGGCCGGGCCCTATATCAGTGGCCTGCCAGCTGGTGAATACCTGGTGAAGGTGTCCGATCTGAATAACTGTAGTGTAGATAGTGCGACGGAGCTTTTCTATCCGGATCCCCTCAAGCTGAGCTTTACAACAAGCGAGGCATATTGCAAGGATAAGGCCGATGGAGCAATGAGCCTGGATGTGAGCGGGGGTACTTACCCCTATCACATTCGTTGGAGTCGGGGCCTTGAGGACAACGAAACCGATTTCGATGGCATCTATTGGGGCAAGTATGTGGCCAGGGTGAAAGATGCAAATCTTTGTGTAAGCATTGATTCGGTCGAAGTGGCTTATACCCATTCCTCCTGCCTGGTGATTCCAACAGCTTTCTCGCCTAACGGAGATGGCTACAATGATACCTGGGTTATTGAAGGGCTCGAACTATATCCCGGAGTCGACCTCTGGATTTACGACCGCTGGGGTACCCTGGTCTTCTTTTCCTCCAACGCAGGGGAGGAGCACTGGGACGGTAGTTTTGAAGGTCGAAATCTGCCCATTGATTCCTATCACTATGTGATAAACCTGAATAATGGAGACGATTTGGAGATGGGAAACGTTACCATTGTAAGATAAATTGAGGCATTTAGCGTGGGGAGAGGGTTTAGATACATATGCTTGCTTGTTGTGCTTTCGGGACCAATGTCACTGCTGAGCCAGCAGCTCCCTATGTTTTCGCAATACGTCCTGAATGGCTTCCTCCTGAACCCGGCCATGGCCGGGCACGATGGCTATACCACCATCAGTACCACTGCGCGGCAACAGTGGCTGGGGTTTAAGGATGCCCCCCAGACCTATTCGGCTTCCTGGCAGACACGCCTGCTCAAGCGTTCTTACAAGATTGTCAATCACCCAATCCGTCAGAAGAATCTTTTGATTCCAAGTACAAAAGGGCGTGTTGGACTGGGGGCTTATGTCCTGAACGATGTCAATGCCAATCTGGCGCGTACCGGGGCCTCTCTGAACTATGCCTATCACATTTTTATGAAGAACAGCCAGTTGTCCTTTGGGCTTTCGGCAAAGCTGTTCCAGTACAGAATTTATAAGGAGGCGCTGACTTTCGCGGAAGAGGGAGATCCGGTACTCAACGGCAATTTCAATACCGTGGCCTATACCCCCGATTTCGACTTTGGGGTCCTGATCAGGGGGGCAAGCTATTTTGTTGGCTTTTCAATCAGCAATTTACTTGAGTCGACCATCCTGATTGGTGGTGAGGACCTCCCGGGATTCTCAACCTACAGGCACTATTGGGTGATTGGCTCCGGGAAATTCGAGTTGAATACAGACTTTGTTCTGGAACCCGGCATCTTATTAAAAACCACTGAAAACTGGAATCCTCAGGGTGACTTCAGCCTGAAATTGCACTACCGCGATCACTATTGGGGAGGTATAGCCTACCGGACCAATAACAGCATCATTGCCCTGGTGGGAATTCGGATCGAAGGCCTCTTTATAGGCTACTCCTTCGACTGGGGTTTCTCGGAGATCAATCGGTATGCCTATGGTTCTCACGAGGTCAATCTCTCGGTGAAGATGGGTAGCTCGGCCCGTCGCTATAAGTGGGTGAATCGCTACTAAATAAGGGGATGCTGGGAATATGAGGTTACTGCACATCGAAGACCGCTTTCATCCGGAAATGGGTTATCAGATCAACTATTTTGCGCGTTTTCACGCGCCCGGGACCGAAGTTGTGATTCTGACATCCGTTTCGACCCGCCTGTGGGGGCAGGAGCTGAATTTGCAGGATCTTCAGGAACTCGATCGCGATTTTGAATCGAAGTACAAGGTGAAGATTCATCGGCTTCCGGCAGCACTCGACCGCCGCACAAAAAGCAATATCTGGATGAAAGGGCTCAGGCGGGCTATCAGGGAGATCGCCCCCGACATTGTTTTTTTACACACGCTTGAGTCCTATAGCGCCCTTCGGCTGTTGTCCTGGGGCCGGCTGCTTTATCGCTATCCCTTTTTCTCCGACACCCACACCTTGCTCAATCAATTCAACAAAAGTCTTGCTTTTCGACTGCATTTATTCTGGATTCGTAAGGTGGTCAGAAGACGCCTGATACGTTCCCAAACCCGCGTATTTGCGACTGTTCCTGAAAATGCAGCCATCCTGCGGGATCATTATGGCTTACCGCCGGAGCAGATTCTTTACAGTCCCATTGGGACCGATCTGGCGAGCTTCAGAAGGGATGAAAGGGCCGGGGCAGCGCTTCGGAAAGAACTTGCCATTCCGGCTTCCGAGACCCTTGTTCTTTATACCGGAAAGCTGAATGCCAGGAAGAACCCCCATTTGTTGCTCGATGCGATGAGGCCACATAGCGAGGAGCTGGCTTCGCCCATGCATCTTTGCTTCGTAGGCGAAGCCGATTCGGCCTATCTGAAAGCCCGGTTCCATGAGGAAGCCATGGGAAAAAACCTGCATATTCATCGTTATCCCGCTGTGCCGTCCAATACCCTGTATCGTTGGTATTCCATGGCCGATTTTGCGGTTTTTCCCGACGAGAATACCCTGAGCGCGCTGGACGCCCAGGCCTGTGGCCTGCCCGTGATCATGCAAAGCGATACCACAAACCGCGAGCGGCTGGCGAAAGGGGGGCTATGCTATGAAAAGGGCAATCTTCAGGACCTTGCCGCCAAGGTACTTCGACTGGCCGCCTCGCCCGGGGAGCGCGCCACATTGGGGAAGGGTGGAGAGGCCTATGTGAGATCGAAATACGATTACAGGAAGATTGTTCGCCAGATGGAGGCCGATCTGGGACTGCATAAGGAACCGAAGTTATGAAGGTCTTACACATCGGTACGCACGCACGTAAAGGGGGGGCCGGAGTAGCTTCTTACCGCTTGGTTGAGGCCCTTCGGAAAGAGGGGGTGGATGCCCGGATGTTGGTTCAGGACGGAGCAAGGGAGGGCTTTGTGGAAACGACCGGAAAGGGCCGCCTGAAGGCCCTGCTCAATCTGGGACGTTTCATTCTTGAACGGCTGAGCTTCTGGTTCAGGGAAGGTGCTCCCGAGCTGCGCTTTTTGTTTTCCCCTGCAAATTTCGGAACGGATATTTCCCGTCATCCGGAGGTCAGATCGGCCGACGTTCTTCATCTCCACTGGATAAACGGGGCCTTCCTTTCCCTGCGCGACCTTTCGGCCCTCTTCCGCAGCGGTAAACCGGTGGTATGGACTCTGCACGACATGTGGGCCTTTACCGGGGGTTGTCATTACGCCCTTGAGTGCAGGACTTTTGAGGACGAGTGTGGGAACTGTCTCTACCTGAAGCATCCTTCGGATCGGGATCTGTCTCACCGGGTTTGGAAGGCCAAGGCAGCTTTCTTACGGGATGCCGGCCTGCAGATCGTTTGTCCGAGTCGCTGGCTGAAGAAAGAGGTCAGGGCTTCCTCTTTATTGGGGAAGATGGACAGCTGCGTGATTCCAAATCCGATCGACAAAGAAGTGTTCCGACCAATGCCCCCCGAGGAAGCATGGGCCCTTCTGGGCCTCGACCGCTCGAAAAAATACATCCTTTTCGGTGCGGCAACCGTGGGGAATATGCTAAAGGGCTTTAAGTGGTTCAAAGAGGCCATGGCTTTGTTGTTGAACCAGATGGAGGGGGCAGAAGGGATCGAGATCCTTGTGCTGGGAAAATCGAAGGAGGATCTGCAGCTTCATTTCCCGGTGAAGGTTAATCAGATGGCCTATACGGGTTCGGAGGAAAGGATCGTGGCCATATACAGTGCAGCCCATCTCTTTGTGATCCCCTCCCTGGCCGATAATCTTCCGAATACCATTGTGGAAGCCATGTTATGCGGGACCCCGGTGGTGGGCTTCGACTCGGGCGGAATCGCTGAGATGATTCCGCATCTTAGCGGTGGCTATCTTGCCCGGCGCTTATCGGCAGAAGATCTTGCCGGGGGTATGAGATACGTGCTGGAGCATCCTGAATATGAACAGCTGGCGGCGGCCAGCAGACAGTTTGCATTGGAAAAATACGTGGATACAGAACCTGCAAAACAGTATGCAGCTTTGTACGCCCGCTTGCTGAACAAGGAGGAGAAGCATTGAATAAGTCCCCCCTGATATCGGTTATTACGGTCGTATACAACGACCGAAAGCACATCGAAGGAACCATTCGGAGTGTGCTTGAACAAAGCTATCCGCATATCGAGTATGTGGTGGTGGATGGAGGCAGTGACGACGGGACGCTCGACATTATCAGATCCTTTGGGGTATCGACCCTGATCAGCGAGCCTGACAAGGGGCTGTATGATGCAATGAATAAGGGTTTGAGGGCAGCCACGGGGAACTATGTCTGGTTCCTGAATTCCGGTGACAAGATCTATTCATCCGGGACGGTTGCAGAGATGGTGTCCGGGCTTCAGGGAATCGATGCCGATGTGATCTACGGTGGCACGATGATGATTGATGAAGAGGGACGGGAGATAGGGGATCGGCGACTGAAGCCTCCCGAGAAACTTAGCTGGAGGTCCTTTAACCAGGGGATGGTGGTCTGTCACCAGTCCCTCATCGTCAAGAGATCCATTGCTCCGCTCTACAAGCTGGAGTACCGGATAGCCGGGGATATCGACTGGGCAATCGGTGCGACTAAAAAGGCCGTGGTGCTGCATCACTCCGGCATGCTGCTGTCGCGCTTCCTGGAAGGAGGCATATCGGGCACTAATATCAAAGGCGGACTCAGGGAGCGTTTTCGCATTATGACCCGTTACTATGGCTTTGTGCCCACTTTGCTCCGCCATGTGTTGTTTGGCTTCCGGCTGACGGGCTTTTTCATCCGGCATCGTCGGATTTGATCAGCCTGATGATTTCCTTGCCGGTCAGGCCCCTGAAACCCTGATCAATCGTGAGCTCAAGGGCCTGCTTGTAGAAGCTTCTGATGCCGGGGAATTCCCTTTCATCGAAAAAATGGTTGTGCCACAGCAGGGAGAAAACACCCCCGAAGCGCTTGCACTGTTTCATGATGTCTTCAATTGTCTGCATGGCTTCTTCCAGACCCAGGTTCCGGTAATAGAAGAGGGTACCCTCCATGATATTTAAGGGAATCTCCCAGAGCGGGAGGGCGCAGTCATGTTCATGATCATAGAGCCTAAAGGGATGACAGTAGGAATTCCGGAAGCCTTCATGCTCAGCAAAACCAAGACTTGCATCGTATTGAAGTCCGGATGCAAGCTGAATTTGTGCAGTTCTTACAGGCTTAAACCTGAGATAGTGCTGGCGTACTCCCTTTACCGTTTCGGGGCATACCTCCTGCAGATGTTTCAGGGTCTGTACCATATCCTCCGGGTTGCATGCCGACTGAATAGTGCCGTGTAATCCGATTTCATGTCCGGCTTCGGATAGTTCCCGAATCAATGTTTTAATGCGATGCTCATGGAAGTGGTAGCGCGAATTAATGTGGCGTCCCTGCTTTTCGAGAAAGAAGTAGGTGCTTTTGATATTCAGGGCTTTTTCGGATTGGCAGAGATGGTCAAAGCTCCAAAAGGGGTTTGTCTTTGAGCAGGGATTGAGCAGCTGAAAAAGGCCTTTGAATGCAGCTTTAATCGTGTCTGTGTATCTGTAATTCAGGGGAGCCATTCCCAGCAATTGTTTGAAGCGGTAAGTCACTTCCCAGAAATGGTAGGCATCGACACGATCAATATCGTGGCTCAGCATAAACACAGGCCCACCCAGTTTGTTCTTCCGTTTAAAGTCCAGCTTATGTAAGGTGCAGAACCTTGAGATGCCATCGAGCAGGATCTCGAAATACTCGTTTACAAGCGGCCTGCCCGTAATTTGCAGCTTGTTTTGCAGGGAGGCTGAATAGGGGAAACGCCCGTAGGTGTCGAGCACTCCCGACCGGTATTCCTCATAGCCCGAGAGCAGGTGAAAGGCCGATTTGAGCAGGTCGTGATGGAAAATCACCGATCCGTCTCTTAGTTCGAAAAAGGCCTCCCGGTGATTCATGTCGGGATAAAGTACCGGGAGCCCATCAATGGTAAGTATGTGCTTCTCATTGAGTGCCCTGTCCGAGAGGAAGAAGTGAATGGAGGCTTCGTTTTCGGACAGGTTTTCGTTGTAGCGAATCCGTGATTCCAGTTCCCCGGACCAGTCCGCATGTAGCCGGAGATGGTCCAGAACGTACTGTTTTTGTACTTCAGTAAGTTTTCCTTTCATGATTTTGCTTACCTTTCCGGCGCTGTCGGCGTGAAGCGATAAAGATAATCAGCGTGGGGATAATTGAAAAACAAACCATCCGGGGAAGTTTCTTTTCTTACCTGGGGGTCGCTTTTGGCTTTATCACCGTAGGGCTTCTCTGGCCCCGCTTTTTAGAGGCAGATGCGATTGGCGTGATCAATTTTCTGGTGGCAATAGCTGCCATTCTTGCCCACCTGGCGAGCCTGGGCATTAACAGTGTTGCCATAAGGTTGTTTCCCTATTTCAGGGATGAGAAAAAGGGGCACAATGGCTTCCTGGCACTCGCTTTGTTTTTTTGCCTGATCGGGAGTACGCTGGTTCTTTTGTATTACCTGCTCTTTAAGGAACGAATCATTGCCAACAACATAGAGAAGTCATACCTGGTGGCCAGGTATGCCTGTTTCATCGTTCCCTTTACAGTGGCCACTCTCCTCTACAACCTGTTCGACAGTCTTCATAAAGTCAGTTACAATGCTGTTATTGGGGTCTTTGTAAAGGACTTCTTATTTCGGGTACTCAACCTTCTGCTGATTCTCGCCTATGCTTTCTTCAGCTTTCGTTTTCAGCTGTTCTTGAATGCCTATTTCGTTATTTTTTCCCTGCCTGCTCTCATCCTGATTATTGCCCTGGCCCGGGGCGGGCAGTTCGATCTGCGCATCAGGACGGGCTTCATCAGCAAAGATTTACGCCGCTCGATCGTGGATGTTGGTTTTTT
>PDRI01000044.1 GCA_002748055.1 Bacteroidota bacterium | reverse complement strand
TTCAGGAATTGTTGTAGCCAGGGAAATTACAAGGAATGGTGAAATAGAAACTCGAGCCTTCATTTTCTGCTGACTCAAGCCAGATTTTTCCTCCGTGGGCTTCCACAAAGGCTTTTGAAATTGAAAGGCCAAGTCCGGCCCCCTCATAGGCCTCCTCCGCATCGAAGTCGATCTTACGGAAACGCTCAAACACCTTTCCTGCAAGTGCGGGTGGTATACCAATGCCTGTATCCTTCACAAAGAATTCAATGGCATCTTCCTTAGCGGTGAAGCCGAAGACTACCCGGCCTTCTCTGGTAAACTTCAGTGCGTTCTTAATCAGATTGCTCAATATCTGAATCAGGCGGTTTCCATCAGCGTGGATGATGATGTTTTCACAGTCTTCGGGAACCATGTATTCCAGGCTGATGTCTTTTTTTATGTATTCGGGAAGGAAAAATGCATGAAGATCTGACAGAACCTTGCAGACATCCACCTCTTTCACATGAATTTCTGTATGCCCCGACTCAATCTTGGAGATGTCGACCAGATCGTTAATGATATTCAGCATTCTGCGACCGCTTTTTTGAATGATGTCGAGGTAGTCCTTCTGCTGTTCACCGCTAAGATCGGGATTAAGCAGGAGCTTTGCGAAACCAAGTATCCCATTCATCGGGGTTCGGATCTCATGGCTTATATTCGCAAGGAAAGCCGATTTTAACTTGTCACTTTCTTCAGCACGCTCTTTGGCCTTTCTAAGGTCCTGATTCATCTTGCTAAGGGCCTTGTTTAGCTCCTGAAGCTCTGTGTTTTGCCTGATGAGCTCATGTTCGGCCCGGGCCAGTTCCTGGCGATGCCCATATTCCTTAATCTCCCTTTCAATGGCGGGAACAAGCCGGGTAATATTGTCTTTCAGAATATAGTCGTGGGCACCGGACTTCATCGCATTTACAGCCGTTTCCTCCCCAATAATGCCCGAAAGCAGAATAAAGGGAATATCGCTGCCTTGTTCCTTGTATAGTTTTAGCGCCTCGATTCCCGAGAAACCAGGCAGATTGTAGTCGCACAACACCAGATCCCAATGGGACTCCCGAAGGTGCTGTACAAATGCCTCTCCGGAAGTCACCCGCGTACTGTTCACCCTGTAGTCGTGGGCCTCAATCTCCAACAAGGTCAATTCCGCATCTTCCGGAGAATCTTCAACCATCAAAATATTTAACTCCTTCACCTTTCTGGCAGTAAGATTTCTTGTTCAATCAAAATCGCTAAGAAACTGATCCCATGGCTGTCTATCACGCATCAAAGATAGGAAAAGTGAACGACAGCACACAAACCAACAGCGAATTACTGTATCGCAGTATGTTGCATCGAACGATTCCCGGCAAAGTGCAGGCCCCGGGTGCTGCCATCGCGGAACAGACCCGGGCTTTCTTTCCGAAATAATTGTATCTTGCCCTTTTCTAACCAGAGGCCCCGGCCTCAAGAAACAATGTCTTATGAGTCCACTGATTATCAATAGTTATAAGGAATTTGAGAGCTATGTCGGGAAGGTACTTGGCACCTCAGAATACCACAAGATCACCCAGGAGCAGATCAATCAATTTGCAGATGCTACAATGGATCGTCAATGGATCCATGTAGATGAAGAAAGGGCCAAAACTGAAAGCCCTTACGGGGCAACGATTGCACACGGCTATTTAAGCATATCGATCCTGCCTTACCTGTGGTATCAGATCATTGAGGTGAGGAATACCACTATGATCGTTAATTATGGGATTGAAAACCTAAAGTTTGCACAAGCTGTCGTGGTGAACAGTGAAGTTCGGATTGTTGCCCGATTAAAGGCGCTGAGCGATATCAGAGGAACAGCAAAGGCCGAGGTTGAAGTCACGCTGGAGATTAAAGGCAGCCGGAAACCAGCTTTTAAAGGCCTGATTATTTTTCTTTACCAGTTTGTTAAAGACTGACAAACAGCACTTTTCATGGTCCGGATCATGCGTGTTGGGGAATGAAAAATTTTTGTTTTTAAAAATTCATTCTATTTTTACAATCGAAATCGCAGGACCCGGCATTAAAAAATGCATCTGCTCCACATGCCTGGTTCGTATTTAATGAATTATTAACCAAAAAATCTATGAATATGGAGAAGATCCATGTTAACAAGGATGAGCTATCCGAGATGAGACAATTTTACAAGGAAGAGTACGAACGTTTAAGCAGGCGTGTGGAACACATCAGGCAAATGCTCGAGAAGCTGGGACCGGAACCGGAAAATGAGCTGGAAAACCGTTCAGGACAAAGCAAACCACGGAAAAGGGCAGGCCGTAAACCGAAATGGGAGCAATTGATTATAAAAAGAATGCGCCAGCTTGATCGTCCGGTAACATATGAGGAGCTTACGGATGAAATAATGACAGCAGCTAAAATAGAACCATCCAAACGAAAGGCTACAAAGCAGGCCCTTATCAATGTTGTTTTCAGATTGAGAAGCAGGGACGAAAAGCTGGACACCTTTTCCATTGGAACCAAGGAAAAATACATCGCACTTAAAGGTTGGTTTGACAAACCTGGTAAAATAAAAAGAGAATACCTCCGAAAAATTAACCACCCCAAAGCGCAGCCTCCGGCAAAAGCAAAGAAAATGAAGGCCTAAGCACTCTATAAGACTGTCAATCACTTAGCATGTTCGAAAATCTATCAGAACGCCTGGAGCGCTCGTTTAAAATTCTAAAGGGCCAGGGGCGGATTACTGAGATTAATGTTGCGGAAACCCTCAAGGACGTCAGGCGCGCCCTGCTTGATGCCGATGTAAATTACAAAATTGCCAAGCAATTTACGGAAGAAGTCAAGGCAGAAGCCCTCGGACAAAAAATCCTGACAGCAGTCAAGCCTTCCGAGATGATGGTCAAGATTGTGCATGATCATCTGGCCAGGCTCATGGGGGGGGAACACGTTGACATCAATCTAAAAGGCAATCCCGCGGTAGTGCTGATTGCCGGCCTGCAGGGCTCCGGAAAAACCACCTTTACAGGGAAGCTGTCGAATCACCTGAAGTCGAAAAAAGGACGTCAGGTCATGCTCGTTGCCGGCGATGTTTACCGCCCGGCGGCTATCGAACAGTTAAAGGTCATCGGCGAGCAGGTCGGGGTTCCCGTGTATACCGAAGAGAACAATAAACAACCCGTTAAAATTGCAAAAGCTGCAATCAAAGAGGCAAAGCAAAAGGGCTACAATACGGTCATTATCGACACGGCAGGTCGTCTGGCAGTAGATGAGGAGATGATGAAGGAGATATCGGCAGTAAAAGATGCCGTGAATCCGCACGAGATTCTCTTCGTGGTTGATTCGATGACCGGCCAGGATGCCGTAAATACGGCTAAGGCCTTTAATGACCGCCTCGACTTTGACGGCGTTGTGCTAACCAAACTGGATGGGGATACCCGTGGTGGTGCTGCCCTTTCGATCCGTTCGGTTGTAAACAAACCCATCAAGTTTGTTGGTACGGGTGAAAAAATGGATGCCCTGGACGTTTTTCATCCCAAGCGGATGGCCGACAGAATCCTGGGCATGGGCGACATCGTTTCGCTGGTTGAGAAAGCCCAGGAGCAATACGACCAGGAAGAAGCCCGAAAGCTGCAGAAGAAGATTGCCAAAAATCAATTCGATTTCTCCGATTTTATGGCCCAGATTCAGCAGATCAAGAAGATGGGGAATATCAAGGACCTGGCCTCCATGATCCCGGGAATGGGAAAGGCCATGAAAAACCTTGATATAGATGATGATGCCTTTAAAGGCATTGAAGCCATTATCCGCTCAATGACCCCTGAAGAAAGGTCAAATCCCTCCATTCTGAATGGAAGTCGGCGAAAGCGCATTGCCGATGGCAGTGGTACCTCTGTGCCGGATGTTAACAGGCTTGTAAAGCAATTCGATGAAACCCGAAAGATGATGCGGATGATGACCTCCGGAAAGGGGAAAGGCAGAATGCGTATCCCCGGAATTCGGTAAAAGCAACAGAAATGAAAATCCTAGACGGAAAAGCGACTGCTAAAACCATAAAAGCTGAAATTGCTGAGGAAGTAAAAGCCATTGTGGAGCAGGGCAGACGTCCACCGCATCTGGCTGCTGTACTTGTCGGGCACGACGGCGGGAGTGAGACCTATGTGGCTTATAAGATTAAGGACTGTGAGGCGGTTGGCTTTCGCTCTTCCCTTGTTCGTTTCGAAGATGATGTCGAAGAAGACACCCTGCTTGCCGAGATTGACAGGCTCAACAATGATCCGGAATTGGATGGATTCATCGTGCAACTTCCCCTGCCCGATCATATCGATGAGCAAAAGATTATCGAAGCCATAGATCCGACAAAAGATGTTGATGGATTTCATCCGGTTAATGTTGGCCGTACGGTAATCGGACTTCCGTCATTTATCTCGGCCACTCCGTATGGCATTGTCGAGTTGCTGAAGCGCTATCGCATTGAGACCTCAGGCAAGCACTGTGTAATTGTTGGCCGCAGCAATATTGTGGGCAGGCCCTTGAGTGTGCTGATGTCGCAAAAAGCGATGAATTCCACAGTTACTGTTGCCCATAGCCGGACCCAAAACCTAAAGGCCTTATGTGCCTCGGCCGATATCCTTATTGCTGCATTGGGTTCGCCCGGATTCATTCATGCAGAAATGGTTAAGCAGGGTGCTGTGGTTATCGATGTAGGCACTACCCGTGTAGCTTCTACCGAAACCAAATCGGGATTTCGTTTGAAAGGAGATGTTCGTTTCGACGAAGTTGCAGAGAAATGCAGTTGTATCACACCTGTCCCCGGAGGTGTGGGGCCGATGACCAGGGTTGCACTATTGAGCAATACCCTACAGGCAGCCAGGAATAAGATCTAAGCTCAGAACTCGTTTTAACAGCTTTATGCACAAGATAAAAGCATTGATTTGCCTTGTACTTGCTGCTCCCCTGTGGAGCCAGGTTCTCGCCGACAGCATTCCTATGTTTAGCCCGGCCGAAGCCGGTTTTTTTATTGAGGAACGCACCTCTGATACGCATTTTTGGTCGAATGATTCTTCAGGCCTTAAGGAGGAACTAAGCCATCTGCTCTTTCACTTCAGAGAACCTTACGACAGCCTGGAGCTTCGGCTCGACAGCCTCAGTCTTGAGCACTACGAAGCCAAGCTGAAATTCTACCTTAAACGGGATTCCACAGCCCTCAAATGGCTAAACGACTCGAGCTTTATCGTTGATCCCACCGGTTGGAACCAGGATCTGTATGTCAAGACCGTAAAGGTTGAAGTCTCATCCGATCCCGACAACAATAGCCCCGCCACATCGCTTTCCTCTCCGATCCCCTTTGACTTTTCGGAGCTGATTTTCAACGACAGCATGGTCCTGTCCGATACCCTGGCCAACACTGTAGCTGCAGTTCCCAAGAAGCAGTACAAGCTTGTAGAGGTGATTGATACCAGTGCCCTGGAATCCCTTGGAATAAGGATGCACAGTTTCAACAGGGGTGCCATTCAGCCCCCCATGGCTGATGCAAAGGCACATCGCTCCCATCACCTCTCAGACGACTCACTCTATGTCGTTCGTACAGACACCTTTTATTATTGGGCCACAGCCACTCCTTCTCCTTTTAGCTTTTTACACGGGCCCGGGGAACTGGATTCCCTTCAGATTGCGGTAGAAACCCTGATTAGCTATCACCACCAAAGAGACTCCAGTCGCGTGTACCTGAATGATATGTTCGGCGAAAAAACAGCCCTGTGGTTGAGCAATGGGAAGCCCGGACTTTCAAGATTCTGGGTAAAGAATTTCAAGAATGACTCCATCTCCCTTTGGATCGGTAATCCGGCAGAAAATGAACTCAGTTTGCTGCTCGAGGATGACATTGACTTCAATCGATTGGAAATGGCCGAATTGGAACATCTCCCGCTGGAACTCTCAGAACCTGATCAGGAGCTTGTTTCAACCACACTTTTAAAACCTGAACCAATTTACTGGGAATATGAGGTATCAAGTGCCTTTACCCTGAACCAGACCCATCATTCCGGCTACTGGTCGAAGGGTGGAGAAAACTCTCTGTCGACCATGCTGGATGTGACTGGCCTGGCAACCTATACTAATAAAGAAGCCAAGACACAGTGGATCAATAGTATGAGGATCAAGTACGGCATTATGATTACCGAAACAAACGGCTTGCGAAAAAACCAGGACCTTTGGGAAATCAATTCGCAGTTCAATAAAAACAAGTGGGGGAAAATTGACCTGAGTGCTACTTTTTATATGAAAAATCAACTGGCCAGGGGCTACAGTTACCCGAATGATTCGGTGGCGGTATCAAAGTTCCTCAATCCCGGCTCTTTGACCATTGGTTTAGGTCTTGAATACAAGCCATTTAAAAACACAACAATCAACCTTGCTCCGCTTTCCTATAAGAACACCTTCGTGCTTGATACGGCCCTGATCGACCAGACCCTGCACGGGATCAAAGCCAACAAACGTTCAAATCAGGAAATGGGAACCCAGCTTCTGATTAAGAACAAAATGACGCCTCTCGAAGACTTGAGTATCACGAACCAGTTTCGTTTCTTTTCGAGTTATCTGAACCATCCGGAGAACATCGATGTCGACTGGGAATTTCTGATGGATAAGAAGATCAGCTGGTTTTTCACCATTCGCTTCAATTTCAGACTGATCTACGACAATGATATTCTGTTCAGTATTGTCGATAAGGACGATAATCCGGTCCTGCTTCCCAACGGAAACCAGAAAGTCGGCCCCAGGCTTCAGTTCAAGGAATTTGTCGGGCTTTCGCTGCTGTTTAAATTGTAGTTAACGCAGCAACCGTTCCATCTCTGCCTGCTTGTCCTTCAGTTGAAGGCGATGATACAGCTGCAGCAACAGGGTGTTTGTGGGGCGATGATAGAGATTGATCTGGTGGGCATTTTCCAGGTATTGCACCGATTTCTCAAACAGGCTTCTGGCTTCTTCCCTTGCCTCTCTGTAGGCTGCATTTTGCCTGATACGGAGTGCCTCGTCACTTTTTTTCACCCCCATATTGTAATAGCACACCCCCAGATGATAGTAGATCGTCTCCTCCATGGGGGCAATGGCCAATGCGCGTTCGAAGCTCAGAATCGCCTCCTGATAGCGTTCCATACCCTGCAATACCAGCCCTTTTGTCCAGGGATAAACATAGGCCCCGGGTCGATGGATCAGGGCCGTATCCAGGATATCCAGGGCCTCCGCCGATCGTTCTTCCCGCACCAGATGGTCTACAAACTGAAGGACCATTACCGTATCGTAGTTATAGGCACTCAGGCCTTCGTAGAGAACTTCCCCGGCAGCCAGAGAGTCACCAGCTGCTATATGAGCCCTGTAAAGCAGCAATGCCGCATTGGGTGAGTAAGCATCCTGGTTGAGCCCTTCCAGATAGGAGATGGCTTTTTCCCAGTCCTGCCCAGCATAAGCCGACATTGCCGTATTATAAACAAGATTGACATCGGTTTCGGCCGAAATAAGCTGGCTTTTACTCAGGATCAGGGCATGTTCAAAGGCTTTGGTTGCCCCTTCAAAATCTTTCAGCTTGTAGAGCCGGCCACCCAGTTTCTGAAAATCGTTCGACAGGGTATAATACTGCTGAGCAATCAATGGCTTTATTTTTTCTCTTTTATCCAGTCTAAGGGCCTTCTGATAAGATGAGTAGGCCACATAAAGCTGATTGGGATAGAGATTGATCTTTTTCTTCTCGGATTTCTCGAAGCCCTTTTCGAAGGCGGTTTGACAAAGGAGCCCTCTGGTATACCAGGTTCGCGGCCATTCGGCAGTCCGCTTATGTTTAGCAGCCAACTCAATCAACTCCTTTGCATCCTCGTATTTTTCGGATTCCATCAGTTGGACAGCAGAAAGCACTCTGCTCTTCTGGGCCGAAGCCGAAAATACAGTGAACAACAAAACGGCGATAAGCAAACTACGCTGGCTCATATCTTTACATACGTTCAGGAACCTCAATACCAAGTAAATCCATTCCGGATGCAATAACCGATCCGCATACCCCTGCAAGCGAAAGACGCAGGGCAATTAATTCCTCTGATTCTGCACTCAGAATGCTGTAATCGTGGTAGAACTGATTGAATTCCTTGGCCAGTTCATAAAGGAAATTGGCCAGAAAAGAGGGGTTCATGTTTTCTGCAGCCTCATTGATCACTTCGGGATAGGTATACATCATGCGGATCAGGGCAACTTCCTTGTTGTTGAGGGAAAGGTCGAAACGAAGGGCCTTTTTCCCTTCGGCTTTTCGCAGAAGGCTGCGTATTCTGGCATAGGTATACTGAATAAAAGGGCCCGTATTTCCGTTAAAATCGATGGACTCTTTTGGATCGAAGGTCATGTTCTTCTTCGCATCCACCTTCAAAATGAAATACTTAAGTGCGCCTAAGCCAATTTTCCTGTAAATCTGCTGCTTTTCCTCTTCACTGTAGTCCTCAAGTTTTCCAAGGTCTTCAGACATCTGCTTCGCTGTTTCGCTCATTTCTTCCATGAGATCATCAGCATCCACCACCGTGCCTTCCCTCGACTTCATCTTTCCCTCAGGAAGTTCTACCATGCCGTAGGAGAGGTGAAACAAGCGACTGGCCCATTCATAACCCAGCTTTTTTAGCACGAGTGCCAGCACCTGAAAATGGTAATTCTGTTCATTTCCGACGACATAAACATGGCTGTCAAAGCCCCATTCCTCGAAACGCTGATGGGCCGTTCCCACATCCTGGGTCATATAAACCGAAGTTCCGTCGGAACGAAGCAGGAGTTTCTGGTCCAGCCCTTCGTCACTCAGGTCGGCCCATACCGATCCATCCTCCTTCCTGTACAAAACGCCATCGTTGAGCCCCTTCAAAACAAGCGACTTCCCAAGCTTATACGTTTCCGACTCATAATAGGTTTTGTCGAAGCTAATTCCCATTTCCCGGTAGGTTGCGGCAAAGCCATCGTAAACCCAGCCATTCATTTTCTTCCAGAGTTCGATGACCCCGGGATCACCTGCTTCCCACTTTCGAAGCATTGCACGGGCCTCCTGAAGCACCGCAGCATTTTCTTCTGCCGTTTTTTTGTCCTGTCCCTGCTCAATGGCTTCCCGGACTTCCTCCTTGTAGCTCTGGTCGAAACGCACATAGTACTTACCCACGAGATGATCCCCTTTGAGGCCACCCGATTCCGGGGTTTCGCCTTCTCCAAACTTTTGCCAGGCCACCATCGATTTACAGATATGGATTCCACGGTCGTTGACCAGGTTAACCCTCCTGACGATCTTTCCACTGGCTTCCAGAATATTCGCTACGGAGTGCCCAAGAAGATTATTTCTGATGTGTCCCAGGTGGAGCGGTTTATTGGTATTGGGTGATGAAAACTCAATCATAACGCGTTTCGCATTGTCCTCTGCCTTTCTCAGGCCGTAGCGGGTCTTCTGCATTTCTCCCGCAAGCATTTGCAGCCAGAACGAGGGAGCAATGACCAGATTCAGGAAGCCCTTGATGACATTGAAAGACTTCAGAAGTGGCGATCGCTCTACCATGAATTCTCCCAACTGACTGGCCGTATCCTCCGGAGTGCTCCGGGAATAGCTGAGCAGAGGAAACACAACAAGGGTATAGTCCCCTTCAAATTCACGACGCGTTTG
>PDRI01000043.1 GCA_002748055.1 Bacteroidota bacterium | reverse complement strand
GTAGAGAATTCTTTGCTATTGAAGCAACCCAAGTTAACTTACACCCATCTTGGGGATGAACAATAGAATTGAAGGATGAAAAAGTTGGTTTTTATCTTGGTGCTGGGCCTGTTGTTTTCCTGTGAGGACGATGTCGGGCTGGAGCGTTGCGGGCTGCTTGGATCATTGAATCCCGAAATCATTGGTGTCTGGGTGGAGGAAGGTTACGAGGATGATGCGCTCGTGTTGAACAGTGCAGCAGAACTGGATCAGAACAAATATGGCTTCGTTCTGCACGAAGATGGTTCTTTTGTGGAAAGGAAGAATTCAGGATGGTGTGCCACCCCGCCCATAAGCTATGCCAATTATGATGGCCGGTGGAGAGCCTTGTCCGACAGCCTGCTGGATATAGTTGTAGGGTACTGGGGAGGAAGTGTTTCCTATCAGATCCGCATCCTCGGACTCGATGACAAGCAACTCCGAATCCGCTATCTATATGGCGAAGAACGGGAAAACACCAGGTAAGGCCCGCTAAACAAATACAAGCTTAACAGCGGGTTCCACTCATTTTTTCCCAATCCATTTTCGGGCATTCACAAAGGCTTCCAGCCAGGGTGTGGCCTCGTCCTTTTTACGATCGGCAGGATACCAGGCACACTGCCAGGGCTGGTAGGCCCGTTCGAGGTGGGGCATGATGGCCAGGTGGCGTCCGTCCTCGGAGCAGAGGGCGGCGACATCGTGGTCGGAGCCATTGGGATTGGCAGGATAGCTGTGCTGTGCATAAGTGGCTGCAACCCGATAGCGTTCTATGTCATAGGGCAGACTGAAGCGGCCTTCTCCATGGGCAACCCAGGCACCAAGTACCATACCCCCAAGGCTTGAGAACATAATGGCAGGGCTCTCGTTGACCTTCAGGCCGAGGAAGGCCGATTCGAATTTCCCGGATGTATTGTGCAGCATGCGGGGTTTTTTCGCATGGTCGGGAACGATGAGGTCGAGTTCGATCATGAGCTGACAGCCATTGCAGACACCGAGACTGAGGGTGTCGGGCCGTGCATAGAAGGCTTCGAGCGAGCGGCGGGCTTTTTCGTTGTAACGGAAGGCACCTGCCCAGCCTTTGGCCGATCCAAGGACATCTGAATTGGAAAAACCGCCTACGAAGACCAGCATGGAAATATCGGAAAGGTCTTCGCGTCCCTCGATCAGGTCGGTCATGTGAACATCCTTTACATCGAAGCCGGCCAGGTAGAGGGCGTGGGCCATTTCTCTATCGCCGTTTACCCCCTTTTCGCGGATGATAGCAGCCTTAATGCCGCTTTCGCTGCGGCGGTCCGGGTCGATGCCCAGGGCGCTGAAGCTGCCCGGGAAGTCCTTCAGGTCGAAGTGCAGCGCATGGGATTTATAGTGCCGAAAGCGTGCGGCAGCCAGGGTCTCACCGGATTGTTTACGGTCGAGCAGATAGGAGGACCGGAACCAGTGGTCGCGGTAGCTGTCGATGTCAAATACTTTGAGCTCTTCATTGCTTCGGAGCAGCAGTGTGCGTTCGGCATGCGGCCGGCCGATGATGTAGTGGGGAATGTTTTCCTTTTCGAGCAGAGCAGAAATTGTGCAGACATCCCCGACCTGGATAACCAAAGAAGGCTTTTCACAGAAGAGGATGGAAAGGGGGTCTCCGGCCATGCCCGAGATGTCGATTTCGAGTCCGCCCTTTTCATTGGCAAAACACATTTCCATCAGCGTAGTCAGGAGTCCGCCCGAGGAGACATCGTGCCCGGCCAGCACCTGGCCATCTTCAATAAGGGCCTGCAGCAGGTTGAAGCTGCGGACAAAGAGGGCAGGGTCGGGAACGTTCGGACTGCGCTGGCCAAGTTTGTTCATGTATTGAGCAAGGGCCGATCCGCCGAGGGGGAAGCCGGGGTCGCCCGACATGTCGATCCAGAGCAGGTAGCTTTCGGCATCGTTAGTCAGCACGGGTTCCACAATCTTTCGGACATCGCTCACCTCACCGGCAGCGGATATGATAACGGTGCCGGGAGCATAGACCTTGCGGTCGCCGTATTTCTGGGTCATCGAGAGTGAGTCCTTCCCCGTAGGGATGTTGATGCCCAGGGCCACTGCAAAGTCACTGGCAGCCTCTGCAGCTTCGTAGAGACGGGCATCTTCCCCATCATTTTTACAGGGCCACATCCAGTTTGCAGAGAGGGAAATGCTCTTGATTCCTCTGGGCATGGGGGCCCAGACAATGTTGGTCAGGGCTTCGGCAATAGCCAGTACACTGCCCGAGGCCGCATCGATCAGCCCGGCTAAAGGGGCGTGGCCGATGGAGGTGGCATAGCCTTTGCATCCGCGGTAGTCCAGTGCAACGGCACCCAGGTTGTTCAGGGGGAGCTGCAGGGGGCCTGCGCATTGCTGACGGGCAATCTTTCCGCTAACCGAACGGTCCACTTTGTTGGTCAGCCAGTCCTTACAGGCTACAGATTCGAGCTGGAGTACCCCTTCCAGGTATTCTTCTATTGCTGTAAAGGAGGGCTCAGGGGCTGCAAATTTCTGTTCGATTTTGCGATCCTTCATGATGGTTTTTGGGGGCTTCCCGAACATATCGGTCAGCTCCAGATCCATCGGAGCTTCTCCGCTTTTTTCGCTGCGGAAGGCAAAGCGCTGATCCCCGGTGATTTCTCCGACAATGTAGATCGGGGCACGCTCGCGGCGGGCGATGCGCACAAGCTCATCTACGTCCTCTTTCCTGATCACAAGGCCCATGCGTTCCTGCGATTCGTTGCCAATGATTTCTTTGGCCGAGAGGGTGGGGTCGCCAACGGGAAGCCGGTCGAGGTAAATGAGCCCTCCGGTTTCTTCGACCAGCTCGGACAGGCAGTTCAGATGTCCGCCGGCACCATGGTCGTGTATGCTGATGATGGGGTTGTTGCGCGATTCGGCCAGGGCACGGATGGCATTGAAAACCCGCTTTTGCATCTCGGGGTTGGCACGCTGCACGGCATTCAGCTCAATGGCGTTTTCGTATTCCCCCGTGGCTACAGAGGAGACAGCACCACCTCCCATGCCGATGCGGTAGTTGTCGCCGCCCAGCAGGACGACCACATCACCGGTCTTTGGCCTGTCTTTTTGGGCATCTTTGAGTTTGCCAAAGCCGATGCCTCCGGCCAGCATGATGACCTTGTCGAAGCCATATTCCCTGCCATTTTCGCTGTGCTCGAAGGTGAGCAGGCTTCCACAGATAAGCGGTTGGCCAAATTTATTTCCGAAATCGCTGGCTCCGTTGGAAGCCTTAATCAGGATTTCCTCCGGGCTTTGGTAGAGCCAGGGGCGGGCAGGCAGGTTTTTCTCCCACTTTCGTCCTCCATCGGGCCTGGGGTAGGCGGTCATGTAAACCGCGGTTCCGGCCATGGGGATGGCAGCCTTTCCACCCCCGATCCGGTCGCGGATCTCTCCACCGGTTCCGGTAGCTGCACCATTAAAGGGCTCTACAGTAGTAGGAAAGTTATGGGTCTCAGCTTTGAGCGACAGGACCGTATCGATGTCGCTGACCCTGAACCACCCGGCGCTTTCCTGGTTTTCAGGGGCAAATTGTTCAACGCGTGGTCCGGCAGCGAAGGAGCAGTTGTCCTTGTAAGCCGAAACGATGCTGTTGGGATTGGTTTTGGTGGTACGTTTGATCAGTTGGAAGAGGGTGGAAGGCTGCTCTTCGCCATCAATGATGAAGGTCCCGTTGAAGATCTTGTGTCGGCAGTGCTCCGAATTAACCTGTGAGAACCCGAAAACCTCGCTGTCGGTGAGCGGGCGTCCGATCCGCTTGCTTACCCCTTCGAGATAGGCGATTTCATCGGCATTCAGGGCCAGGCCTTCCTCCCGGTTGTAGGAGGCAATGTCGGTGATTTCCAGGATGGGTTCGGGAAGTTTGTCTGTCCTGAAAAGTGACTGGTCGAGCCCCTCATACAGGGCCTGCAGCATGGGGTCGAATTGTGCATCGCCGGAAGCTACAGGATAGAATTCTTCCATCCGGACAATGCCCTGCATGCCCATGTTTTGGGTGATTTCCACGGCATTCGTACTCCAGGGGCTGATCATTTCACGGCGCGGACCCACAAAGAAGCCATCCAGCCTCCGGCTTTCAAGACAGCGGGCACCATCAAGCAACCATTCCAGTTTTTGAACGTCCTTCGGCCCGAATGAAACACCAGCCTCCAGGGCAACGATTTTACGGTCCTGATCCTGAAAGAAATAAATCATAATATCCTGTTTTTGTGTGCTATTTTGGAGATGCTGCAAAGATAGCCAAGAGTTTTTTAACAGGAAGGGATTGCCTATATTTGGTCCATACAAAATAGACCTGAACATGATCGAGAAAAACTTCATCAAGATGTACGAGGAGAGCCTGATTAACAATTGGGATCTGCCTGCACTTTCCGATTACCAGGGTGACATTTTCAGCTACAGGGACCTGGCTGTGGAGATTCGTCGCCTGCACATGCTTTATGAGGCAGCAGGCGTGAAAAAGGGCGACAAGATTGCCGTATTTGGAAAGAATTCTGCCCGCTGGTGTATTTCATTTATGAGTATTATCAGCTACGGTGCGGTGGTGGTTCCCATTCTTTCGGACTTTAAACCGGCCGACGTCCATACCATTCTCAATCATTCAGATGCCTGTCTCTTGCTCACCGACAAGCAGAGTATGCAGAACCTTTCAGAGGACGAAATTAAGGAAGTGAGGGCCATACTGGCCATTGATGATTTCAGTATTCTCTCGCGCAAGCCCGATAAGGCGCTTAAGACGGCTTATGAGGGACTCGATAAGGCCTTTGCAAAGCAGTATCCCGAAGGCTACCGGAAGGAGGATGTGAAGTTTGCCGAGTGTGCAAATTCCGAGCTTGTAGAAATCAACTACACCTCGGGAACCACTGGTTTCAGCAAGGGGGTTTTGCTGAGCGGAAACAGCCTGGCCGGGAATGTCGATTTCGCCATTCGCCACATGGAGCTGAACCCGGGCGAGCGCATGCTGGCCCTCCTGCCCCTGGCGCACAGCTATGGTTGTGCCTTCGATTTTCTTTTTCCCATGGCGCTTGGCGTGCATGTAACCATTCTTGGGAAATTACCCGCCACTCCCGTTATTATGAAGGCCTTTGCAGAGGTGAAGCCCCACCTGATCCTGTTCGTCCCCATCTTCTTCGAGAAGCTCTACAAGAAGCGCTTGCTGCCGACTCTGCAGAAAGGCCACATGAAGGTGCTGACGAAGATTCCGGGGATCAACGCGATCATCTATCGCTCTATCCGGAAGAAACTCACGGCTTCCTTTGGTGGAAACTTCCGGGAGGTGGTGTTGGGGGGAGCTGCCCTCAGCGCGGAAGTGGAAGCCTTTATGCGTCGCATCAGGTTTCCTTTTACCATCGGGTACGGGATGACCGAATGTGGCCCGCTGATTTCTTATGCTGGCTGGAAGACCACACGCAAGACCTCCAGTGGAAAGATTCTCGACATTATGGAGTTGAAGATTGATTCTTCCGATCCATACAATGAGCCCGGTGAGATCCTGATTAGGGGCGTGAACCTGATGGAGGGCTATTACAAGGATGAGGAGAATACAAAGGCGGCCATTGATGAGGAAGGCTGGCTGCATACCGGTGATGTCGGGGTTACCGACAAGGATGGCTTTATCTACATCAAGGGGCGCAGCAAGAGCATGCTGCTTGGTCCCTCGGGCCAGAACATCTACCCGGAAGAGATTGAAGCGAGGCTGGTTAACATGCCCTATGTGAATGAGGCTGTTGTGCTCATGAACAGCAATCACCGGCTTGAGGCCCTGGTAAATCCGGATTATGACCAGGCCAGGGCAGATGGTGTGGAGGATCAGTTGGAAGCGAAGATGGAGGAGAACCGCAAGGAGATTAACCTGCATCTGAAGGCCTACGAGGCCCTTCTGAAGATCCATATTCACGAGCGCGAGTTTGAGAAGACGCCTAAGCGGAGTATCAGGCGTTTCCTGTACAAGCTCGAGGGCTAGAGGGATCTGCCCTTGAAGACACGGGAAATGCCGGGAGGAACAAGGTTGCCGACATAGGTCAGGGTGCCGGGCCAGTTAGAGGAGATGCTTGCTTCGGCCCGCCCATCGGAAAAGGCCACCAGACGAACGTCGTAGTTGCCTCCGGTTGCACTCACATGATAGTTTACCGTGAAGGTCCCGTTTTTAGGGTCCTGCTTGTATTTATATCCGGAGATCTGCCCCTCTACAGTGATGCCTCCCACACCATTGGCACCCACATAGGCATTCTGTCCAATCTGGATTACGCCGCTGACGGAATCAGCCGCAACGAAATTAATGCTTGAATTCACCTGGGTGGTGTAGCCATAGGTATTGCGGAGCTGATAAGCCTCCAGTACAAAGCAATGCTGTTCGATCATCGCCTTGACAAGGGCACTCTGGTGGGCCAGTTCTTCCGCCCTTTGCTCCTGTTTCAGTTGTTTGATTAACTGGCGTTGTTCGCGTTTGCTGAGCTCCTGGCTCCAGGCCAGAAGGCCGGAGAGTAGCAGGAGGCTGATGAGAATGGTCCGTTTCATGCTCAAACAAGCCCAAATACCGTGCCAAAGCTTTTGCCCGGCTGCCTCACTCGCTATGGCACCAGGCTTTCGCTTCGTTTCCGGCTCTGGCTCATCGCCTGATCTTTCACTTAAGGCTGAGACCCGGCCTTTGTGTCCCTCGGTTCCGACACAAGACCGGGGACTTAGCTCAGTCCCCTGACCTTTGCTCCAAGCCTTTGTTCGAAGGCCCGGGCAATGTTCATCATGGCTTTGTCGATTTGCTTGTCGTTCAATGTTTTTTCTTCATCGAGCAATGTAAAACTGAGGGCGTAGGACTTCTTGCCCTCTTCAATCTTCTCCCCCTCATAGACATCGAAGAGGCGGACGTTTTTGAGCAGCTTTTTCTCGCTTTGGTAGGCCAGTTCGCGCAGTTCGCTGTATTGCACCTCCTGATTGAGGAGAAGGGAGAGGTCGCGGGTGATGACCTGGAAGCGGGGCAGAGGACTGAACCTGGTTCGGTGTTTGGCGGCTAAATGCAGCAGCTGGTCCCAGTAGATCTCGGCTGCAAAAACATCCTGTTCAATGTCGAAGGTTTTCAATGTATCTGCCGAGATACGGCCGAATTCGGCCAGTTTTTTTCCGTTTTTCAACATGCACTGGTATTCGGTAAAATCGGGGTGCGATCCTCCGGTGGTTTCGAGTAAACGGGGATCGAAGCCGAGACGTTCCAGAACCATCTCCAAGTGGCTCTTCAGCTGAAAGAAGGAGCTGGGTACCGATGCCGTGTGCCAGTTTCCTTCCGTGTCATTTCCACTCATGAAGATGCCAAGTCTGAGGTCTTCCCGGAAGCGTTTCTCAAGCGCCAGCCCTTTCCCGGGCCTTTCGCTTTCCCTGTCGGCTTTGCCATCGGCTTTGCCATCGGGCTTTGCTTCGGGCTTTGCTTCGGGCCTCATCTGGTAGCACGATCCAAACTCGTAGAGCCTAAGGTTGGCATTCTTGCGGTTAATGTTGTAGGCGATGGCCTCCAGCCCTCCGTAAAGCAAGGTTTTGCGCATGACAGACAGGTCCTGGCTAAGCGGGTTGTGCAGACGAACGGCCCCGGGATCGGGCCCGTCTTCGCTGTCGTAGTAGGCGCTGCGGGTGAGCGAATTCGACATCATCTCGTAAAAGCCCCGGGCAGTGAGCTGTTCGGCGATCATGTTGATCACTTTTTCCCTGTCGGGCTTCTCGGTCGATACCAGGGTGGAGCGAAGGCTGTTCCCGGTTTTGATCCGGTTGAAGCCGTAAATGCGCAGGATCTCCTCGATTACATCGGCTTCCCTTTTTACATCGACGCGATAGGGAGGAACCCGGAGTTCCAGGCCTTCTTCCCTATGCTGCTCAATGCCAATATCGAGTGATTCCAGGATGGAAACAATGGTCGCGTGCGGGATGGACTGGCCCAGGAGCCGGTCGACATGGGCGAATTTCAGCTCGACCCTGTGATCGCTATGCGGCTCGGGGTAGATGTCGTAAATATCGGAACTGATTTCGCCGCCGGCTATTTCTTTGATCAGCAGGGCGGCCCGTTTCAGTGCGGGGATGGTCATATTTGGATCGGTGCCCCTTTCAAAGCGGAACGATGCATCGGTGTTCAGCACATGGTGCCGGGCGGTTTTCCGGACAAAAACCGGATCGAAGCAGGCCGATTCCAGAAAAATACGCTCGGTTTTATCGCTTACACCGGAATCGATTCCTCCAAAGACGCCTGCTATGCACATGCCTCCTTCCTGGTCACAAATCATCAGGTCGCTGTCGCGGAGTTTGCGCTCCTTTTCGTCGAGGGTGGTAAAGCTGCTGCCCCCGGGGAGGGTTTTAACCAGGACCTGGCCCCCTCTGATCTTTTCAGCATCGAAGGCATGTAGCGGTTGGCCCATTTCATGGAGCACAAAATTTGTAATGTCGACCACATTGTTGATGGGGCTCATCCCAATCGAACGCAAGCGCGTTTTTAACCACTCCGGACTTTCCTCTACCTTCACATTTGTCATGGTGAGTCCGCTGTAGCGAATACAGGCCTCCGGGTTTTCCACGCGGACCTCCATGGGGAGGTCTTTATGATCAGCTTTGAAAGCGCTGGTGTCGGGCCAGTTCAGATCCAGCTCTTTTTCCTGTTTCAAATAGGCTGCCAGATCACGGGCCACTCCCAGATGGGAGGCCGCATCGATGCGGTTCGGGGTCAGGCCGATCTCAAAAACGGTGTCGGTTTCAATGCCGAAATAATCTGCTGCGGGTGTACCATTGAGGGCATCTTCCCTGAGTACCATGATACCCTCGTGCGACCGGCCCAGGCCCAGTTCATCTTCCGCACAGATCATGCCCATGGAAAGTTCGCCCCGGATTTTCGCCTTTTTAATGCTAAACCCTTCCTCGTTCGGGTAAAGCGTGCAGCCTACGGTAGCTACGGCAACTTTTTGTCCGCTTGCCACATTCGGGGCACCACAGACGATCTGCACAGGCTCTTCTTGGCCAAGATCCACCATGGTTAGTGAAAGCTTGTCGGCATTCGGATGCTTTTTGCAGGAGAGGACCTCTCCGACCACAACCCCTTCGAGTCCGCCTTTTACCGGATAAAAGCTTTCCATGCCCTCTACTTCGAGGCCGATGTTGGTAAGGATATCGCCCAGGACTTCCGGGGAAAGGTCAATGTCGAGATAGGATTTGAGCCAGTTATAGGATATCAGCATGTTTCAGGAATATAAGATTGATACGGCGTACACTCATAAGCGCGTAAAAATAGTGCTTTTCGCGGAGAGTAAAAAGGCGGCGGAACGGGCTCTGGCATCTGCTGCGGTATTTGGTCCCGACCGGGCAGGCCCCCCCGGAGGGCCTCAGGCTTTAGGCCTGCAGGTGAAAAGCCTCAATTGGATGCTAGTAAGGTTTAGAGGGCCAGAGGTTTTAGGCTTGCAGGCATGCGCTCAGGTAGGCAAAGAGTCTGGACTGGACGGCGGGATATCCGAGTTGGAGGGGGAGGCTTTGGCTGAAGTGCAGACCACAGGTTTCGGCACGAAGGACCGGGCTGAGTTTACTGATTCGGGCCAGGTACAATCGTCCGCGTCTGCTGCCGCTGTTCGAGTGAACCAGATAGTCGGTGAGGGGCTGCAGCTGAAACTCCAGGGCACCG
>PDRI01000042.1 GCA_002748055.1 Bacteroidota bacterium | reverse complement strand
ATCTGAAGGCTTCAGCCACTGCAGATACCATACGAATAAATGAGTTCCTCGAACAGTATCAGGAATTTATGGATGCCGGAAACCTGGCATATCAAACAAAACTGGAGCAGATTTTGCACCGCCTGGAAAAATTACCCGGCTCATGCAATGAATATCGCTCTATGAAATATGCCATGCTGGCGATCAGTGAAAGCGTGTACGGCAATATCGATTTCGGGGATAGTCTCTCCCTCCTGGCTCTGGAGCAGGCTGAAATGCTGGAGGACAATAAATGCAAGGCTGAGGCTTATCGGGCTCGCGGGAACATCTGTTTATGGCGGGGGGAATTGAATAAAGCCCAGAGCTACTTTGAGAAGTCGCTTTCCTGTAGTATGCAGCTCGGCGATTCCGTTGCCATGATTGGCCCTTATTTTAACCTGGCGCACATTATGACCAGTAAGGGCAATCTGGACTCAGGATTCATGTACTATGACAAAACCGTTCAGCTTTGCACGAAGAATGAAGAATTCGAGTACCTCGCCGATGTTAAGATAAATCTGGCCAAAGCCTATTATCGGCAAGAAAGGCTTAGCGATGCTTTTCTCGCCAATATAGAAGCAATCAATATTCTGGACAGTATAGGATCGAAGCAAAGACGGTTGTATCCATTGCATAGTCTGGCTGTTATTTACAGGGATATGGGGATGGACTCTTTATCAACCTGTTATTTTAAAGAGATTTATGTTTCTTCGAAAGTGAAGAGGGACTATAATCTGGCTGCCAGCTCCAGCCTTGACATTGGGAATTACTATTTGAGACGAGGGAGCATTGATTCGGCCTACAAGTACATCAATGAGGCAGACCTTCTGGTGCAGGAATCCGGAGCGAACCAATACAAGGGAAGTATCAATATTGGATTTGCAAAGATTTCATTAAGGCGTGATGAGTATGACAGGGCTGAGGTATATTTCAACAGGGGCCTTCGAATCGCTAAAATGAATCATGATGTTGAAACAGAAATTGCCGCAAAGATAGGTTTGGCCAAATGCTACAGAAGGAAGGGGATGGACGAAGAAGCCTTAGAGCTGCTTCTATCAGCAAACGATCTGGCCACTGCATCACATAGCCACGAAAACAGTTGTACAGCGTGTAAGATGATCGCTGAATTGTATTATGCCAAGGGCTTGTATACGGAGGCAGCTAAACACTATATGCTGTTCACCGAAATCTATAACGCATACCTGGATCCCCTCCTGGACGAGAACAACAGGAATTTAGCCTTTCAAACGCAACTGAAAGAACAAGCGGAAAGGAATGCACTTTTAGAAAAGGAAGCTGAAAATTCAGCTCAGATTGTTAATTCCCAAATTAAGCGAATCAGGGGACAACGAATTATTCTGATCCATTCCATAGCCCTGTTGGTTGTCGGAACTATTCTGATCTGTCAACTGGTTAAATCGATCGCTGAACGGAAAAAGATTAACGCTCAATTGAAAGCCAGTAATGAAGAGGTTAGGCAAGTAAATATGAGGCTGAAAAGCGAGAATGAGTTTAAGAACAGGCTCTTTTCTATTGTTTCGCACGACTTGAGGAGCCCGCTAACGGGCCTTTACAGTATGCTCCAGGTATTTTCTATACAAAAAAACATGAGTTCTGAAGAACGACAGGTTCTGCTCGACAATTTAATGGAGAGTACGGAATACGCGCTGGGACTCATTGATAACTTGTTGGGGTGGACCCAGAAGCAAATGAAGAATGTCAAACCCGAGGAGACGGCATTCGACATCAAGAAGGTGGCTCAGGAGATCGCAAAATTGAATAGTGCCAAGATCAAGGTCAGAAAACTGGCCATCGTAAACAGTATTCCTGAAGCCAAAATTTGCAGGGGGGATGTGAATATTGCCAGGCTTGTGCTGCGGAATCTGCTATCGAATGCCATTAAGTTTTCTCCAGAAGATGCTGCTATCGAAATGAATTACGAAGAAGGCGGGGGGAAGGCCGTCATTTCAGTGAAGGATATGGCAGGTGGTGTTCCGCCGGGGTTGAAAGATATTCTGGACAGCGATGAGGAGTTTATTTCGACATCGGGAAAGAGGAATGAGAAAGGGAATGGTTTGGGGCTAAAGCTATGCCGTTATTTCCTGATGAAGTCGGGAAATAGTCTCTGGTTTGAATCCAGGCAGGGCGAGGGCACTACCTTTTATTTCACACTTGATATTGGCTGAAATTCGCGCTTGGCGGGGTCCTGAAAAGGGCCTTAATTTCGTGGCTTAAATACCAATCGCAATCTAACCCGGTCCTCAACAATTCGGTCTTCGTAGGCAGCAGGGACCCATGCGGGACCCTCGTTCAGCAGGCGCAGGGCTTCGCTGCTGAAGGCCTCTCCCGGGCTGCGGAGCACCTTGATGTCGTGTAACTGTCCTTCCGGATCGACCCGGAAGCTCAAAACCACTATTTGTTTTCTTTGAAGGCTGTCGGATGAGGGCCAGCGTTGTTCATTTTCCACATAGCCGGAAAAGGCTTTGAAACCGCCCTCGGGATGGGCACGATCATAGGATTGTCCCTTGCCTTCCGCTTCGAAATCGAAGGTGGAGATGGCGCCGGTAGGAGGGCTGTTCTCTTTCTTGTCGTAGCCTATCACGACCACCTCCTGCAGGTAGAGCTGTTCGGGTTGCAGGACCAGTTCATTGTCCCGGTTTTCCTCCAGAATGAATTCCTGGCTTTCACTGCCAACTTGCGAGGCAACAACCCTCAGCTGTCCCGAATTTGCCGGCAGGCTGAAGCGGCCGTAGCTGTCCGACACGGTGCCTGTGGTTGTGCCCTTTACGACCAAGCTAACCCCGGGCATGGGTTCAAGGTTGTCGGCCGAGATGACCTGGCCGCTGACCATGGTGCTTATTTCATTTTCCCCGCCTTCTTCGAATGCCTGTTCTGCCTTCCGGGCCGAGGGAACAGTTGTCGGGCTGTGTTGTTTCAGCCTCCCCTTCCTGGCTTGCTGTTTTGGGGGAAGGGGTGTTTCATCGGGCCGGGCTTTCGCAGTTTTGGCCGGTTCTCTTGCCTTTTCTGCCTTTTCTGCATCAGCCGGCCCCGAAGCCATCCTCGAATCTTCGGCACTCTTTGCATTCTCAGCCTTCTTCACAGTCGTTTCTTTTTTGGCTTTCAGCGATGCCGGGGGGGAAAGAGCCGGTGCTGCTTCAATTTCTGTTTCTCGCGCTTGCTTATCGGGAGCTGGCCCCGGATCGGGCAGGTAGGCTTCCGTGATGCTTTTTTCCTTTTTCGAAGGGGCGTAGTCATGAATCTGATGGAAGACGGTCCCTACGATGAGCACCGAGGCTATTGTGGCTGCGATTCCAATCCAGGTATTTTTGCGTCGCCTCCGGATTCTGTGCCACAGCCTGTCGTGCAGTGCGAGAAGGTCTGCTTCCAGTTCTTCGGGGGGGATGCTCTCCAATCCCTCCATAGCCTCTAGTTCGAAAGGGTCGGCCTGGGCACTGCGCTCAATCTGATAGCGTTCGGCCTGGCTTCCTTTTCCTTTGAGATAGGACAGGATGCGACTTGACGAATGATGGGTCTTCTTACTAGCCATGTTGAAGCTCCAGGCAATTTTTCAGGTTTCGCTTTCCATTCTGCAGGTGGCTTTTCACCTTCTTTACATCCACGAATAGTTCCATTGCAATCTCGTCGTAGGAACGTTTCTGGTAGTAGAACAGTTCGATGCAGGTTCTTTGTTCCTGTTTCAGTTTCTCGATGCAGGCCTGCAGGGCTTCTTCCATCCCGGGGGCATCTGTATCCAAAGGATGCATTTCTGCCTCGGATTCCACAAAAGCTTGTTCGTCCTTATAGGAATTCGTATGGAACTTCTTGCTTTTTTGGGCACGTAAGTGCATCAGGCAATGGTTTTTTGTTAGGACGTGCAGCCAGCTTTTAAAATTCTTCACTTCATGTCCGGGGAGGGTGGTGATCAGTTTTTCAAAGATCTCCATTACTGCATCTTGTGCGCCGGCCCGGTCCTGCAGGTACTTTAATGCCACACCGAGGACCAGGTGCATGTAGCGGGCATAGAGGGCCCCAAGCACATCCAGGTCGCCTGATGACCGAAAATCTTTCAGTAAAGCTTCATCGCTTTGGGTATTGTTTTTTCCCTGGATATCAAGCATAAATGCCCCGGATATGGCGTAAAAGTAAAAAAAATGCAGGTGATTTTATGGAATCTCAGGGGCGCTTGCATCATCAGGGTGAAAGCGAACAAAATCATTTAATCGATAAACAGAGAAATCATGAAAGCAAGAGCAAAAACGATGATCATTCTTCTGATCCTGGGTATAACAGGATTGAATGCCCGGAATAGATGGGTCAGCGGTACAGTGAGTGATGAAAACGGACAGAAACTGATTGGTGTAAGTGTAGTGATCAAAGGCAGCACGCGTGGAACCGTAACAGATGCCAGGGGACATTACCAGATCGCACTTATGCCGAAGGACAGCCACTTACAGTTTTCCATGATCGCTTTTGAAACGGTTGAGGTGGAAGTGGGTACTCAATCCCGGATTGATGTTGTGATGGCGGCTTCTGCTTCCGAGCTGGAGGAGGTCGTAGTTACAGGCAAGGGATCAGTTTCTTTGTTGGGAAGGTTCTCAGGTCATTCTGTTAGCCACAACAGGCGAATGATGAAGACCGCATCGCCAATGGCCTATGCCGACTGTGAAATGGTGCCTTTGCTGCACAATACGGAAAACTATACCAGCATCCATGAGAATGGCTTTAAGGATGTGTTGCGCCATCCTCTCTCTACCTTTAGTGTGGATGTCGACAGGGCTTCCTACGCCAATGTCAGAAGGTTTTTGAATGCCGGGCAGCGCCCGCCGGCAGATGCTGTACGTATTGAGGAACTGATCAACTACTTCGACTATGACTATCCCGAGCCCGTTGGCAGTCGCCCCTTGTCTGTCTATACCGAGTTATCGGTCTGTCCCTGGAACACTGCACACCACTTGTTGCATGTGGGCTTACAGGGGAAGCGTATCGATAAACGTAAACTGCCTGCTTCCAACCTGGTTTTTCTGATCGATGTTTCAGGCTCAATGAGCAGTGCCAATAAACTGCCTTTATTAAAACGGGCTTACAGGATGTTGGTAAAGGAGCTTAGACCCGAGGACCGCGTAGCCATTGTGGTTTACGCCGGTGCAGCCGGAATGGTACTGGAATCGACCCCGGGGAACAAAAAGGAACACATTCTGCAGGCCCTGGACATGCTTGAGGCCGGGGGGTCAACTGCAGGTGGAGCCGGTTTGAAGTTGGCTTACAAGGTGGCTCAGGAGAACTATATCGAAGGTGGAAACAACCGCATTGTTCTGGCAAGTGATGGCGACTTTAATGTTGGTTTGTCGAGCAATTCGGAAATGGAGCGATTGGTCGAAGCAAAAAGAAAAGCCGGAGTTTTCCTTACCGTCCTGGGTTTTGGTATGGGAAATTACAAAGACGATCGCATGGAGTTGATTGCAGATAAGGGGAACGGAAACTATGCCTACATCGACAATATCCAGGAAGCCCGAAAGGTTTTGATCAGCGAGTTTGGGGGCACCCTTTTTACCATTGCCAGGGATGTCAAGTTCCAGCTTGAGTTTAATCCGGCCCGGGTTAAGGGCTATCGCCTGGTGGGTTATGAAAACCGTCTTTTGAACGATGAGGACTTCAATGACGACAGCAAGGATGCAGGTGAGATTGGAGCGGGACATACCGTGACTGCCCTTTATGAACTCATTCCGGCGGGTTCAGAAGAAGAACTGAAGGACATTGATCCGCTGAAGTACCAGCTTAGCGCAGATCATGAAGGTGAAAGCAGGCCCAAGGCCGATCCTTTGGCCGAGCTGCTGACTGTAAAACTTCGTTACAAAGCCCCGGACGCAGAAAAGAGCACAAAGATGGAAATCCCTGTGCAGGGTAAGCTGCTCGATCTGGACAAAAGTTCTGATGCCTTTCGTTTCTCAGCGGCAGTAGCCACTTTTGGTATGCATCTGCGGGAATCGGACTACTGCAAGAAAACGAATATGGAGGAAGTCCTGGCTATGGCCAGGAAGGCCCGGGGTAAGGATGAGGAAGGCTACAGGGCTGAATTCATCCGACTGGCAGAATCGGCAGATGAATTCTAAGCGGGAAGGATTGGGGTTTATGAAAACGGGCCGTTTCAGATGATGCTGAGGCGGCCCGTTTTGAAATAGATGAATAGCCCGGACTACTTTGTTTCCAGTTTATTGTAGTATTTGCTGACCATTGCCGCACCGATAATTCCGGCTTCGTTAAGCAGGGTGGCCGGAACAACTTTGGCTTTGGTAGTGAGATGGTGGAAGAATTTACCGCCCTTTTTCGAGGCCCCCCCGCCAATGATGATTTTATCGGGCCAGACCAGGGCTTCCATGCGAAGCAGGTATTCGTTAAATCGTTTGGCCCAGGTGTCCCAGTCGAGTTTTTCACGTTTGCGGGCTGCATCCGTAGCATAGAGCTCTGCATCGTCCCCATGCAGGATGATGTGTCCCATCTCAAGGTTGGGAACCAACTTCCCGTCGCTAAAAATAACGGTGCCTAGACCCGTTCCTACGGTCACAAGCAGAAGCGTGCCTTTTACACCCTTGCCGGCACCAAATTTCGATTCGGCCATACCTGCAGCATCTGCATCGTTTACTACATGTACCTTGCAAGCGGTTGCCTTTGAGAAAAGCTTATTCAGGTTTTTGTCTATCCAGCTGTTGTCGACATTGGCAGCAGTCCTGGCCACCCCATGCTGGATTACGCCGGGGAAACCAACGCCTACCGGGCCTTTCCAGTCAAAATGCCTGCAGATTTCAACGATCACCTCGGCTACAGCTTCAGGTGTGGCTGGTTGAGGGGTTGGAATGCGGTACCTTTCGCTGATAAGTTGCCCCTTTTTTGTATTTACAATGGCTCCTTTGACGCCCGAGCCACCGATGTCAATTCCAAGGATTTTTTTCAATTTCATCGCAATCGTTTTATGAAGTTTAAGCTGAATAAACAGTGCGGCTAAAAGTAATTTTTTTTCTTTCCCATTGCAATTATTCAGGCCTAAATTGAAAGGGATGGCCAATTTTTACTAATTTGGGTGGCTGCGAATTTGTGTTAAGCGATGATTAATTCTCCCCAAAGGAATTTGGTTGGCAGACATATCCTGGTCGTTGAGGATGATGAATCCAGTGCCTTCCTTTATGGCGAGATATTGAAAGCGACCGGCATGAATATGCACTTTGTTTCGGATGGTGAACAGGCCGTAAGCTATATCCGAAAAAATCCGGATACCGACCTTGTTCTTATGGATGTTCATCTGCCGGTGAAGGATGGTTTTACAGCAACCAAGGAGATTAAGGCCATCTCGAATCAGATTAAGGTTATCGCTCAGACCGCTTATGCGATCTCGGTCGATCGTCACGAAGCTAAACGCGCCGGCTGTGATGGTTTCGTCACCAAACCGGTTAATCCGGGCGTTTTAATCGGGAAAATGAGCAGCCTTTTGGAATAGGCTGCCCTTACTTCGGGCTTGTAAATACTGCTTTGTATTTCATGTTTTCCTCGACTGCAGTTCTGCTGAAATGATCCCTGTGGAACTGATTGTTCAAATAGAGAGGGGTCTGGTCGAGGTAGTGTTTTGACGCAGGAATGCCCGAAATGCCGGTTGGGATTACCGTAAGAGAAGCATCCCAGTCGGCTGTATTGAACAGATGCCTTTCGGATGCCCCATGGTTGGCTACAAAGCTCTTCCCCTTCGGGTAACTGTAAGGGCAGACTGTATGGGAGGCTCCACCAATTGGATAGGGGCCTCTGTTTACTTTGAAGAGTTTATTTACCACGGCTGCACTTCCAAGCGGATGTTGAAGACTGATTTTATGCAGATCGCCCCATTTCCATGCTGCCACCTCTTTCCCATACATCTTGCACAGGGTATCTACTGTCCGGCTGAAAGCTAAGCGGATGTTGTCGTTGAAGTCCTCTTTCTCCGGGGTATTTACATCGTCGCACCAGGCCGAGCCGCCAACCCTGGTGATGCGATCGACAAGGTTTGCTGCGACAATTCCGTTGGCCAGCAGAGGAAAATGTTTTTCGTCAAGTTCATCCCTAAAAAGCACATGGTTTAATTCCAGCCACATGATTTCAAAAATCAGGGGGGCAGCTGAATCGGCATGCATCTCGAACCCCCAGTCTTTAAGTACAGCAAGGGCTTCATTTTCATATTTACTCATTGGTTCGCCCAGGGCTTCCAGGTAGATGGGCGTCATTTTACGCGCGAGGTGGGAATGCTGGTCGCGAAGCATGCTTTTGAAATCCTCAATACCCAGTCTTTCCTTTTCTTCGAGCATCTCTCGTATACGCCCGATTCTGTAGGGCATTGAGTACCACGAGCCTATGTAATAGGGATAGTTCTCGTCCACCGTTTTATTATTGGCACTGGATACATACCCACGTTCCGGGTTGTACTCAAACGGGAGCTCCTCAAAGGCTACGGTGCCCTGCCAGTCGTAGAGGGAGGTGTCGCCCGGATACACCAGTACTCCGCCGCTGTGCCGTATGGGTACACCGGCCGAGGTCTGAAGGCCAATGTTCCCGTAACGGTCTGCATAGACTATGTTCTGGCTTACCGAATTAAATGTCCGAACAGCATCGCGAAAGTCTTCCCAGTTTTTGGCCCGGTTCAGCAGATAGACAGTGCGAAGTTCATTGCTAAAGGCGTTGCCCTGCCAGGCAGCGGAAATCACCTGCTCATCGATGTCGCGAAAGGAACTCACGACGGGGCCCCGATGTGTATAACGGTTTATCCTGATTTCAGGTTCATCCTGTCCTTTAACATTGATCTTTTCCTCTATGATGCGCATATCGCGCCAGACCCCGTCTGTAAGATATTGGTTGCTGTCTGCCGGGTTCAGGGTTTCGAGATAGAAATCGAGGTCGTCGACGGTTACATTGGTCATGCCCCACCCGATGTCCTCATTGTGCCCGGCAACAACAAAGGGTGCACCGGGGAGGCCCACGCCTGTTGCATTCACCTTTCCTTCAATGACCTGGTGCATTTGGTACCAGATACCCGGGGACATGAGTCCCAGGTGCATATCGTTCGACATCAGGGGTTTTCCTGTTTTACTCTTTTTACCCGAGACTGCCCAGTTGTTGGAGGCTTCAAAAACCTGCAAGCCAAGTTGGTCCACAGCCTCAAGGGCTGCATCAATCCGGCTGACCATCTCAGGAATCTGTTCCCCGGCACGGAAGCCGGGAAAAACCGGAAGCTGATTGCCAAAATCGGGGAGCAACTCCCTGAAGAGGCTGTCGGGGACGACCTGAGCAATCCTGTAGAGCGCCATGTCGGTGTTCCAGCCCGATGAGAGATCCCAGGCCATGTAACTGATCAGGTTAACTGTGTGTAGAGGGGTCCAGGGTTCTGGTGTGTAGCCCAGTAGTGCAAATTCAAAGGGAAGCTTTTTCCCCTGTTGGTTGATGTATTGGTTTATCCCGTCACTGAAAGCCTCTATGCAGCTTATGATTTCCGGATCGGTTTTAGCCAGGACCTGGGCCGATTTAGCGGAAAAATTGAGCGCCCTGAAAAGCTGATCGGCATCGACCAGTCCGGGGTCCAGGACCTCGGAAAGCCGTCCGCTGCATATCCGGCGCAGGAGGTCCATTTGCCACAGCCTGTCCTG
>PDRI01000041.1 GCA_002748055.1 Bacteroidota bacterium | reverse complement strand
CCTGATAATGAGGTTGATGCTCCGGACTTAGAGGCATCTTAATGTGGAATGGCATCCTATTTGCTTGTTGTATTGAAAATTGTATTTTTGGAATCAATTAAAAACTCATAAAATGAAAAAGCTATTTTTACTGACAATCATGGCCCTTACGGCTGTCGCTATGCAGGCGCAGGACGCCCAGTCTGTCGTGCTGTTGAATTACGAGACCTTAAAGAAGAAGGTTGCGAAAAGCGATGCGGATATTCAGGATGCCAAGAAGAGCATTAAAGCCAATACCTGGGTGAAGCGTGGTGAGCTTTTCCAGGATGTATTTCTTGTCGGCCTGGATCAGGCCCAGGAGGGCATGGGGATCACGACTTTCACGCTTTTTTATAAGGAGCCCAAAAGCATCGAGACCGAAACCAAGGAAGATGGTTCCAAGTGGGAAACCTACATTTATCCTCACATGCACTACATCTTCGTAAATGGGGTATTGCAGCAGTGGAAAAGGATTGATCCGATTCATCCCGATCCGCTGAGTGTGGCGATCGAAGCCTATAAAAAGGCACTCGAACTCGATACCAAAGGTAAAATCGACAGCAAGGTTAAAGAAAACCTTATTGAGTTGAAGGCTCAGTTAAAGAGAGATGGTGTAAATGACTATTATTTTGAGGATTACAATAGAGCACTAAAAGCTTTTGAAAACGTCCTTGATGTCAATAGCATTGATCTTTTTGCCGGCGAGCTTGACACATTGATGGTGCAGTACTCCGGGATTATTTCCAGGGAGATTGCGGGTAAGACGAACAATATGGACCTTTACAGGAAAGCCATTTCGTATTACACCCAATTGGCCGAGGCCGGTTTCGGAGGCCCAAACACCTATTTGCAGATGAAGATGGACTACATGAACCTTGGCGATACGCTCAAGGCGATGGAAGTGCTGAAAGAAGCGTATGAAAAGTATCCCGATACGGTTAATGTGGTGGCTAATTTAGCCGATACCTACATTCAGATGAAGGACTTCGATGGAGGCATTGCTTTCATGGAAAAGGCGATTGAAGCCAATCCCAGTATTCCGGAGTTCTACTATTGGAACGGACGTCTGCTGATCAATAAGGAGGAAGTAGAAACCATGGAAAAGGCCATTGAGTCTTACAAGAAGGCCGGAGAACTAAAGCCTGAGCTTTACTATGTCTGGTACGACCTGGGGTATATTTTCTATCTGCAGGGCGCTGATTTCTATGAGCGTGGCAATCAGGAAGAGCATGAAGCAACCCGTGAAAAGCTTCTGGAGCTTGGGAAAGAAAAATATACCGCAGCCATCCCGAACCTGGAAAAGGCCTTTAAACTGAATAAAGATAACCGCGATATTCAGTTCGAAACACTCGATCTTCTTCAAAGGATTTACTACAAGGAGCAGATGATGGAGGACTATGAGCGCGTAAAGGCTCTGAAGAACGAAATATAGAAAAAAGCAGCTTAAGGGGAGATGAGATTTCATTTTCCCTTAGTTTGAAAATACGTAATTAACATAATATTAATTATAGAACAAATACAAATGGGTAAATAGTTCTATCTTAGTCCTCAGATCCAACTGTTCTCAAAGAAGTGAATCGGTATACTGTCCTGTTCGTATCCACACTTTTGCTGCGCTGTATTGCAGGCGCTGTTCAGCTTTTGGCCCAGTCCCAGGGGCCATTCCCGCCAGACAGCCCGGATTGTCGCTACCTCGACGACTATCGCTATCTCGACAGTCTTGAAGAGCGGAATTTTTATGAATGCCTCAAGTACTGTCCTGTGGGTCGGCGTTCCTCCTTTTCTTTCGGTGGCGAATCCAGGTTCCTCTATCTGAATTTCAGTCATTACCAACTTACAGATAAACAAGAAGATCCGAATGGCTATGTTTTGCAACGCTATTTGCTTCACGGGGACTTTCGCTATGGAAATTGGTTTCGGGTATTTAGCCAGTTTCAGTACACCGACAGCCACTGGCGGACCGGAGGCTCCCTGTTGATCGATCACGATGCCCTGGAGCTTCACCAGTTGTTTATCGGCCTCAGCGCGGAACTTGGCGGCTCTATCCTGCAACTGAACATGGGAAGACGGGAATACAGCTTTGGAAATCAGCGCTGGCTAAGTGCCCGCGAAGGGCCTAATACGCGGATCTCTTTTGATGGCTTGAACCTAAAGCTAAAATCCGGTTTCGTCCTTGATTTCTTTCTTCTGGCTCCCGTGGCCCTGGGCCCTGAGAGCTTCGATGCAAGGGCTGATTGGAACCAAAAACGCATTGGGTTTCATTTTAATAAGCCCAGTCGAAGCCAGAATCATGAGCTGAATCTATATGGACTTTGGTTTGAAACCATCACCTCGCGCCCTAACTCCGGGGCCATTCCCCGAAAGGCTGCCTTAGGCCTGCGTGATGTACTTACAGGGAAAAGCTACGAAATTGATGCCGAGATCATGCTGCAGTTTGCCAGGGTCCGGGGCCGTTTGATGCATGCTTACCTGGCGGGGATCAATGCCAGCTATCTGCCTCCGCTTGCTAAAGAGCGCGTTTTACGCTCGGGTTGGATGCACTCTATACCAGCGGACGTGGCGGTGAAAACCGGATGACCTATCAATCGTTGCATCCCGCACACAAGAATATCCGTAAAGTGATTCATTTCGGACGGCACAATATGTGCTACATCATGCCTTATCTTGGCCTGAAAGCCGGTGAAAAAAATGATTTTAGGTTCGAGACAAATGTTTACCTCAGACCCAGCCTTGAGGACCATGTTTATAACATCCCCGGTTTCATTGTCTTTGATGCAGCCGATTTCAACGGCCATTTCCTTGGGACCCAGTATGCCCTGGTCTATAAACGTCGATGGAATCCCTGGATCGCTACAACGGTATGCTACACTTACTTTTTGGGTTCGGAGGCTACAAAGGCTGTTGCAGACAATCCTTACGAGGACTTGTTTTTCATCCAGCTAAGCTGTCGTTTTTGATCACTTTTGGTTCTGGCTGAGCCCTATCTCCAGGGTCCATGCATGCAGGCAGGGAAGCTCGTCGATGGTGAGTTGTGGCAAATCAATCTGAAGCTTGCCCTGCTCCATGTGCCAGTTGATCTTTTCATTTGAGCCCAGGAGCCGCACTGCCACGACATCCGGTCCTAAATCCATCCGAATCGATTCCCCCCATTTGTCGAAGAGGCAGTAGAGCTTGTGATTCTTTTGTGTGAAAAACAACCCTTCATCTGCAGTCTCAAGAACGCCCTCTTCTACCCTACGGCTTTCATAAATAGCCTCTCCATTCACATTCAGCCACTTACCAATATCTACAAGGCGTTCCTGCATAATTACGGGAATTCGTCCATCGGCTGTAGGGCCGACATTCAGGAGCAGGTTTCCTCCGCGGCTGACAATGTCGATAAGCTCATGGATCAATGCCTTTGAACTCCTGTAATCGTCGATGTTTTCGGCCCGATTGTAGCCATAAGAGCCTCCGATACCGCGACTCTCTTCCCAGGGGTGGCAGGGATCCACGCCCTCCTTCATGTCTTTGTACTCACTCGAGAAATAGTCTCCATGCTTGCCGGGCATGCCTTTTGCAAAACGGTCGTTGACCACTACCTCATCTTTCACCGGTGATTCGGTGTACAGCCAGGAAAGGAACTCCTTTGTTTTCCAGAATTCTGCACTGCCGTCCCATTCTCCGGCATCGGAAAAGATCAGCGAGGGTTTGTAGGACTCTACCAGCTCCCTTAGCTGTAGATTGAGATGATCGTCGACATAGCTGTCATCCGGAATCTTATACTTCTGTACAATTTCATCAGGAAGATAGTAGCCGGATTCGGTCCGGTGGGTCCAGATGCGCTCCCATTCAATAATGGAATAGTAGAGCCCCATCTTCAGGCCTTCGTTTCTGACGGCTGTGCTCAGCTCTCCAACGAGGTCTCTTTTTGGCCCGACATCCATCGAATTCCACCCCTTTGAGTAGGGACTGGCACTTGGCCATAAGCAATAGCCATCGTGATGCTTGCTGGTCAGAACCACATAGCGGGCGCCCGAACGCTTAAATAGAGCTGCCCATGCGGCAGGATCGAAAAGCTCGGCCTTAAAGAGCGGGCCAAAATCCCGGTAAGCGAAGTCCTTCCCAAAGTTCTTTTGGTGGAAGGCCCTGCCCCCATTTTCATCGTTATACATGACTTTTGCATAGTACCATTCGGCATAGGAAGCATAGCGGCCGGGTTCGAGTTTGCGCCATGCCGGCACGGAATACACGCCCCAATGAATAAAAATGCCAAATTTGGCATCCTGAAACCAGGCAGGTATTGGTCTTGAATCTAATGATTCCCAAGTGCTTGTGTAGTTTTGCCCTGAAAGATCGCTAAGCATAAGGACCGGCATTAAAATGAGCAGGAGTTTTTTCGCCATCGGGATTGAATTTCGGCAATAATACGGAATTATTGTTTAGGAAGCATTGATTGAAATCAGGAAAAGAACTTATAAATGAAACTGTATTTGCTTTTGAATGAAACTTTTCTTAGTTTTGACATAAGCAAACCGGATGCAACAAAAGATCATGGTTTTTAATGTTCAACGCTATTCGACACACGATGGAGACGGAATACGGACCCTCGTTTTTTACAAGGGTTGTCCCCTGCGCTGTCGGTGGTGCAGCAATCCCGAAAGCCAGTCGTTCGGCCCTTCTGTTTTATTCGATGCGGGGCTTTGTAAGCATTTTGGTGATTGCCTTTCAGGCTTTTCCCACGCGATAAGCGAGGACAAAGAAAAGGGCCGGCGGATAAATCGTTCGGCCATTCAGGATGCAGAGGGTTTAAGGGAGCTGTGTGTCGCTAAAGCCCTGCAGGTATCGGGTGAAATCCGTAGTCCCTTACAGTTGATGGAACAGGTAAAGAAAGACCTGCCCTTTTACCAAAGCAATGGTGGTGTAACCCTTTCGGGCGGTGAACCGCTTGCTCAGGGGAAGGATATGGTCGAATTCCTGCATTTATTGAAGGCCCAAAAGATTCCTGTGAATGTCGAGAGTTCCTTGCATGTAGCCTGGGAGAAAATCGAAAGAACCATTGGTTTGGTCGATACCTACCTGGCCGACCTGAAGCATTTGGATGCAGCGAAATTCAGCTCACATATTGGCGGGGATGCTGAACTGGTAAGACGCAATCTCATCAGGCTCTGTGAGTCTGGAGCAAAGGTCATAGTCAGGGTGCCCGTCATTCCGGGTTTCAATCACAGCACAGGAGAAATGGAGCATTTGATTTCCTTTGTTGCAGAATTGGAGGGGATGGAAGAAGTCCATTTTCTTCCTTTTCACCGCTTTGGGAAGAACAAGTATAAAATGCTCGACATGGCCGATCCCATGGAGGGTATCTCCTCTTTAGACGAGGATGAACTATTGGAATATAAGCTTATGGCAGAAGGCAAGGGCCTTCGCGCCAGAATTGGAGGATAAACTATGATTGACACAAAGAAAAACGAAAAGATCAGTCCACGTATCGTGGCCTTAAGGGAACGGGTAATGAGTGCGAAGCCTTCGGTTTGTACCGAACGTGCGCGATTCTACACGGAGGTCTACAAAAGCAACGAGGATAAACCGGTGATTATGAAAAGGGCTTTGGCCCTGGAGAAGACCCTGAAGGAGATGAGCATTTTCATTGATGAGGGCGAGCTGATCGTTGGTAATCAGTCTTCGGCTAACCGGGCAGCTCCCATTTTTCCCGAATATGCTGTGGACTGGCTTCCGGAAGAAATGGATGAGCTGGATAAGCGGCCGGGCGATGCCTTCTTTATTACGGAGGAGCACAAGGACGAGTTAAGAGAGATTGCAAACTGGTGGAAGGGCAAGGTACTCTGGGACAAGGGAAGAGCACTGATGTCGCAGGAACTGCGCGATTTGCAGGATTCGGCCATCATTAAGGCTACAGGAAACCTGACCTCGGGCGATGCCCATATCGCTGTAGATTTCTTTAAGATACTTGAACAGGGGATCGTTGGCTATCTCGAAGCCAATAGTTTCTATGGAAGCAAAGTTGACAGGACCGAACAGGCGGGAGTAAAGGCAGGCCATTTTCACCATGCAGTGGACATTAGCATCCGGGCCTTCCAGCACTTTATAAGGCGTTATCGCGATCTGGCCATCTATCTGAGTAAGGAGAGTGATGATCCTGTTCGTATAGCCGAACTGGAATTGATTGCAGCCAATTGTGAACATATTGCTGTAAAACCTCCCCAAACCTTTTACCAGGCCCTGCAGCTGGTTTATTTTATCCAGCTGGTGCTGCAGATTGAGAGCAACGGTCATTCGGTTTCGCTGGGTCGGATGGACCAGTACCTCTACCCCTTCTATGCAAAGGATCTGGAAGCCGGAAACCTAAATGCGGAGGAAGCGCTTGAATTACTTGAAAACACATGGATAAAACTATTGTCAATCAATAAGATAAGGCCGTGGTCACATACCCGTTTTTCCGCAGGTGGGCCGCTCTATCAGAATGTGACCATAGGAGGACAGCACATCGATGGCAGTGATGCTGTTAATCCCATGAGTTTTCTGATCCTGGAGTCGGTTGGGAAGATGCAATTAACCCAGCCCAATCTTTCGGTGCGTTTTCACCGGAACATGAGCCAGGAGTTTATGAAAGCCTGTGTCAAGGTGATCGAGAAGGGCTTTGGCATGCCCTCCTTTAACAACGACGAAGTGGTGATTCCCGGACTGCTTGAGCTGGGTGTGGAGAAGGAAGATGCTTACAATTTCTCGGCCATCGGCTGCATTGAAATTGCAGTTCCCGGTAAATGGGGCTATCGCTGTACCGGCATGAGCTTCCTGAATATGATGCGCGTGCTTATGGCAACGCTGAACAACGGACTCGATCGTGAAACCGGCAGGGTTTTTCATCCCGGCAAGGGTGAACTGGCCGATTTCAATTGTTTCGACGATTTTTTCAAGGCCTGGGAAGACCAGGTGGAGTACTATGCGAGAAAAACGGTCGAGATTGATACAGCTGTGGATACAGCCCTGGAGGAACTTGTCCCCGATATTCTCTGCTCGGCCTTTGTAGACAGCTGTATTCCCAGGGGGAAAACAATCAAAGAAGGCGGGTCGAAGTATGACTTTGTTTCGGGCCTTCAGACAGGGATAGCCAATATGGGCAATGCCATGGCAGCCCTTAAAAAGCTGGTATTTGAAGAGGGGCGTATATCCAAGGAAGAACTGATGGAAGCCCTGGCCGGTGATTTTGAAGGAAAGGAGGGCGAAAAGATTCGCCAGACCCTGTTGAATTTCGCTCCCAAATACGGGAACGACGACGATGAAGTGGATCTCTTGCTTCATGATGCCTATATGGTCTTTATCAATGAGCTGGAAAAGTACCATACCACACGTCATGGGCGCGGTCCGATCGGCTGCAGGTATTATGCCGGCACATCCAGTATTTCGGCGAATGTTCCTTCAGGTGCAGCGGTTGGTGCAACACCCGATGGAAGAAAGGCAGGAACCCCCCTGGCCGAAGGAAGCTCTCCTTCTTCGGGTACCGACACACTTGGCCCGACAGCCGTTTTTAACTCAGTGGCCAAGTTGCCCACGCAACGCATCATGGGAGGTGTCTTGCTAAACCAGAAATTGTCCCCTGCTGCTATCGCAAAAGACGCGGACAAGGAAAAGTTAATCTCCCTGATTCGCACCTTCTTTACAGATCTGAAGGGCTGGCATGTACAGTATAACATCGTATCTCGTGAGACCCTGATTGCGGCAAAGAAGAACCCTGAGCAATACCGCGACCTGGTGGTAAGGATTGCCGGTTATTCGGCTTTCTTCACGACCTTGTCTCCCGACACCCAGGATGATATTATTGCCCGTACCGAGCATCAACTGGGTTAAACCGAATGTGCAAATAAGCTAGGAAAGGATGGACCAGTTTTACTGTGGTGTCGACATAGGGGGCACCAAATGTGCGATTGCCCTGATAGACGCTGAAGGCAGGATTGTAGATAAGAGCTATACCCACAATCATGTGGAAGAAAAGACCGAGGATGGCATGGTGGGCATGATTGCGGCCCGGATCAGGGAGCTTCTTCAGCGGAACAAACTCAAAGACAGTGATGTACCTGGAATTGGCATTGGATGTGCCGGGCATATCCGCTATGAAGACGGGCTTATCATTACAACCTCCAATTTCGAGGGCTTTAAGGGCTATCCGCTGCGTGATGCTTTTCAGAAGTACTTTGAAACCCCTGTTCTTCTCGACAATGACACCAATGTCCAGGCCCTGGGCGAATACCGTTTTGGTGCGGGGAAAGGGATAGATGATATGATTTTCGTGACAGTAAGCACCGGGATTGGTGCGGGGCTCATCCTGAACGGCAGGCTATATCGGGGGGTGACCGGCACAGCGGGAGAGATTGGCCACAGTATAGTTGAGCCGGAAAGCGAATTGCGTTGCAGTTGCGGGAATAAGGGTTGCTTAATGGCGGTGGCCTGTGGCATGGCCCTGCCCTATCTCTTCGAAAAATATCTGAAAAAGGGTGTTGAAACGAAAATACCCATGCCTGCCGACTTCGACATCTCCCGGGTAAACGGTCAAACCCTGAAAAGGGGACTCGATTCGGATGATCCGCTTTCCAAAGCTGTAATCAGTGACGCAGCGCGTTATGTGGGCATTGGTTTATACAATGTCTGGCAGACCCTGAACCCCTCATTGATTGTGCTGGGAGGCGGCCTGACAAACTGGGGGGATTTTTACCTTGATAAGATCAGGCGCACATTCGACAGTTATGCGCGTGACATGGTATTCGACCCGGTCGAAATTTGCATATCACACATTGTAGGCGATGCTGGTGTGATTGGCGCGGCAGCCCTCACCATGCCCGATTAAGATGTTGAACGAAAGGCAAAAAAGCATCCTTGATTTGCTGGGCAGGGACCGGAAGATTAAGGTAAATGAACTGGCCGAACGGCTCGATGTATCGGCTGTAACCATTCGTCAGGACCTGAGTTTTCTGGAGGGGGAAGGCCTGCTTAAGCGGGTGCACGGGGCAGCCGTCCTGGCCCAGACCGATGATTTGGAGAACAGACTGGGGGTCAACTTCGAGCTTAAGCAGCGCATTGCTGCAAGGGTGGCAGAACAGGTTCAGGACGGAGAAACCATCCTGGTGGAGTCCGGGTCGGTAAATGTTTTACTGGCAAGGGAATTGGCGAAAAAGCGGGTCACGCTCCTCACGACAAACGTCTATATAGCCAGGCAATTCCGAAAGGGAGACCGGATGAACACCATCCTCCTGGGGGGGAGCTATCAGCCCGATAGTGAAAGCCTTGTAGGCAGTATGACACGAGCCTGTATCGATCAGGTAAACATCCACAAGGCCTTCATTGGCATAGATGGCTTCGCTATTGATACAGGCTTCAGTTCACGGGATATGTTTCGGGCCGAGATATCGGCTTACATCGTAGAGAAGTCCCGGGAGGTTTATGTCGTAAGTGATGCCAGCAAGTTTGGCCGAACTGAGATGAGCCGGATATGCGGAGCCGGTGACATCGCCTGCCTGGTCACAGACCAGTCCCTGCCCGCTTTATATCGTGCGCATTTTGAAACTCTTGGTGTCGAACTGATCCTGGCTTAAGCCGGTTTCCAGAGTTTGTAAGGCCTGTCGGCATCTGTTTTGAAGGGCAACATGACTTTCCTGCCGGTACCCGCCGACTCGTAGGCGGCAAAGATAACTTCCAAAACGGCCCTGCCGTCTTCGCCGCTTACCATAGGTTCCCTGTCGTTCTTTACACAGTCCACAAAGTGTTCAAATTCC
>PDRI01000040.1 GCA_002748055.1 Bacteroidota bacterium | reverse complement strand
GCCGGCCTTTCTTAACAGGGTCGCTGAAAAATACAAAGGCAATTATGCGGCCTTTGCAGCGAAAAGCTATGCCAGGACCATGCTGTCCGATTCGGTCCGCATGCACGCACTCATTGCCCTCTATGCGAAGAATCCGGAATTGGCCCTGAAGAAGCTCAGAAAGGATCCGATGATGCAATATCTGGGGGCTTTTCAGGAGATCTTCCAACTGCGGGTCGATCCCCTGGCGGAAGAGCTGGATCTGGCCCTTGGCCAGGCCTATAAGACCTACATGGCTGCCCGGATGGAAATGGCCGGAGAGCAGATGCTCTTTCCGGATGCCAATTTTACCATGCGTGTAAGCTATGGCAAGGTAGGGGGCTATGCGCCCAAAGATGGTGTCAGCTACGACTGTTTTACGACCATGGATGGGATTATGGAAAAGGCCGCCAATGGCACCGAAGAATACGCCGTTCCGGATAAGCTCAGGACCCTGTACGAGAATAAGGACTTTGGTCCCTATGCCAGGGATGGAAAAATGCCTGTTTGTTTTACCGCTTCAAATCATACCTCGGGCGGGAACTCAGGCAGTCCTGTTCTGGATGCCGATGGCCGCTTGATTGGGCTTAATTTCGACCGCAACTGGGAGGGAACGATGAGCGATGTCTTTTACGACCCTTCCATTTGCAGGAACATTGTCGTGGATATTCGCTATGTCCTTTTCCTGATCGACAGGTTTGGGGGAGCGGGTTACCTGCTCGAGGAGATGGACATACACTGGAATTGATTTCTGAAACGTGGAAAATCAGCACCGGAAAGGGGCCCTGTATGCGATCCTGACAGCCTCAATGTGGGGCTTTATGCCGATCGTACTCAAGATTATGACCAGCGAATTGCCATCGGTAACGGTGGTCTGGTTTCGCTTTTTCATGGCCTTTGTTGTGCTTTCATTCTGGTCTCTTTTCTTTCGGCCATCCGACTTCTCCATCTTTCGCCGTCCCCCGTGGCGGCTAATCATTACTGCTGCTTTTCTGGCCCTGAACTACACAGGTTTCATTGTGGGGGTTAACTACGCGACACCCGCCTCAGCCCAGATCTTCATACAGATTGGCCCGGTCGGCTTCGCACTCTCCGGCATCCTCATCTTTAAGGAGCATGTAAACTGGAGGCATATTGTGGGTTTTGTCCTCGTATTGGCGGGTATGCTACTGTTCTATTCAGAACAGTTGTCTGCCCTTCGCGAAGGGGCATCGGACTTTCGACTGGGAATGTTGCTGGTGCTGGGGGGCGGCATTTCCTGGGCCATCTTTGCCACCCTGCAGAAGACCCTGGTTCGGCATCGGCCAATCAACCAGCTCAACCTTTTTATCTATGGTTTTTGTGCCCTGCTTGTTCTGCCCTTTACAAAATTCAGCAGTCTGCAGGGCCTGTCGGCAGTAAACTGGACGCTGCTGATTTACCTGGGGCTGAATACGGTAATCGCCTATGGTGCACTGGCACTGGCTATGAAGTACACCGAAGCCACCAGGGTGAGTGTCATCATTACCCTGAACCCCATCCTCACCTTCCTGAGCATGGCCCTGCTGGGCTACCTGGAGGTCTCCTGGATCGGGGCAGAGTTCTTCAGCCTGCCCGGCATTCTGGGGGCTGCAACTGTCCTGTCGGGTGCTGTTACCGTTATCTATGCAGGGCGCAGGGCCTCCTGAAACGCCCTTTATTCCTCTTTCTTCTTCTTTTTGAAGAGCCTTGAGCTAAAAAGCATGAAGGCTCCGAAGACGAGCATGAGGACTCCCGAGAAGAGGTTGATGTTGTAGCCGAGCGACTGCTCGTACATCTCTACATCGTTTGCCGTGACCAGCCCAAGGATGGTCAGGATGAGGCCGAGGATGCTAAACATCAGTCCGATTGGTATTTTTATATCGAGTCCCATTCTATAGCGATTTTTTCAGTTTTACCAGACAATGATGGTGAGAATGATGGCGATGATGCCCACGACTACGGCCAGAACTTCAGGCTTCTGATACCAGTATTTTGAATCGTCCTGAACCCTGGGCGTCAGCGAATAAACCAGCCCCTTCAGTTCATCGTCGGTCTTCAGCCTTTTCGTTACCAGGGTCAGTACAAAGGTAAGGATCAGGGCAGCCGTAAAGGCATATACGGCGGTCCAGTAGTTCTGCGCCATCTCGCTGCCATAGGTATGCAGCACTGTGAAATAGCCTCCCTTTACTCCGGCCACAGCACCTGCAGGAAGGGTGAGTCCGTGATGAATCGCGGCTGCAATCGTCCCCCCGATCAGTCCCCAGAATGCCGCATGTCCTGTGGTTCGTTTCCAGAACATACCCAGGAGGAAGGCAGCGAACAGAGGAGCATTTACAAAGGCAAAGATGAGCTGGAGGAAGTCCATCACATTGTTAAAGGACCTGGCTACATAGGCAGTGATGATACTTACCAGGACTCCGACAACAGTGGTCCACTGGCCTACCCTCAGGTAGTGCTTGTCGCTTTTATTCGGGCGGAAGTAGCTTTGGTAGATGTCGTAGGTGAAGACGGTATTGAAGGCAGAAACATTTCCGGCCATGCCCGACATGAAGGAGGCCATCAGGGCAGTGAGCCCGAGGCCCAGAACACCTACCGGCATATAGCGCATCAGGAGTACCGGAATAACTTTATCATAGTCGGTTACCATGGTGCCTTCTTTCAATGGGAGCTCAAGGGTTCCCACATTGGTCAGTGCAAGTGCAATCATACCCGGTACTACCACCAGCAAGGGCAGGAACATCTTGGGCAGGGCTCCGATAAGCGGGGTTTTACGTGCTGCCGACATGGAACCGGCAGCCATGCCCCGCTGAACAACCAGGAAGTTGGTACACCAGTAGCCAAAGCTTAACACAAAGCCCAGACCAAAGAAGACGCCGAACCAGTTCACCCCCATCGGATTGTCGGTGCCCCCGGTGTATTTCCAGGAATGCAGCATTTCCACCGGTAGGTTAGCCTTAAGGCCTTCCCATCCACCAATGTCCTTGAGTCCGATAAAGACAATGGGGGCAAAGCCTATCACGATGAGGAAGAATTGCAGGACCTCGTTGTAGATGGCCGAGGTCAGGCCGCCAAGGACCATGTAAACCAACACGATCAGGGCAGAGATCATCAGATAGAAATCAAACTCACCGATGTGAATCCCGAGAATGTTCCAGTCGATCTGCAGGGGCATGATCACCTGGGCCAGCAGCGCCAGGGCATACATGGAAATACCCGAGGAAAAGACCGTCATAATGGCAAAGGCAAAGGCATTGAAGCCCCTGGTCTTTTCATCGAAGCGAAGCTTTAGGTACTCCGGTACGGAGCGGGCCTTGGAGCCATAATAGAAGGGCATCATGAAGATGGCCAGGAAGATCATGGCAGGAATGGCACCAATCAGGTAATGGTGGATGATCATCATCCCATACTTGGCACCCGAGGCTGCCATCCCGATCATTTCGAGTGCACCCAGATTGGCAGAAATGAAAGCCAGTCCGGTAACCCAGGCCGGCAGGGAGCGGCCCGCTTCAAGGAAGGCACTGGCGTCTTTCATATAGCGTTTGAGCGCCCAACCGATTCCGAGAACGAAAACAAAGTAGATCAGGATGATGGTCCAGTCTATCGTAGCTAACGAAAATGTGGTTTGCATAAGATCGATTTAGTAAGAAACTGTCTAAAAATATAAAGAATTTCCCGCGACTCAAATATAGCATGAACAATCCTGCCCGATGCCGCACAAATCGATTTTTTCTTTCTTCTTTTCAAGCCGGTAATCTGGAATAAATCTAAATAAGGAAAAGGGATTGACCCCAAAGTTCATAAGTGTTATAATTACACTTTATTTACTGCTAAAGTTCTGAATATGGCAACACTTGACTGGATTGTACTCGCTCTGTTCTGCATGGCATTGATTGGCGTGATTATCTGGGTGTTGAAGAAGGAGGATAAAAACACTTCCGATTATTTCCTTGCCGGACGCGATGCAACCTGGCTGGCTATCGGAGCCTCGATCTTTGCCTCAAATATTGGATCGGAGCACCTGGTGGGGCTGGCCGGTACCGGTGCTACCAGTGGAATGGCTTATGCCCATTGGGAGATGCAGGGGTGGATGATCCTGCTGCTGGGCTGGGTCTTTGTACCCTTTTACGCCAGAAGCGGGGTGTTTACCATGCCCGAATTTCTGGAAAGGCGTTACAACAGTAAATCGCGTTCCTTCCTTTCCCTCATCTCTCTGGTGAGCTATGTACTAACCAAGGTGGCAGTAACGGTTTATGCCGGTGGGGTCGTATTCAAGGATGTGTTCAATATCGATTCCCTGATGATCTTTGGACAGCAGGTGGATTTCTTTTGGGTGAGTGCAATCGGACTGGTGTTGCTGACCGGAATCTATACCGTCCTGGGCGGAATGAAGGCCGTGCTATACACCTCCGTTCTCCAGACTCCTGTATTGCTGGCGGGATCCATAGCCATCCTGGTAATCGGGCTCTCCCAGCTTGGAGGCTGGGCCGAGCTGATGGAGATTGTACGCGGTACAGATGCCAGCTACCTGAATGAAGCAGGGGAGGTGATCTATCGCTCATCGACCGACAGTATGGGGAGTCTGATCCGATCGAGACACGATCCGGAGTATCCCTGGACCGGGGTGATTCTGGGGTCGGCCATCATCGGTTTCTGGTACTGGTGTACCGACCAGTTCATTGTGCAGCGCGTATTGTCGGGCCGGGACCAAAGCCAGGCCAGACGCGGAACCATCTTTGGTGCTTACCTCAAACTTACACCGGTCTTCCTCTTCCTGATTCCGGGTATGATTGCTTTTGCACTGAAGCAGCAGGGCGCTTTGGATTTTTCCTCGAATGATGCCGCATTCTCGACCCTGGTCAAGGAATTGCTTCCCAAAGGATTTACGGGCGTGGTAGTGGGGGGGATTCTGGCTGCATTGATGAGCTCTCTGGCCTCCCTCTTCAATTCTTCCTCGATGCTCTTTACTGTCGATTTCTATCAGAAATTCAGGCCCAATGCCTCGGAGAAACACTATGTGAGGGCCGGGCGAATTGCTACGGTGGCCATCGTGGTGCTTGGCATCCTCTGGATTCCTGTAATGAGGGGCATTGGCAAGGTTCTTTACGAGTATCTGCAGGATGTCCAGTCCTTGTTGGCCCCGGGCATAGCGGCTGTCTTTTTGCTGGGTGTACTGTCTAAACGGACTACTCCGGCAGCCGGGTTCTGGGGCCTGGTGGTGGGTTTCGTCCTGGGCATGTTCCGACTTGGACTGAAGATCTACTACAAGAGTGAAGTGGCTGATCATTTCTTGTATAAGGCTGTTGTGGCGCCCAACTGGCTGCACTATGAGATCTTTCTTTTTGTCACCGTGATCGTTCTGATGGTGCTCATCAGCAGCTTTACAAAAGCGATCGATCCGGCCCGGATTCAGGGCCTGTATTTTGGTTCGGCCTCTGCGGAGCAAAGGGCTATTACCCGCGCCAGCTGGAGCAGGTGGGACGTGATTAACAGCTTAATTATTATTGCATTTATCATTGCTTTCTACATTTACTTTTGGTAGAGTGAAAGAGATGACGACACAGGCTCCTTATAAGCAGCAGCCGCGGTTTCATGTGGCTGTCGATTGCATCATCTTTGGCTTTGATGCAGGCGATTTGAAGCTTCTGATTCATCGCAGGCGCTTCGAACCCCGAAAGGGCGAGTGGTCGCTTTTCGGTGGCTTTCTGCAGGAAGACGAGGGGCTTGATGATGCAGCCAATCGCATACTTAGTGAGCTTACGGGTTTGCAGAATATTTACATGGAACAGCTTCGGACCTATGGTGAGATAGACCGGGATCCGGCAGGCCGGGTGATTTCGGTGGCCTTTTACGCCCTGATTCCGGTGCATCAGTACTCGGCGGCCTATTCAGACCAGTATGGGGCCGAATGGATCAGCCTGGATGAGCTTCCCGAACTCATTATGGACCATGGAAGTATGGTAGAGAAGGCGCTTCGAAGACTACAGCGAAGAGCCGCATCCCAGGCCATTGGGATGGAACTCCTGCCCGAAGAATTTACAATTCCTCAATTGCAGGCGTTGCATGAAGCCATCTACCGGGCACCTTTGGACAAGCGGAACTTTCGAAAAAAAATGATGGGGAAGGATATTTTGGAAAGGTTAGAGGTGAAGGATATGAGTGCTTCGAAAAAAGGCGCTTACCTCTACAGGTTTAAGAAAAACGCTAAAACATAGATGATGTTGAAGAATTATAAGGAGCTGGAAGCCTGGTTTGTAACCGGGAGCCAGCATTTGTACGGGGAAAAGACCCTTGAGCAGGTCAGGGAGGATGCCGAACGAATTGTCAGGGGGCTGAATCAAAGCCCGGACCTGCCCGTAAAACTTGTTTTTAAGCCCCTTGTTACGAGCCCCGAGGCCATTCTGAATCTCTGCCTGGAGGCTAATAGCAGTAAGTCCTGCATCGGGCTGGTTTGCTGGATGCATACCTTTTCACCTGCAAAGATGTGGATTGCCGGGCTGAAGGCCCTGAGCCGCCCCTTCATGCATCTTCACACCCAATACAACAGAGACATTCCGTGGGATGCCATCGACATGGATTTCATGAACCTGAACCAATCGGCTCATGGGGGCCGGGAGTTTGGCTTTATCGGGTCTCGCCTGCGGATCGAGCGCAAGGTGGTGGTTGGGCATTGGTCGGAAACAGCGGTTCAGACGCAGCTAGGCGATTGGCTGAGGGCTGCTGTAGCCTGGCACGAGTGGCAGGGCATGAAGCTGGCACGCTTTGGCGACAACATGCGTGAGGTGGCGGTTACCGAGGGCGACAAAGTTTCGGCCCAGATCTGCTTTGGGTATTCGGTAAGCGGATACGGTGTCGGTGATCTGGTGGAAAGGATCCGGGATGTTTCCGATGCAGAAATTGCCCGGCTTCTCGCGGAGTACGACGATTGCTATGATCTGGATGATGAGGTGCGGGCAGGAGGCAGCAAGCGACAGAATCTTGAGGATGCCGCAAGAATTGAAGCAGGCATGCGTCATTTCCTTGAAGACGGAGGCTTTTCGGCCTTTACAACAAACTTTGAGGACCTGCACGGGCTCCCTCAGTTACCGGGTTTGGCCGTGCAGCGGCTGATGGCCGATGGCTATGGCTTTGGTGCGGAAGGCGACTGGAAAACCGCAGCACTTGTCAGGGCAATGAAGGTGATGTCTTTCGGCCTTAAAGGCGGCACATCCTTTATGGAAGACTATACCTATCATTTGGATCCGGCAGGGCCAAGGGTGCTGGGTGCCCACATGCTCGAGGTTTGTCCCAGCATTTCCGGTGGAAAATCCAGGCTCGAGGTTCATCCTCTGGGCATAGGCGGGAAGGCCGATCCGGCCCGCTTGGTATTCAGTGTGGCCCCGGGCGAGGGGCTCAATGCCAGTATCATGGACATGGGCGACCGTTTTCGCATCCTCTTGAATCCCTGTGAGGTGGTAGCACCCGATGAGCCCCTTCCAAAGCTCCCGGTGGCCAGGGTCTTGTGGAGCCCCCGTCCCAGCCTGGAGCTGGCTGCCCAGGCGTGGATCCTGGCAGGAGGAGCACACCATACCGGATTTAGCATGGCTTTGAGTACCGCACAGATGATCGACTTTGCCGAAATTGCCGGCATTGAATGCCTTATCATTGATGAGGAAACCCGTATTCGGGACTTTAAGAAGGAGCTGCGCTGGAACGATTTGTATTACAAACTGGCCGGAGGCATTAGCTGACCGGCAATTATTGTAGAAATTATGCTGGAGCATTTAAAGGAAAGGGTATTGGCATCGAATCTGGCGCTGGTGACCCACAATCTGGTCATCTTTACCTGGGGAAATGTAAGTGAGCGTGACCCCGAAAGCGGGCTGATTGTGATTAAACCTTCCGGAATGGCCTATGATGAGATGGGAGCCGACGACATGGTCGTGCTTGATCCTGAAGGCCGACTTGTAGAGGGCAAACTCCGGCCATCAACCGATGCACCCACCCATCTGCATCTTTATGCCAGTTATGGGCAGCTAAACGGCATTGTCCATACCCATTCCGAGTGGGCCACCTCCTGGGCCCAGGCCGGCAGGTCCATTCCGCCTTATGGGACCACACATGCCGACTATTTTTACGGAGCTGTGCCTTGTTCCCGTCCGCTAAATGAGCAGGAAATGGAGGGGGCTTATGAGGAAAACACGGGAAGGGTCATCGTGGAAACGATGGGGGAGACCGACCCTCTTGACATACCGGGTGTTCTTGTTCACAGCCACGGGCCATTTACCTGGGGGCGCAGCGCTGAAGAGGCCGTGCACAATGCGGTGGTCCTGGAAGAGTTGGCCAAGATGGCTTTCCGTACCGAGGTACTTGGACAGCGGCAGGCAATTCCATCCCGATTGCTCGACAAGCATTTTCTGCGTAAGCATGGCGCAGGAGCTTACTATGGACAGATGAAGAAAGACTAAAACAAACTTTGAGATGACGTATACCATTGGCGTAGATTATGGCACTGATTCGGTCAGGGCCGTGGTGGTCGATACCTCAACAGGTGAGGAGATGGCCAGCCATGTTTTTTTCTATCCCCGCTGGAAGGAAGGGAAATACTGTGATGCAAGCCGGAACCAGTTTCGACAGCATCCCCTCGACTACCTGGAAGGCCTCGAAACAACGATTGTTGAAGCCCTGAAAGCCTGTCCCCGGGGAACAGCCGAAAAGGTTGCAGGTATTTCTGTTGACACCACAGGTTCGACTCCGGTGGCTGTCGGCAAGGATGGTGTGCCTTTGTCCCTTACCCCGGAGTTTGCAGAGAATCCCAACGCTATGTTTGTGCTTTGGAAGGACCACACGGCGGTAAAAGAAGCGGATGAGATCAATGCCCTGGCCCGAAGCTGGGGTGGGGAGGACTATACCCGTTACGAAGGGGGAATCTACAGTTCGGAATGGTTCTGGGCGAAAATCCTGCATGTATTACGCAGCGATCAAAATGTGCGTGTTGCGGCCTTTTCCTGGGTCGAACACTGCGACTGGATTCCTGCCGTATTGAGTGGGAATACGAATCCGCTTACCCTGAAACGGAGCCGATGTGCGGCCGGACATAAGGCCATGTGGCATAAGCATTTTAACGGACTCCCGGATGAGGACTTTCTAAGGAAACTCGACCCCATGCTTGGGGGACTAAAAAAGCGCCTTTACTCCGAAACCCATACCTGCGATGTAGCCGTGGGAAATCTTTGTCCCGAATGGGCTGTGAAGCTTGGTCTCCCTGAAACAGTGGTAATCGGTACAGGAGCCTTTGATGCCCATCTTGGGGCTCTGGGGGCAGGGATCGAACCCTATTATCTGAGCAAGGTTATGGGGACCTCGACCTGTGATATGTTAATTGCACCTGAAGCCGAGGTAGGGGATCGCCTGGTAAAGGGGATTTGCGGCCAGGTAGATGGTTCCATAGTCCCCGGCCTGGTGGGCCTGGAGGCCGGTCAGTCGGCCTTTGGCGACATTTACGCCTGGTTTGCAGAGCTGCTGATGTGGCCCCTCGATCATCTTGGCGGAGACATTGAAGGCCTTGATGAGTCGAGCGTTAAAGAAATCAGAAAGCAGATTCGCAGCAGGCTTATTGCGGCCCTGAGTATGGGACTGAGCCTGGGCACCGATGCGCCACGCATCTTTCGGGCCCTGGTGGAGGCCACAGCCTATGGTGCCAGATTAATCGTAGATCGCTTTGTGGAAGAGGGCATCCGCATCGACGGCATTATCGCCCTTGGCGGCGTGGCCAAAAAATCCCCGCTGGTCATGCAGATCGTAGCCGATGTGCTGAACAAACCCATCAAGGTGGCTCGCTCTGAACAGGCCGTAGCTTTGGGATCGGCCATGGCAGCAGCCGTTGCGGCCGGGGTTCACCCAACCATAGCGGAAGCCCAATTGGCGATGGGCGGCGGATTTGAGAAGGAATACCAGCCAGATCCGGACCGAGCCGCCATCTACGAAAAATGCTACGCCGATTACAAACGCTT
>PDRI01000039.1 GCA_002748055.1 Bacteroidota bacterium | reverse complement strand
AGGGGCTGGGCGATCCCCACACTCACGGGATAGCCGGAATAGCCCGTACCCTCGTTTATAAAGTCCTGCAGCCTGACGATCCCTGAGGCGGCATAAACAGTAGCCCCCAGCACAGGTATCGGTTGTGAGAGTGCAAGACGCGCTGAGGTTTCCAGCTGGCTCACCTTGCTGAAGACCACGGAGCCATCGGGCTGGGTAATTGGACGGGTCTGATTCTCAAAATCGGGCAGATCGCCGGAAAGGGTCAACTGGGGACGAAAGCGGGTCTGGTGGTTCTTCCAGCGCCAGTAGTAATTCACATCCGTATTCTGTACATACTTCACAGCGGAGGACTGGGTAATGGCCAGATCGACCACATTGCGCAGGCTCAGAGACACCACCTCCTGAGCAGCCAGCCCACCCGGAACAAAGAGCAAAAGCATGGCCGACAGGAACCCAAAAGCCTTCGTCCGATGTGTTTCCCTCTTCCTCATCTGACCTCCAGGGATTCAATTTCCTGCACAGAGGAAACCCCCGACAGCACAACCTTCTCACCGGGCACCAATCCCTGTATGATTTCCACCCATTCTTCGGAACGCAGTCCGGTAACAATGTCCCTCAATTCGGGCCCGTTCGGCCCATAGACATAGACCTGATGAGTCTTCCCCCGGCCTATGGCAGGCCCCGGTTTCAGCCGCACGATGCTGTCCCGTTCGGCCTGAACCACCTCCAGCTCAACATTCAGGTTTGCCCTGAGGCGAAAGTGGTTGCTCTCCTGCAGGTTCACATCGAATTCCACCATGCGGTCGTTGATCACAGGGTTGACTGAACCAACCACACCCGGAAGCTTCAGGTTATCGACTTTGACATAGACCTTCGCCCCGGTCTTAATGTGCTCGGAATAGTCGTCATCGACCTTCCCTTTTACCTTGAAATTGGAAAGATCCGACATCTCAATCAGGAGTCTGTCTGTATTCACCTTTTCCCCCACCTTCCCCCTGATCGAAAGCAGGATGCCCGCCGATGGCGCACGGATAATCATTTTATTCAGGGCCTCTTCCTTTGAAGCCAGCACCTTCCCCTGCATATCAATCTGAAGCAGGAGGCCCTCCTCATCGGCCTCGAGTTGCTGCAATTTGATTGCGTTTTTTTCCTTTAACATCACCAGGTCCTTCTCTGCCAGTTCAAGTTCCTGCCTGGTTTTCTCAAAACGGGCAGGAGAGATCCCCCCCACATTGAGGAGTTGTTCCTGATCGGCCAGTTCCGACCTGAGGGAGGCAATGCGCAGCTTCTTCACCTGCATGTTGTAGTCGAGGTCCACCTTGGCACTGCGGGCATTCAGCCGATTCTTCCGAAGGGCATTGTGTTTCATCTCGAGTTGGTCCCTGATGTTTTCCACCTCGGTCTGGATCGGACTCGGATCCAGGATCATGATCGGCTCTCCCACATCCACGTGACTCCCGACCTCCTTCTTGATTTCTTTGATAATACTTGAGGCCGGACTCAGAATAATAACCTCGCTCTGGGGCTCCAGGTGCCCCTCACCCTGAAAGGAATGCACCACCTTCCCTATCTCTGCCACTTCCACCAGAAGCTCCTGATCATCAGCGGAGTCCGAACTAAAGGGCGCAAAAACCACCAGGGCTACCAGGGCCATCCCAAAAAGGGGGATTCCCAGGTAAACGCTATTTCGTATTCGGGTCATTTTTCAGCCAATTGTAAACGCAAATCAAAAACCGCAACTAAGTTATAAAACATCTTCCAATAGACCCGCTGTTTCTACATTTCCCTTTGGCGGGAAAGGGCCGATCGAAGGGGGTTCAAAACACGAACGAGCAAGCGGGTTTTGTCGGTCAGAATCTCGGCCCTGCCCTGCATATGCTCGCTGAACGGAATCTCCTTCCCATAAAAGGTCTTCAGCCCGTCGGGTAAACTCACCTCCACCACATAGTAGTCATCCTCGGGAACGCGGCTGATATTGCGAACCAGCCCTTTCACCATCCCGAACTCAAGATGAGGATAATTGTCAAAACTGATGTTCACCTGCTTGCCTACGCTCACCTTTCCTGCCCCGGCCAGCGGCAGACTGATTTTCCCGATCATTTCGCCGGACTCGGAGGGCAGGACCGTAAGGACCTTTTCCCCCGCTTCAACATTCTGGTTTACGCTCCAGAAGCGGGTAAAGGTGACCGTCCCGCTCACCGGTGCAACCAATAAAAACTGTTGTTCCCACGAAGCCAGCGCGGCAAGCAGACGGCTGTGGGCATGTTCCAGGTTGTTCAGATAGCCCGATTGGGCTTCACGGGACTTTAATTCCAGATCCACAATCTGCTCTGCGATGCGGCCTAAACTGATTCTATTGGCAGCCACCATGCTCAACAGCTCCTGCCAGGTATCACGTTTCGTAAGCATCTCGGCGCGCGAGGCTTCCAGATCGGCCTCCGAGACCACCTCCTCTTTGAAAAGGGTCTCATTACGCTGATGCGCGCGCTCAGCCAGCTGATAGGCCTCTTCGGAATTCTTCACCCGGTCGGCCAGGCTCCGGGCAAAGGCCTCCTGGCGTACCGTTTCTTCCCTGAGCAAGGCAATCCGACGGCTGTGATAATCCAGTTCCCTAAACCTCTTCAAATCGCGAAAAGCCTTCATAAAAGCCGCATACTCGTCCTGCACCCCGCCCAATTCCTGCAGCTGTTCAAGGGCTTGTCCATCCTCCCTGCTTTCCCATTCTGCCGACTTCAAACCGCTAAGCGCCGGCTTCAGCTTGCCGATGTCTGCGTAGGATGCCGGGTTCTCCAGCACTGCAAGGACATCTCCGCCTTCGACCAACTGATTGTCTTCCACAAACAGGGCCTGGATCTTTCCGCTGATCCTGGCCTCCAAATCGGCCGGTGGATGCACGCTGGTCACGACGATCCGTGCCTCCCGGCTGTCGGGATAGCGAAATACCCAGCTTACGAACAGGAGCAGGGCCATCAGAAAGACAAAGAGCAGCGTACCATTACGGGTAATCCAGCCGGGCACACGTCCCAGCAGGTCTTCAAGCTCCTGCTCTTTCAGCTCAATGGGTCTTTCGTTAGCTTCTTCAGGCATATCCGGGAGGCTATGGGCGACTAAGATAAAAAAAACTAACTATCTGCCTGTCATTCGCTATCTTTAGCCCATGCAAAAATCAGGCTTACTACGAATACCGGCACTTCCAGCCCTGTTTCTGCTTGCTTCAGCCAGCCTTTGGTCCTGTGCTGAGCAAGCCCGGGGCTTTGTTGATGTGACCAGTGAGGCAGGAATCGATTTCCTTTACAACTTCGGCGACACGACCTATATCAACATCCTTGAGAGCAGCGGTTCGGGCATCACTGTTTTCGACTACGACGGAGACGGACAAATGGACATCTACATGATGAACGGCACCTTTCTGGAAGGGATTTCTTCCGATGATGGCAGGATCTATAAAGACAGCCCCAATAAACTCTACCGGAACCTGGGCAGGGGACACTTCGAAGAATGTGGGGAGGCTGCCGGTGTCGACGACCGACAGTGGAGCATGGCCGCCGGGGCCATTGACTATGACGACGACGGCGACCAGGACCTCTTCCTGCTCAACTATGGACCCAATGTTTTTTATCGAAACAATGGTGACGGGAGCTTTAGCGACATTACAGCATCAACCGGGCTGCATGGACCCGACAGCCTGAATGGCTTTCCGAAATGGAGTGTGGCCGTCTCCTGGCTGGACGTGAACAAAGACGGCTTACTGGATGCCTTCGTGGGCAACTTCCTGGCCTTCGATCCGGACTATGTCTCGCCCATCACCCCCACTATGATGCCTCACCCATCGGAATACAAGGGCCAGGCATCCCTGCTCTATGAACAACAGGCCGATGGATCCTTCCTTGAGCATACGGCAGAAAGAGGGCTCTACTTCCCCGACTCAAAATGTATGGGCTTGGCAGTGTGGGACTTTGATCGAGACGGTGACCCCGATCTCTTCCAGGGCAATGACCACCAGGCGAACTTCCTCTTCCGGAACGATGAGGGAAGTTTTACCAACATTGCTGTAGAAGCCGGGGTGGCTGTCAACTCGCACGGAACACCCACCGGATCGATGCATGCTGCAATGGGAGATGTGGATGGCGACGGACACATCGACCTCCTGGTACCGGATCTTCGTTACGGAGCCCTATACAGAAACAGGGGCGACGGAAGCTTCGAGGACATAACCGAACGAAGCGGGATTTCAGCCTATTTCAACGGAAAGGGCCAGTGGTCGACCCTGCTCTTCGACTACGACAACGACGGCGACCTCGATGTTTTGGCGGCAAACGGCATCGCCGAAGAACTGATTCTAAGTGAGCCCCTGCTCCTCGAAAACGATGGCAAAGGCAATTTCACAGATGTAGGCAAACAGCTCTCAGGCTACTTTGCGCATCCGCGCTCCGGCAGAGCAGCAGCCACCATCGACTATGACAATGACGGGGACCTCGACCTGCTCATTTCCCATATCGACCTGGAGGCCACCCCTGCCCTGCTGCAGAACAATTGCAGCCAGGGCAGACACTGGCTCGGCCTTCAACTTCAGGCAAAGGAGGGCTGCGCTCATGCCATAGGCGCTACGGTCACTGTTCACAGGCCTGAAGGCGATCTGGTACGTATCAACCAGTGGACCACCTCCTACCTGAGCTCCAGCGACCCCAGGCTCCACTTCGGGCTGGGAAACAGCAGCACAATCGACAGCATTAGCGTGGCCTGGATCGATGGAAACCGGGAGGTCTTTCCCGGGCCCGACTGCGACCAATACCTTACTTTAACAGAAGGTATGGGCCGGATTTTATAAATTTGTCCTGAAACAGAAAAACAAACATCATGAGCAGCTTTCAATACATCAACCGGGTGGTCGACCTCACCCATCCCGAAAAGAACACCATCTACAACATGAGCCATGAAGAGGCTGTGGACATTGTCCGCTCGGGCGATGTAAAACGCATCCGGGAAATTGACGGCCAGTTTGCACTGCTTTCCATCGAAGGCAAAAGCATCCATATGGCCCGCTCCATTGGACGCCCCATCCGCTACTTCATCGCCAAACTGGAGGACGGCCCCTGCCTGGTCGTGGCAGAGCGCATCGATGCCATCTACGACTATCTGGTCAAAGAAGGCCTCGACCACCAGTTTCGGCCAGCCTATACCCGCATGGCCCCGGCACACTACATTACCAAGATCGAACTCCTGGGCTGTCCCGATCCCAACCCCGTATACGAACGCTTTTTCGAACCCGAAAGAAACAAGCTTGGCAAGGACCCGGAGCAACTTGGAAAGCTCTATATAGGAACGCTTTACGAGGAGATCAAAAAATGGCTTAGGCATATAGCCACCGAAGGCCCGATTGGCGTCAGCTTTTCGGCCGGCATCGATTCAGGCGCTGTTTTCCTGCTAAGCTACCATGCCCTGAGGGAACTGGGGGAAAGCCCTTCCAGACTCAAAGCCTTTACCCTGAGTGTAGATGGAGGTGGTGCCGACCTGGCTCAGGCCCGGAGGTTCATGGAAGCCCTGGGGCTGGAACTCTTCCTGGAAGCCATCGAACTCGAATCCGCCGACCTCAGCTGGGAAAAGACGGTCAAAGTCGTCGAAGACTACAAAGCCCTTGACATTCAATCGGCAACCATGAACCTGGCCCTGCTCGAAGGCATCCGGAAGCGTTACCCGGAATGGACCTACCTGCTCGACGGTGATGGTGGAGACGAGAACCTGAAGGACTACCCCATCGAAGACAACCCGGAACTCACCATCCGGAGCGTTCTGAATAACCTGATGCTCTATCATGAAGGCTGGGGTGTCGATCGTATGAAGCACTCCCTGACCTATAGCGGGGGCCTCAGCCGGGGCTACATGCGCACCTGGGCCCCCGCTGATCAGTTGGGCTTTAGACAGTTCAGCCCCTACACCCTGCCGAATGTTATTGAGATCGCCGAGGGCATGCCCTTTATCGAAATGACAGACTGGGACCATCACAAGCTTTACCAGATGAAGGGCGACATTGTAAGCCGGGGCGTAAAGGCCATCACCGGCATGGACATGCCCGTGTTTGAGAAGCGCCGCTTTCAGCATGGGGCAGCCCCCATTAAGACCTTTGAAGCACGCTTTCCCGCAGATGACCAGCCCTACAGGAAGGCCTTCCGGCAACTCTATGAGTAAAGCGGCTGCTTTCAGGCCCTCCGGGAACTGGATCAGAAGCCTCCGCGGCCCCAAAAACAAGGTTGAAGCCTGGCGCCCATCTCACTTTATGCGTGAGAAAGAACACAGCCTGAATGGAAGGGTTGAGGATGTGAATGTAATCTTTCTGAGCAACCAGGAATGCCCCTTCAGCTGTCTGATGTGCGACCTGTGGAAAAACACCCTGGACGAGGCGGTGCCGAAAGGGGCCATTCCCGCCCAGATCGCTTACGCCCTGGATCGCCTGCCGCCGGCCCCTCACCTGAAGCTCTACAACAGTTCCAGTTTCTTCGATCCGGGCGCCATCCCCGAAGACGATTATGCAGCCATTGCAGAGCTGGTAAAAGGCTATGAGAGCCTCATCGTGGAGAACCATCCCCGCTTTACCGACAAGCGCTGCCTGCGCTTTGCCTCCATGATTGAACCCAGCCTTGAACTGGGGATGGGCCTGGAGTGCGTACATCCCGACATCCTTCCGGCCCTCAACAAACAACTCAGCCTCGACAGCTTTCAAAAGAGCGTCGCCCGGCTTCGTCAGCACGGGATCAGAAGCAGGGCCTACATCCTCCTAAGGCCCCCTTTCCTCTCGGAAAAAGAGGGCGTGGAATGGGCCTGTAAAAGCATTGACTTTGCCTTTGCCTGCGGGGTAGATACCTGCAGCCTTATCCCCACACGTGCGGGAAATGGAGCCATGGACCTCCTTCAGCAACGGGGCGATTTCCATCCCCCTGCCCTGGCCTCTCTGGAAGCAGTACTCGAATATGGCATCGGCCTGGGTAAGGGGACCGTTTTTGCCGATACCTGGGATCTGGAATTCATAGCGTCCTGCGCACATTGTTTCGCTGCGCGTCGCGATCGTATCGAACAAATAAACCTGAAGCAGGAAATCCTGCCTGAAGTGCGCTGCTGCTGCAATAGAACATAGTTCCCGACCATGGTTAAAAAATGTTAATTCGCCTGCTTCACTTCGAAAGATTCCTACATTTGACAACCCAAACAGGAATCATACTAGAGCAGAAGGCATGAATACTGCACTCCCCGATCTTACAGGGGATCTTACTGAACACGGGCTGAAGGTGACGCCACAAGGGCTGGCCATCCTTCAGGTCATACATAGCCTCAACAACCATCCAACGGCCAAGCACATCCTGACCGAAGCCCGGAAGGTAAAGCCGCAGACAGCCACCGGCACGGTTTACCATGCACTGGCTATGCCCGTTAAACACAATGTCCTGAAGAAGCTTAGCACAAACCGGGGTGTGATGCACAACGCCCCTGTGGTTCCGAGCCATCATCACCTGTACTGCAATACCTGCGACAGGATCGAAGACTACCATGATGAAGAGCCTGACGAGCTGCTCAGGAACGACTTCTAAAAGAAAGGAACCAGGGGATTCAGGGCCGAAGAAATTGTCGTACAAACCATAGGGAAATTAGATACATGTTGAGCGTAGTTGCTAACTTTAGACCCTAAAAAACAAGAACTGAACTGACCATGAGAACAAGTTACTATCTAATTGCTGCTCTCTGCCTTACAGGTCTCACGATGAGTGCCTGTAACAATGTCGATAAGAAGCATGGGGCCGGGAATATCCCGGAAGTATCCATCCCTGAAGACAACGGGGATTTTTTCCAGCAGATCTCACCGGACAACGGCATCCGTTTCAAGCACAGCATCGGCGATCACCACATGGACAACCTGGTGGAAACCGTAGGCGGTGGCGCTGTATTTCTGGACTACGACCAGGACGGCTACATCGACCTCTACATGAGCAACGGCTCCTATACCGAAGGACTCAGCGATGGCGAAGCCCTTGATTATGAGCCTCAAAACCATTTGTTCAAAAACAACGGCGATGGCAGTTTCAGCGATGTAACGAAAAAATCCGGAGCCGGAGACACGGGCTATGGCATGGGCATGACCGTCGGGGACATCAACAACGATGGCTATCCCGACATCTACATCACCAACTACGGACCCAATGTCCTGCTGCTGAACAATGGCAACGGCAGCTTTTCCGACATCAGCGAAAAAGCCGGAGTTGCAGGCAACCAATGCAGCGTAGGTGCCGTATGGTTCGACTACGACAACGACGGCCTGCTCGATCTCTATGTGGGCAACTACATCAACTACGACCCCGACTACGACTACTATTACACGCCCGACGGTTTTCCCGGCCCGATGGCTTTCGATGGCCAGATCGACAAGCTTTACCACAACGAAGGGGGGAATCGCTTTAAAGACGTTACCGAGGAAATGGGCATTTCCAACCCCGATGGCCGGGCCATGGGCGTAGGAGCTGCCGATTTCGACAATGATGGCTGGACCGACATCTTTGTGGCAAACGACCACATGATTAACAACATTTACCGCAACCTCGAAGGAAAGGGTTTTGAAGACTACGGAGTGCATACCGGCATGGCCTTTAACCAGGCTGGTGAAGCCACCATCTCAATGTCGGTCGACTTTGCCGACTTCAATGGCGACGGCCTCATCGACGTGTTCATGTCGGACGACACCTACTGCTCCCTCTACCAAAACCAGGGTGGAGGAGTCTTTCGCGATGTCGCCTATCCCACCGGAATTTCAATGGCCGCTGCCCAGCACGTGGGCTGGTCCTCTTCCTTCATCGATTTCGACAACGATGGCGACGTCGATCTCTTTAAAGTGAATGGCGAACTCAAACACCTTTACGGACAGGAGGATCAGATCTTCACAAACGTGAACGGGGAAAAATTCGAGGACAATTCTCCGGAACTGGGCGACTATTTTCAGGCCGAGAATGTGGGCCGGGGCGCATGTTTTGGTGACTACGACAACGATGGCGACATCGACGGGTATATCGTCAACCTCAACGATGAAGGAGTCTTTATCCGGAACAACAAAGGAAACGAAAAGAACTGGATCACGGTTGAACTTGAAGGGACCAGCTCGAACAGGGATGGAATTGGGGCCCTTGTTACCATCTCTGCCGACGGGAAGGAACAAACCGCCCTCCGCAGAAGCACGACAGGCTATCTCTCCCAGAACGACCACCGCCTGCACTTTGGCCTGGGAGATGCCACAAGTGTCGACTTTATTGAAGTAAAGTGGCCCTCGGGCAAGACCCAGCGTCTCGAAAATCAGGAGGCCAGACAGTTCATTAAAATTAAGGAAGAATAAGCATGTACATGAAGAAGTACCTGAAGCAGGCCGCTTGGGCCGGCCTGTTTGGACTGATAGCCCTGCTTGGTGTAGCCTGTGAACAACTCCCGCACGAGGGCAAACTGATTCTGGTGTCGAAAGAGAGGCAGACCGAAAACCCGGTTTACAGCCTTTTGATGGTCGATCCGGGACAGACAAACAAGGCAAAGCTGCTCAGCGAAGGCTTTGCTTCAGCCAAGTCGCCCTCCCTGTCGCACGATGGAAAAACCCTGTATTTCCAGGCAAAAAAAGAGGTCGGTGAACCTTGGCAAATCTGGGGCATGGACCTGAAAAAGCAGCGAGCCTGGAAGGTCAGCGAGGACGACAAGGATTGCTGTTTCCCGGTGTCCCTGCCCAACGAAACGGTGGTTTACAGTGTAGGTGACGGCGAAAAGTCCGAGCTTTGGGTAAGCAAAAATGATGGCTGCTGTCCCCAGCAACTCAGCTTCAATCTGGGACAAAACACACACGGGAACCTTCTCCGGGAAGGCCGGATCCTGTTTGTGAACAAGGGCAGCGATCCGGGGAAA
>PDRI01000038.1 GCA_002748055.1 Bacteroidota bacterium | reverse complement strand
CTGGTAAGCGTTTAGCCTTTCTAATCGACAGGCTTTGGGAAATCCACATTGTAGTGCAGGCCTCTGCTTTCCTTTCTGGCCTGTGCCATTTTAATAACCAGATAACCCACATTGATCAGGTTCCGCAGCTGGCATATCCGAAGAGAAAGCTTCGACTTTTTATAGAGTTCCTCTGTTTCGCGGTAAATAATCTCCAGACGCACAACCGCCCTTTCAAGGCGTAAATCGGAACGAACAATCCCCACATAGTTGGTCATGATCTGCTTGACCTCTTTCAGGTTCTGGGTAATCAGGACCATCTCCTCGGGATGGGTCGTGCCACTATCGTCCCAATTCGGGATCTGATCGGCAAAGCCATGCTCCCGCGCATGGGCTATGGCATGCTTCGCTGCCCTGTCGGCATAAACCACCGCCTCGATCAGGGAATTGGATGCCAGCCGATTGGCCCCGTGAAGACCAGTGGAAGCAACCTCCCCAACGGCATAGAGCTGCCTGATCCAGGTCTGGGCATTCAGATCGACCTTTACCCCACCACAAATATAATGCGCTGCCGGAACAACCGGAATCTGGTCACGTGTAATATCGATACCGAGACTCAGGCATTTTTCATGGATATTGGGGAAATGCGATTTCAGGGCATGGGCTTCCAGGTGGGTCGCATCCAGATACACATAATCGTCCCCGTGGATCTTCATCTCATTATCGATAGCCCTGGCCACGATATCCCTCGGGGCAAGGCTACCCCGCTTATCGTACTTTTCCATAAAGGCCTCACCTCTTTGGTTCTTCAAAATCCCCCCATGACCCCGGAGGGCTTCAGTAATTAAAAAGGAGGGGCTTTCGCCCGGGTTGTACAAAGAAGTGGGATGGAACTGCACAAACTCCATGTTCTCAATAATCCCCTTGGCCCGGTAAACCATGGCGATTCCGTCACCGGTAGCAATATCGGGATTGGTGGTGGTAGAATACAGATGGCCGGCTCCCCCGGTAGCAATCAGGGTAGCCCGGGAAAGGACACGCAGCACTTCCTCGGTTTCAAGATTCAGAACGTAGGCCCCAAAGCACCGGATATTGGTCATCTGCCTTTTCACCAAACTCCCCATATGATGCTGGGTAATGAGGTCTACTGCAAAATGCTTTTCGAGCAATTCAATGTTGGGATGCATTCTGACCCTTTGAGAAAGGGCACGCTGAATCTCAGCTCCTGTATTGTCTTTATGATGCAATATGCGTTTCTCGGAATGACCGCCTTCTCTGGCCAAATCGTACTGCCCGTTTTCCACCTTGTCGAAGTTTGTCCCCCAGTCGATCAGTTCCCGAATCTGTGCCGGCCCTTCCTTCACCACCATCCGAACCACTTCCTCATTGCAAAGATGATCGCCGGCAATGAGGGTATCCTGTACATGCTTGTGGAAGCTGTCGGGCTCATAGGTTACCGCAGCAATCCCTCCCTGGGCATAACGGGTATTGGTCTCCTCCAGATTCGCTTTTGTAATCAGGCCTACCTTCCCATAATTGGCGACTTTCAGCGCAAAACTCAAGCCTCCTACGCCGGAACCTATCACAAGGTAGTCGAACTTCCTCTCCATGATGCTACAAATATAGGAAAAGCCTCAGAGTTTGAATTTAAAGCCCTAATTTTAGGCCCTATGACCAAGTTACTTACCATCGTCGGTGCGCGCCCGCAATTTATTAAAGCGGCTGCACTGAGCAGGGTGCTGCAGGAAGATAACAAAAACCGGATACAGGATCTGATTCTCCATACCGGACAGCATTATGACAGCAATATGTCGGAGATTTTCTTTGCAGAAATGCAGATCCCCAAGCCGGTTTTCAAACTCGATATTGGTTCCGGATCGCATGGAGCCCAGACAGGCCGTATGCTTGGCGGTATTGAAGAAATCATTCTGAAGGAAAAACCGGATGGCGTCCTTGTTTATGGCGATACCAATTCCACCCTGGCAGGAGCCCTTGCGGGTGCAAAACTTCATGTGCCGGTCATCCATGTTGAAGCAGGCCTGCGGTCGTTTAATAAACGCATGCCGGAAGAGATTAACCGGGTCAGCTGTGACCATATGAGCACCCTGCTCTTCACTCCCACAGAGACAGGTATCCGGAACCTGAAAAGGGAAGGCATCGTTCACCACCCGCAACAGAAACTGGATGCCGACCATCCGGGGGTCTATCACTGCGGCGATGTCATGTATGACAACACCTTGTTTTACAAAAAACTGGCCGAGGAGAAATCGGACATCCTCAACAAGCTGGGCTTTGAAGAAGAGGGGTATTTTCTGGCTACGATGCACCGCCCTTCTAACACCGATGATCCCAAACATCTGGCTGATATCCTTCATGCACTGGCTGCTGTAGCCGAAAGGCACAATGCCCCGGTTCTCCTTCCCCTGCATCCAAGAACCCGGGCCATCATCGAGCGCAGAAAGGATTTGCAGCTCCCGCCCGACGACAGGCTTCGTCTGCTCCCACCCGCATCTTTTCTCGACATGATCAGGCTGGAAGCGGGTGCAAGACTGATTCTGACCGACTCAGGGGGTGTTCAAAAAGAAGCCTGGTTCCTGGAAAAGGCGGTGGTGGTCATGCGCGACGAAACCGAGTGGGTGGAGATCATTGAGGCAGGCAACGGACGGCTGAGCGGCCCTGATCCTGCAAAAATCGTAGATGCGGCTGCGCATTTCATGGCTGAACCCCCTGTCCGCTTTCCTCCGATTTTCGGCAAGGGGCAGGCTGCCCGTCAGATTCTTGATGTTATTGGCTCGGCTAACTGGCGTTGAAGCCTTGCGGCTGTTTGCATTTCAAATGCTTTCACGTACTTTTGTTTCTTTCGAAGCAAATTAGAAATTACAGGAAAAAGCGTATGGCGCAGGAAGATCTTTTTAAAAAGCTGGTGGCTCATTGCAAGGAGTACGGATTTGTATTCCAGTCGAGTGAGATCTACGACGGACTGGCCGCTGTTTACGATTACGGACAGTATGGTGTTGAATTAAAGAACAATATCAAGAAGTACTGGTGGGACTCCATGGTGCTTTTGAACGAGAATGTGGTGGGCCTCGACTCCGCGATCTTCATGCACCCCACCATCTGGAAAGCCTCCGGCCATGTGGACGCCTTCAATGACCCCCTAATCGATAACAAAGATTCGAAAAAGCGCTACCGGGCCGATGTGCTCATCGAAGAACAGATGGCCAAATACGAGGCAAAAATAAAGAAGGAGACCGACAAGGCCGCTAAGCGTTTTGGAGATGCCTTTGACAAGGAACAGTTTTGCAGGACCAATCCCAGAGTGCTGGCCAACCAGGAGAAGCTCGACAAGCTCCATGGCCGCTTCGTAAAAGCACTGAACGACAACGATCTGGCCGAAGTGAAACAAATCATCCTGGATGAGGGCATCGTGTGCCCGATTTCCGGCACCAGAAACTGGACCGACGTGCGACAGTTCAACCTGATGTTCTCAACAGAAATGGGGTCGACTTCGGAGAGTGCCAATAAGATTTACCTTCGGCCCGAAACCGCTCAGGGCATCTTTGTAAACTACCTGAACGTGCAAAAAACCGGGCGGATGAAGATTCCCTTCGGCATTGCGCAGATTGGAAAAGCCTTTCGTAACGAGATTGTAGCCAGACAGTTCATCTTCCGGATGCGCGAGTTTGAACAAATGGAGATGCAGTTCTTCGTGGCACCCGGCACCGAGCTGGAATGGTTCGCCAAATGGAAGGAAATGCGGATGAAATGGCACCGCGCACTGGGCTTTGGAGATGATAAATACCGTTTCCACGACCACGACAAGCTCGCCCACTATGCCAATGCAGCCACCGATGTGGAATACGAATTCCCCTTTGGCTTTAAGGAGGTGGAAGGGATCCATTCCCGGACCGATTTCGACCTTGGCAGCCACCAGGAATACTCCGGCAAGAAACTGCAGTACTTCGATAACGAGCGCAACAGCAATTACGTCCCCTATGTAGTGGAAACCTCCATCGGTGTCGACCGTATGTTCCTGCAGGTGGTTTCGGCCGCCTATACCGAAGAAGAAATCACCAAAGAGGATGGCTCAAAGGACGCCAGGGTTGTTCTCAAACTGCCCCCGGTACTCGCTCCGGTCAAGCTTGCTGTCTTCCCCTTAACACGCAAAGACGGCCTGCCCGAAAAGGCCAGAACCATCATCGACAGCCTCAAGTACGATTTCAACTGCCAGTACGAAGAAAAGGACTCCATCGGCAAGCGCTACCGGCGCCAGGATGCCATTGGCACCCCCTTCTGCATCACCGTCGATCACCAGACCCTGGACGACGATACAGTAACGATCCGTTACCGCGATTCCATGGCGCAGGAACGGGTGGCTGTTAGCGAATTGCATGGCATCATTTCCGACAAGATAAGCTTTAGGAAACTATTTGAACAAATCACCGCATAGACATCGCATGAAAAAGGCACTGATCGAATTCTCCCGCACCCATCTGCTTATTGTCCTGGCCTTCCTTGGACTGAGCGCACTGTACATGAGCCCCCTGATCGAGGGCAGGGTTTTGTCGCAGCACGACATGCTGCAGGTCCGGGGCATGGCCCAGGAGCTCAAGGAATTCGAAGCCGAAACAGGGGAGCATTCCCAATGGACCAATTCTATGTTCTCGGGCATGCCGGCCTTTCATGTGGGGCCGAATGGTGCGCGAACCACCGTCTTCAGGGAAATGAGCAAGGCGCTGAGGCTCTGGATGGGTTTTAGCAACCCACTGGCCAACCTTTTCATCTTCATGCTTTGTTTCTATGTCCTCCTGATTGCCCTGAGGGTCAACCCCTGGCTGAGCGCGATTGGCGCCGTGGCCTTTGCCCTCTCATCCTACAACATTGTCATCATTCAGGTTGGCCATGTCAATAAGGCCTATGCCATTGCCTTTATGGCCCCTATAATCGCAGGGATGCTTGTGACTTACCGGGGAAAATACCTTGGAGGAAGCCTTTTGTTCCTGCTGGGATTGGGCCTGGAGATCTACAGCAATCATTTGCAAATCACCTACTATACCCTGATTCTGGCCCTGGTGATTGTGATTGTCAAGGGCGTCTTTGCTGTAAAGAACAAAGCGCTGCACCCCTTCCTGAAAGCCTCCGGGATGCTTTTGGCCGCCGCCCTGATTGCCATATTACCCAACTTCTCAAGTCTGTGGGTGAACTACGAAATATCAAAACAGAGTCTCCGGGGTGCACCGGTCCTTTCGCAGAACGAGGCCAAGCAGACCAGCGGGCTGGACAAGGACTACGCCCTGGCCTGGAGCTATGGCAAGGCCGAGAGCTTTTCCCTGATGATACCCAATATGACAGGGGGAAAAACCGGCGCACTGGGCGAAAATGAAAAGGCCATGGAGCAGGTTGATCCGCAGTTTCGTGAAAGCATAGCCGGACAAAATGCCTACTGGGGAGCCAAGCAATTTACCCAGGGGGACAATTATTCAGGGGCCATTGTGGTCTTTTTCTTCGTGCTGGGACTGCTCCTGATAAAGGGGCCCATGCGCTGGTGGGTGCTGGTGACAACCACCCTGTCGCTCATGCTGGCCTGGGGAAATAACCTCCAGGGATTCTCCTACTTCTTCCTGGACCACGTGCCCCTTTACAACAAGTTCCGAACGGTGGAGATGATCCTGGTCATTGCCTGTTTCAATATTCCCCTGATGGCCTTTGTCATTCTCGAACGCATCCGAAAAGAACCCGATCTGATTCTCCAAAACAAACGTCAGCTCATCGCCGCCTTTGCTCTCACCGGAGGGCTCTCACTGCTCTTCTACCTGATACCGGGGCTTTTCAGCTTTTTCTCGGACTATGAGCAACAGGCCTTCAATCAACAGCTGGCTACCGCCGACCCCCAATACGCGAACCAATTCCGCAACTTCATGAGTGAACTGGAAGCCACCCGTATCTACATTTTCCGCCACGATGCCATGCGAAGCTTCCTCCTTATAGCAGCCGCTTTCGGACTGACCTGGTTTTATGCCCATAAAAAGCTAAAAGCACCATGGTTCCTCGCCGGACTTGCTCTGCTGATTGTTTCGGAAATGTGGCTGGTCGATCGTCGCTACCTGAACAAGGACAACTTTGTAAGCAAGCGGGAAGAGCGGAACGAAATCACCGCCAGTGTTGCCGATAACGCCATCCTCAAAGATCCTTCCCTCCACTACAAGGTTGCCAACCTGAGTGTGTCGCCCTGGCAGGATGCCACCACCTCTTACTACCACAGTTCGGTAGGAGGCTATCATGGTGCCAAACTGCGCCGTTACCAGGATATGATCGAACACTATTTCAGCCCCGAGCTGCAATCCCTCATCGGCGTACTTAACAGCAAACCCACCGTGGCGGCGGTGGATTCGGTTTTGCAGAAGCTGCAGGGTCTGAACATGATCAACACCCGCTATTTCATCCTAAACCCCCAGGGGCAGCCCCTGATGAACCGATTTGCTTTCGGGAATGCGTGGGTGGTTGGCGATTACCGCATTATGCCCGGCCCGGATGAAGAGATCGCAGCTATTGGTCAGACCAACCTTCGCCAAACTGCCCTGGTGGAAGAGAGCTTTGCGGACCTGCTTTCCGAAGATTTGAAACACGGGCAGGGCCAGGGAAGCATAACGCTTAGCGAATACCGGCCCAACCGCATGACCTACCAGGCCCGGCTCGACCAAAAATCACTGGTTGTTTTTTCCGAAATCTTCTATGAAAATGGCTGGCACGCGACCATTGATGGCGAACCCGTGGAGCATCTCCGCGCCAACTACATCCTCCGGGCTCTGCCTGTAGATGCGGGTACACACGAGATTGTCTTCAGCTTCAAATTCCGCCCCTTCGAGCTTGGCGAAAAGATCTCACTTGCAGGCTCTTTCCTGGTCCTGCTGATCCTGATTGGATCCGCATTTTTCGGGCTTAAACGCGCCGGCGTGCTTGCTGGGAAAGAATAAGGTTCTTCTTCTTCAGAACGGTCTTTGCAGCCAATACCATCGGCGGGCCGATGAACTTGTTGTTTTTCATCGCAACACCCTTGCCTTCCCCGGCTGCCTCTTCAGCCAGACGAAGCATCTCCTCTGCATCTGCAACTTCCTCTTCGGATGGGGAAAAATAGCGATGAACCAGCTCAATCTCCTTGGGATGGAGCACAAGCATGCCTTCGTAACCGAGAATTCTTGCCAGTTTCAGGTTCTCTTCAAGATCGACCAGGTCATGAACCTTGATGTGTACAGTATCGATCGGGGCCACATTGTGGGTGCGTGCAGCCATAGCAATCAGGGCCCTGGGATTCATAATCGACAGCCCCTCAGGATCGTGAATCCCCTTTAAATCGGAAATAAAGTCCTCACAACCAAAGGCAATGGCTACCACCCGGTCAGATGCGCTGCAAATATCCTGGGCATTCAGTACTGCACCGGTGGTTTCAATCAGCGGAATCAGTTTAAAGCTTCCGATCTCAATTCCCTTTTCATTTTCAATGGTTTCAAGCAGCTTGTCGATAAAATAAATATCGGCTCCCTGGGTGGCTTTGGGGTACATAAAGCCATCCACACCGTCGATGGTCAGGGCATATAAGTCCTTCAGTAACTCCCCGCTCTCCCTGTCGTTGATCCGCGGAAAGACATGAAAATGCTTAAAGCGTTTGGCCTCAACATAGGACCTGATTCTTTCCCTTGCATGAACCTTATTGGTTGAAGGCTGAACAGAATCCTCAAGATCGAGAAGTAAGACATCGGCATTCGACCGGGAAGCACTCTCAAGCAAACGCTCATTGTGCCCTGGCACAAACAGGAGGCTCCTCAATAAAAACTCTTTCATGCTTTTTCCTTTCGTTGAATCAGGACCTTCCTTCTGAAACTAAGAACCTCTGTTCCCTCCTGGTTGCTGGCCACGGTCTCGACATAAACAATCCCCCTGTCGTTCTTCGACCGGGAAGGAAGCACATCCAGCACCCGGGTTGTTGCATACAGGGTATCGCCAATGAAAACCGGGGCCAGGTGCCGAACCACTTCATACTCCAGATTTGCAATGGCCTTACCGCTGATATCGGGTACCGTCATACCCACCACCAGGCTGAACACAAGGGTGCCGACAACCAGAATGCGCCCATGCTGCGATTTCTCCGCAAAATCGGCATTCAGGTGAAGGGGATGGTGGTTCATGGTGAGCAAACTGAAAAGATGATTGTCGCTCTCGGTCACCGTTTTGCTAAGCTCGTGGCGAATGAGCTGTCCCTTTTCAAAGGATTCGAAATAATGCCCCATCGGTGAAGCTTCCATAAGCGCTGGTTTCTTGGTTTGGGAAAGATATGTAATTTTGCAAACTGCTACGAAGATATAACTTTCCCGGAATGGCCGAGCACATTACAAAAGACAGATTGATCCGCGACCTGAAGGAACTGGGTGTAAAGGAAGGGGACAGCCTGAATCTGAAAATTTCAATGAAATCAATCGGATATGTCGAAGGCGGGCCCAATACTGTTATTGAAGCCCTCAGGGAGGTTGTCGGGGAAAGTGGGACATTGGTTGCGGAGTCCTTTGTCTCTTCGCACCACCTCTCCACCCTCCGAAAGAAAACGATATTGAGCGAGCCCGACAGCCCCTCCTACGCAGGCGCCATCGCAAATGCCATGATTAAATACCCCGGGGTGTACAGAAGCTCACATCCCATCCAGCGCTTTACTGTACTGGGGGCCAGAGCGAAAGAACTAAGCGAAAACCATACCCCGGACAGTTACGCTTACGACATCCTGAGGGTACTGGCCGAAACCGGAGGGAAGAACCTGAAAATCGGAGCAGACGGAAAAGTGATCGGGGTTGGGACAACCCACGTGGCCATCGGATTACTCGGGCTGAAACAGAAGATCCCGCGTGAGGGCATCCATTACAAAGACAAAGACGGAAATATCCGGCTCTTCAAACGGACCTGGGCAGGAGGCTGTGAAAAAGGATTCAGCAATTTCGTCCCCCTCTACGAAAACGCAAATGCCTTTATCAAGGTTGGTAAAGTGGGTGAGGCCGAAACCACCCTTTCCGATATGCGCAAGACCCTCGACCTCGAACTGGATATCATGAAAAAGGATCCAGGTTTCTTCCTCTGCGACAATCCGAAATGCATTGATTGCCGCTATTCCTGGCCCTTTTCCAAAGGAAAGGGAAAACGCATTATGCTGCCACTGCTTCGAAGCTATATCCGTTTAAAGCGGAAGCTGAAAAAGCATTAGGATCGTCCTGGCCTGATTCGCCTTAGAAAGTCCCTTAGCGAGTGATTGATCTCCGGCGACATGGCCAGCGCATAAATCGGAACAAGGTAAAGCACCAGAACTGCAAGACAAAGCAAGAAACTGCGGAGAAACCAGTGTTCGATGGTCTGCAGGAAAAGGCCGGCTGTAAAGCTTAGCCCCATCAAAGCGAGAATCACCAAAAAGCGATAATTAAAGGGCTGCATACGAAACTTCAGGAAAATAAAGCCCGCCCTCAGGGCATTATAGATGATGGTCGAGATTAACGAGGCAAGTGCAGCACCACTGATCCCGAAACGGGGGATAAAGATCCAGTTGGTCAGTACAACCAGGAAGAATAAGAGGAAGATGAACACCGACTGGTAGCGGTAGTATGCCGAGGTGGAAATAATCATGCCGTTCAATCCGGTGGCCATCTCCACCACACCTGCAAGGGACATAAAAAGAATAACATACCTGCCTGCGGCGTATTTCTCCGGAATGAGCATGAACACCAGATCGATGTTCAACCATACCAAGAGGAAGACAAGTCCCCCGAAAATAAACTGATTCAAACAACTCTTCCGGTAAATGGTAAGGATGGTAGCCCTGTCGTCTTTCTTCCAGGCCTCCGCCATAATCGTAGTGGCAATCTTGCTCAGGGGCCTCGAAGGAAGTGTAATGATGGTCCCGAACAGGAAGGCAATGGAGTATATTCCGGTGGCCTCAAGATCGATGAAATGATTGATCATGATCTTATCGATGTTGGAAAT
>PDRI01000037.1 GCA_002748055.1 Bacteroidota bacterium | reverse complement strand
GGCGAAGCCTTTGTTACAAAAGCTGTAACCATTTATGAACCAACTGTGCTTGGTTTATATGTAACAGACAGCCTTGAAGAAAACCCCTTCAATAATGCCGAGGTTTGGCTTTACCAGGATGTCGATGCCTGGAAAAATGTGGACACCCCGCTGGAAGTAGCCACAACCGATGAAAAGGGAGAAGCATTTTTCGAACACCTCGAACCTGTCATCTACTACATCTACGTCCTTAAAGAAACCCCCGGGGGAAATTGGGTCTCGGGTGGTAAAACCACCAAACTCGACCATCACAAAACCGCGGTCTTTGTCGTACCCTGCAGGTTTCTACCCGAAGGACCAGGCAAGTCTCTATCCGAAGGACCAGGCAAGTCTCTATCCGAAGGACCAGGCAAGTCTCTAAGCGTCGGGCAATCGCTTCAGCCCCTTCGGAAGTATTAGGTTTTTACCTGCCGTACCGCATCAATAATGGTGCCATCAACCCACTTGATGGCTGCAACAATGCGGTCCTCTGTTTCCGGCTCTGCAGGTATGCCACAGATCCTGTCCGCCTCGGCCTTCAGCTCTTCGATGCTCTTCAGCGGCAACTTGCTACCCTTCATCGCATCCAATAAGTCCTTCCGCCCCGGGTTGATGGCAATCCCACGCTCTGTAACAATGACATCGATGAGCTCGCCCGGCCCGCAAAGGGTGGTGACCCGATCCCGGATCACCGGTGTCCTGTCCCTGAAAAGAGGCAGGGGCAATATCACTGTTTTCGAGAACAGGCAATTCTGCCAGCCGCCAATACCATGCAGGAGATAACCATCGGAGTGGGTAACCACATTCGCATTGAAATCCAGGTCCACCTCGGTAGCACCCAGAATCACCACGTCGACCAGGCCTGCAAAATTTCCTTTGCCATGGTAGTTATAGGATGTAAAAGGGCTGGTCCATACATGTCCGGGATTTCGGGCCATGGAACGAACACCGTCCAGGTCGAAGGTCTGCCCGTCAAGAATACAGTCGAGCAGCCCATCTTCCAGCATCGACACGAGGTATTTATTACTCCCACCACGTGCAAAACGGGCCTTGATGCCCTTTTCCTGCATGATCTTTCTGAAGTATTCCCCAACGGCCAATGAGGTTCCTCCTGCTCCGGATTGAAAGCTGAATCCTTCCCTGATAATGCCCGCCTCTTCACAAAACCTGGCCGTAAGTTCGGCCAGCAGAAGGCGATCGGGCGATTTAGTAATGCGAGTCGTACCGGAAATAATCTTCTCCGGTTCCCCCAGCTTATCAACATTCACAACATAGTCGACATGATTTCCCTGAATCTGCCAGGGTATGCAGGGAAAGGGAACGGGGTTGTCCGTAACAACTATCACCTTGTCGGCATATTCAGCATCAGCCAGAGCAAACCCCAGCAGGCCACATGCAGAATTACCTTCCAGGGCATTGGCGTTGCCAAACTCGTCTGCTGTCGGAGCCCCGATAATGGCAATATCTATCTCCACCTCACCATCCTGAATAGCCTGGTACCGACCACCATGCGACCTGAGTACCCCCATACCGGACATGCCTCCTTCTGAAACCATTCGGCCCAGCGGCCCGTTCATACTGCCCTCGATGCGTTCGATGGTCCCATCCTCGAGATAGGGAATCAGATGTGCATGGCAGGGAAAGGAAGCAGAAGGAAACCAACGAAGTCCCTTCACACCCATTTCATGAGCGATATCAAAAACAGCATTGGCCAGAAGATCACCGTCGCGAAAATGATGATGGGTAGAGATCGTCATGCCATCCCGAAGACCGGCCTTTAACAGGGCGGTGCGCAAGTCCTTCACCAGCTTGTTTCCATCGGCCGGGAAATCAGCACAGGATGCTATGGCCGGGGCATGATGACGCCCCTCCGGCTTGTATTTTCCAACCCCCTTAAAGGGAATGGCCCTTTCACCGTTAATCTCAGACGGAACCATCCGTCCGGCAGCATTCTTTTGCTCACTCATGATTCTTTGCGTTTATGTCCTCAAGCAAACCCAGCTCCGATGCCAGTGCCATGGTACGCTCGGCACGCTTCACCACAGGAGGATCTATCATCTTTGTTCCCAGCGAAATAACACCTAATCCACGCGCTTTGGCATCGGCAAAGGCTTCCATAATTTTCCGCGCTTTCTCAAGCTCCCCCGGCGTTGGGCTAAAGCCTTCATGGATCACCGGAACCTGTCGGGGATGAATGCAACCCATCCCTTCGAACCCAAGGGCCCTGGATTGGCGCACATTTTCCCGCAAACCATCCATGTCGGCCACATCGGAAAACACTGAATCGATTGCCTGAATACCGGCAGCCTTACAGGCATTTACCATCCGCATGCGGGCATAGAGGGACTCCTCACCGCCCTTCGTTCTGGCCACCCCCATATCAGCGGTATAGTCTTCAAGCCCAATAGCCAGCGCTACAACGCTTTCTGCAGCCGAGGCCATCTCAAAGGCATGCTCCACACCCAATGCGCTTTCAATAATGGGCATCAGGAAGACTTCCCGATCCTGCCCTTCGTCCTTCAGTATCTGCCTGATACGCTGATCGACCTGCTGAACCTGAGCGGCATGTTCGCATTTTGGAATCAGAATCAGATGTACAAAATGCGGAACAATGTCCTCCAGGTCATCCAGCCCTCCCGGCAACTGATTAATCCTGACCATCCGCTCGGCGCCGTAGAAATCAACTGCCCGCAGGGCATTTCTCACCAGCAGGCGGGCCTCATCCTTCTTATCTGCTGCCACAGAATCTTCCAGATCGAGGATAATGCCATTGGGCTGATGAATGCCGGCATTGAGCATCATACTCGGCGTATTTCCCGGGAGATAAAGCCTGGAAAAACGGAATTGCTCTTTTTGGGTTTCGTATGCATTCTGGGGAAGCAATTCGGGCAGATAGCACGGCAGGCCTGGCAATAAGCGTTTAACAGCTGCCTCAATACGGGCCGCCAGCACAAAGGGAAGCGCGCCAGTATCATGAATGGAGATCCTGGCATGGGCAACACCCAGGGCCCGAAGTACGGCATCGGCATCCCTTCGGATTTGCTCCCCGAATAGCTTTTCAACCTTGCTTTTCAACTCAATGACGATCCCGCCCGATTGACAGATTTCGAGATCGACATGGCAATCGGAGCGAATTTTCTCCCCCCTGTTGCCCGTACTTGTGGTTTGCGTCATAGATCTATATTCATGATTACCAGAGAAAACTCAGCAAAATACCCGCTGCTACCGCTGATCCGATTACACCGGAAACATTTGGTGCCATAGCGTGCATGAGCAAGTGATTACTGGGATCCTCACTTAAGCCAACATTCTGTACAACCCTGGCACTGTCCGGAACAGCTGAAACACCTGCAGCTCCAATGAGGGGGTTGATTTTATTCTCCCCTTTCAGAAAGAGATTCATCAGCTTGGCAAAAAGGATGCCCCCGGCTGTAGCAATCATAAAGGACAGTGCCCCCAGTCCGAAAATCACCAGAGAATCGGTGGTCAGAAAGCGGTCGGCCTGGGTAGAAGCGCCTACGGTAAGCCCAAGCATTATGGTGATTATGTCGATCAGGCTTGTTCGGGAAGTATTCGCCAATCGTTGTGTGACTCCGGATTCCTTCAGGAGATTTCCAAAGAAAAGCATGCCCAGAAGCGGCAGGGATTGTGGTGAGATAAACGTGGTTACAATAAACCCAATAAGGGGGAAAAGAATCTTCTCGCTCCGCGAGACTGCCCGGGGAGGTTTCATCCTGATCAGCCTTTCCTTCCTGGTGGTCATCAGCTTCATGATAGGTGGCTGAATAACGGGGACCAAAGCCATATACGAGTAGGCGGCAATGGCAATGGGACCGATGAGGTTCTTCACAAAGATGGGGTCTCCATTGGCTGAATGGCCAATAATGTCGACCCCGTTCGCAAGTCGGGAAGAAAGGAAAATGGCCGTAGGCCCGTCTGCTCCCCCAATGATCCCGATGGCTCCGGCCTCCTGAGGATGAAATCCCAGGGCCAGTGCGCCCAGGAAGGTCAGAAAGATACCAAGCTGGGCTGCAGCTCCCAGGAGCATAAGCCTGGGCTTGCTGATCAGGGAAGAGAAATCGGTCATGGCTCCGATCCCAAGGAAGATCAGGGGGGGATAAACCCCCTTAAGGACCCCGAAATACAAATAGTTCAGAACGCTCCCCTCTTCATAGATCCCCACCTGCATGTTTACACCGGCAGCCTGAAAAAAGGGAATATTCCCGAAGATGATCCCTGTACCGATGGGAACAAGCAGCAAGGGTTCATAGTCATACTTAATGGCCAGAAAGATAAAAAAGAGTCCTACGGCTATCATGATGAAGTGCCCGGGTTTGGCATTCCTGAAACCCGAGTAGCGAATAAATTTCCGGACCCCCTCACCGGCAAGCTGCAGGGCGTTCCCCTCCGCCGCCTGGCTTTCCCTCAAACTGCTTTGCTCCTGCCGGACTTCGTCTCCCGAAGCGAGTTGCGGAAAGGCCAGCGAGCGGGCAAACAGAATAACGAGCAGGGCCAGTGCGATTGTAATCAATTTCTTCATAATCAGACTATTTCCAATAGAACATCACCCTGTAAAACAGCATCTCCGGGCTTTACATGCAGGTGCTCTACAACCCCGGCACGATCCGATAAAACCTGGTTCTCCATCTTCATGGCCTCCATGGTAAGGAGCAACTGCCCCTTTTCCACAATATCCCCCTTGCCAACCTTCAGGGCAACAATAGCTCCGGGCAGCGGAGCCGTAATGGGATGAGCCGAACCACCCTCCCGCTTATCGATCACAGGTTTCGGAGGCTCTTTAATGACCGGACGAACAAGGGTCGGGGTCTTTGAAGTCTTTTGCTCGCGGTGCAGCTCAACCTCGTAGCGGGTACCATTCACTTCCAGACGGGCCATATTCGCTTCGATCTCATGTAAATCGACGCTGTATTCGTTCCCGTTTATTGTAAATTTAAAGCTTTTCATACGCTTGAATTACTGCCTGTTAAACTGATTTCTAACCGCATAGATTTTTGAACTCCACGGCGAATAGGCCCTGGAGATCCGTTTGATGGTCAGGATACCGCTCTCCTCATCATGGGACTCATTGAGATGCAGGTACAGCGCCATGGCGATGGCTGCAGTTGCCTCTCCCGATATTCTGTCACCAAGCGAAACGGACTTGTTTTTCCTGCTTCCCGGGGCATTCATCTGCTTCAAACGATTGATGATTCTGGGAGTCATACTAAAGAGCAAATAAAGCAAAACCAGGGCCGTGAAAACAATCAGATAGCCAACCACTGCAATTACCAGGGATTCCAGATTGATGTTGTTCTTCAGTAAAATGAACATTGCTTCCATCAGAGGGGGATATTGTTGTGTTTCTTTGGCGGAATCAAATCCTTTTTCGAAGCGAGGGTTTGCAAGCCACGAATAATGCGGAACCTGGTATTCCTGGGTTCTATCACATCATCGATATAACCGTAACGGGCAGCTTCAAAAGGATTTGCAAATTTTTCCTTGTACTCTGTTTCCTTCTCCTCGATAAAACGTTGGGCCTCTTCCCTCTCTTCAATGGTTTTCAGGGTTTTCCCTTCCAGAATCTCGATTGCCCCCTTGGGCCCCATAACCGCAATTTCGGCCGTAGGCCAGGCATAGTTCAGATCGCCACGAAGCTGCTTGGAGCTCATGACGTCATGGGCCCCACCATAAGACTTTCGCAGCGTGATGGTAATCTTGGGAACAGTCGCTTCACCATAGGCAAACATGAGTTTAGCGCCATGGAGGATGATTCCGCCGTGCTCCTGGGCACTACCCGGAAGGAAACCCGGCACATCGACCAGGGTTACCACAGGGATATTGAAGCAATCGCAGAAGCGGACAAAACGGGATGCCTTGCGGGAAGCCTCAATATCGAGCACACCGGCCATGTGATTGGGCTGGTTGGCCACAATCCCTGTAGGCTGGCCATTGAACTTGGCAAAGCCAACCACGATGTTTCGTGCAAAATGACGGTGAATCTCGAAGAACTCTGCATGATCGACCAGGGCGAAAATGACATCCTTCACATCGTAGGGTTCATTGCTGTTATCGGGAATCACCTCATTCAGCAAGTCTTCCATACGGTCGATGGGATCATTGCACTCGGTCATGGGTGGATCCTCCACATTGTTTTGCGGCATGTAGCTGATCAGCTTCCGGATCATCAGAAGGCCCTCCTCCTCATCATCGGCAAGCAAATGAGCCACCCCGGAACGACTCGCATGCATATGGGCTCCGCCCAGGGCTTCTGTTGAGATTTGTTCACCGGTGACCGTCCGGGTTACCCGTGGCCCCGTTACAAACATATAGGAGGTTTTGTCGCTCATCAGCACAAAATCGGTGAGTGCCGGGGAATACACTGCACCTCCGGCGCAGGGGCCGAAAATAGCCGAGATCTGAGGAACCAGACCCGAAGCAAGAATATTCCGCTGGAAAATCTCGGCATAGCCCGCAAGACTCCTGACTCCCTCCTGAATCCGGGCGCCTCCACTGTCATTAATGCCAATGACGGGGGCTCCCACCTTCATGGCCTGGTCCATGATCTTACATATTTTAGCGGCATGGGTCTCCGAGAGCGAGCCTCCGAACACGGTGAAATCCTGGGCATACACATAAACCACGCGGCCATCAATGGTCCCGTGTCCGGTAATCACCCCGTCGGCCAGATAATGCTGATCCTCAAGCCCGAAATCGTGGGAACGGTGCATGACAAACATATCATACTCTTCAAAGCTTCCCTCGTCGAGCAGAATCTGAATACGTTCGCGGGCCGTATGCTTGCCTTTGGCATGCTGAGCGGCTACACGCTTCTCGCCCCCGCCCATACGGGCCCGATCGCGCTTTTCGATCAGCTGCCTGATCTTATCCTGACTACTCATCGCCGCAGAATTCCGTTAGTACGCCATGGGTAAACTTTGGATGGAGGAAGCCAATCTGCAGTCCCTCTGCGCCTTTACGGGGCTTCTCATCAATCAGTTTCACCCCGGATGCAGCCGCATGATCGAGGGCTTCCTGAACATTCTCCATGGCAAAGGCCAGATGGTGAATGCCCGGTCCCTTTTTCTCAACAAATTTCCCAATCGGGCCCTCCGGATCGGTGCTTTCCAGTAATTCAATCTTGGTATCTCCAACCCTGAAAAAGGCTGTTCGAACTCTTTGGTCGGCCACCTCTTCGATGGCATAGCATTCCAGTCCCATCACCTTCTCGTAGTAGGCAATGGACTCTTCAAGGTTTGCAACGGCAATGCCGATGTGTTCAATGTGTGTAGGCTTCATATCTGAGAACTTGTATTTGAATGACTAAATTTAATCAATCACCCGACGGATTCCGAATAAGAAGCGTCAATAATTCGGAACCATTCTCTGTGTTATGAAGCAGATTGCTCCCGGCCTGTCCGTTTCTGCTACTTTTCAATCGCTCTGTACAACAGGGATTGAATACGGGTGCGTATATCGTTTTCTATCAACAGGATGTTCGATTGATTGGGGTGTACCCGGTTCGACAAAAAAACATAGAGCAATTCAGTTTTGGGATCGACCCAGACCAGGGTTCCGGTAAATCCTGAATGCCCGAAGGATGACGGGGAAGCTTCATCACAGGCCGTTCCTGCATTCTCTTCCCAGTAGATGGGCTTATCGAATCCGATACCACGCCGGTTCTCCTCGTCACAATGCAGACAGGTGTTGTAGCGATCCATCGTTGCCTGTTCAATGTAGCGTCGTCCCCCGTAGCTGCCTCCATTCAGAAACATCTGCCAGAGTTTGGCCAGATCGTTCGCACTGGAAAACAGCCCGGCATGGCCGGCTACCCCCCCTAACATGGCAGCTCCGGGATCGTGTACATGGCCCTGCAATAGCTGGTGCCGGAAAAACATGTCGTTTTCGGTTGGTACTATACGCGATCGCTCGAAACGTTCCAGGGGTACATACCCTGTGGTGGTGGCCCCAAGCGGAGCATAGAAATTACGCCACACATAGGGATAAAGCAGGGTATCACTCACCGCTTCAACCACCCTTTGCATCAGCATCAGTCCCAGATCGGAATAGCGATATTTTGTTTCAACCAACTCGGAATTTGCGATGCCGTCCCAGATGCTGTCACGGTATCCGGTATTCATATAGAGATGATCTGCCACATGCAGCGGATACTCCTGCGAGAAATGGTCCTGATAAATCCCCTCTTTGTAAACAACATTTTTATTGGCCCATGCACCCTGGGATATTTTAAGCGGATTGCTCTCTGAATAGGCTTTGCTGAACAGAAGCTGCGAACTGTCGAGCGGTTCCAGAGTATGGTAATAAAAGGGAATCCAGGCCACAAGGCCGGAGCGGTGGGTCAGGATGTCTTCACACAACAGCCCGGCCTTATTGCTGCTGTCGGGTACCACCCCATAGGTAGCGAGCAGACTGTCCTCATGAAAGAGCCCCAGGTCACGCAGGCGCATGAGTGAGGGAAGCGTGGCCGAAACCTTGGTAACGGAAGCCAGATCGTAGATATCATCCAATGCAACGGGCCTGCGATTCAGATAAGTATGGTAGCCATAGGCACGGTGCCAGACCACCTTTCCATAGCGGGCTACCAGAACCTGGCATCCGGGAATGGCTTTCATATTGATGGCTTCATCGACGATAGCTTCAAGCTTACGCAGGGTATCGGCATTGAGCCCGACATCTTCGGGCAGCCCGTAAGACAGACGGCCGGCAGCCGTATAGAGCCCTGTACCAGCAGGCACTTCAAGCATGGCCGGACCCGACCGGGCAGATGAATCCGGGGGCAGGTGGAGTTCAAAAGGAACCGGTGTCTGACCACTGATGGCTATTCCCCCAAAAATACCCTGCATGGCCATTTCCTGAAAAAGGCTTTCATCGCTGTAGGACAAAAGAATCGCATCGGGCCGGTTCAGGTCCGGAAAACGATTCAGGCAATAGGGCAGACCCGCCACATTCAGAACCAGGCGTCCGTCAAAATCGAAGCTGCCGAAAAACCGGCTTGTTGCGTCACTGATCCCATAACGGCGGGAGGCAAGATCGGAAGTTCCGAGTACACTAACGATAACCGTATTATAGTTACGAAGGCTGTCTTTGATCTGTGCCCATTCAGCGGCCGGGGCATCTTTTGCAATCCTGAAATGCCTGCCGGGAAGATAGAGGTCACTGATCGGAGCCTGCCAGTCCCTGCCTTCCCAGTGTCTGCCAACCATCCCTTCCGGCGCAGAGAACTTTTCCTTCTCATCCGGCGCAGGAACCCCCGCAATGATATGGCCCGACTGGCTGATCGTAAGTGTAGCCAGATCTGTGCTTTCAGCTGCCCATGTCTTTGAAGCTTTATCATAGCTTGCAAGCTTAAACGACGCACCACCTTTGAAGCCCTTTATTGTTACATAGAGCTCTTTCAGCATTTTGTTATCGTGGGCGCTTCCACTAAAGCTGATTTTACCCGAAACTTTGGGGTCGCTTGCGTCAAGCACTCCCGTTCCGTTAAAGTTTGCAGTCGGTAAATCACCTTCAAGTTCAATATGACCGTTCTTGCGTGAGTTTTGGTACAATGAGTTATCGTGTTCATTTGTCCAATGGTACGGCATAACCGTAATAGTCGGTTTTACCGTATCACGAACTGCAACGTCCATCAAAATCTTCAATGTTGCAGACAAGCTGTCGCTGCCTTGTGTTGTACCTTCAGTTTCATCCCAAATCTTAAAGCTGAATATTTGTTTTTCGCCATCAACAATTTCAGTTCCTGTACCGGATTGTGGCGCAGACAAACAACGCATTAAGTCAAAGATAATCGGTACAGACGTAGCGACTTCTGTTAATGCTGTTTCTTCGTAATAGGTCGTTGCCTCGCCATCTTTTGTTACGCTGTAATTATATCGTAATGTACCGTTACCGCTCACAATTTCAGGAACAATTTTTGTTTTTGCCTTCATTATTAAGACAGACTCTGAGCCTGCAACAGGAATACTTAATTCGGTT
>PDRI01000121.1 GCA_002748055.1 Bacteroidota bacterium | reverse complement strand
TTTCGTGGATGAAACCAGGCATGATGCCCACGTTCGCCTCGCCGGGTGTAATAATACCCGGACAATTGGGACCGATCAGACGGGTTGAACGCCCGTCCAGATAGGTCTTCACGCGAATCATATCGGCCGTAGGAATACCTTCTGTAATACACACCACCAGTTTAATCCCGGCATCAGCTGCCTCCATTATGGCATCTGCTGCGAATGGGGGTGGAACGAAAATCACCGAAGTATCGGCATCTGTAGCTTTCACCGCAGCGGAAACAGTGTCGAATACGGGTTTTCCCAGATGCTCCTGCCCGCCTTTTCCCGGTGTCACACCACCAACGATCTGTGTTCCGTATTCCAGCATCTGGCTGGCATGAAAACTCCCTTCGCTTCCGGTGAAACCCTGCACAATGACCTTCGAGTCCTTATTGAGTAGTACGCTCATAGCTCTGTAAAGTTTGTTTTCGCTCAGTTGTTCAAAAGTAGATACTCTGCCCTTGAAAACAAAATAAATTCATGAAGGTTCAATGCGTCCTTAATCTGCTATTTCGTACATTTAGGCGTGGAAGCCATCCTCTATATCGGAATCTCCCAATGCCTCCTGGCCGGTCTGCTGATTGCCTTCAGGAAACCCCGCCTTAAAGCCAACCAGATTCTTGCCGCCTGGCTTCTCCTGATGGGCATCGAGATGGCGGTCTTTCTTGTGAATACCTACCTGATAGAACTCTATCAGGTAAAAACCCTCCCCTATCTCTACGGCCCTCTGCTCCTGCTCTATACGAGATGGATGACCACAAGGGAACCTCATTTCAACCCAGGCTATCTGCTTCACTTTACACCCTTCTTCATTTTTCTGATTGCCTATCTGTTCTTTATTGATGAACAAATTATGCAGGGCAGTAAAGGTTTTCTGGTCGTGGACCGCTTCATCCCTTTCCGCATCGTTTATGCCCTCACTTTCTTTGTCTCGATTACAGCCTATTCGATTGCCACCTACGTTTGTATTCACCGCTACAGGAAACGTCTGAAAAAATGGGTCAGCTTCTACACGGGCAAGATCACCCTGCAATGGTTGCTCAGCCTTTCACTGATCTTTTACCTGAGCTATGTGCTGATGTTCATTTTGGGAGGGATCGACATTCTGGTAGGCTTCCTGCCTTTCGATCCCTATGAAATCTCCTTCATCGGACTCACCATACTTTCCTTTACCTTCAGCATCTTTGGTTTTAACCAGCCCGGTGTTTTCTACGAATTGGACCGCAAAAAAGATGTATCGGACGAAGAGCTCAACAGCAACAGCCAGGAGAAATACAGTCGCTCAGGGCTTAAACCTGCCCAAATCGAAGACTTGTTAAAGCACATCAGGAATCATCTGAACAAGCGTAAACCCTATCTGGACCGGGAACTGACCATCTATGACCTGGCCCGTCAACTGGGTATGTCGCGACACATCCTCTCGGAGCTGATTAACGAACACATGGGCAAAAACTTCTATACCCTGATCAACGAGTACAGGGTTGAGGAAGTAAAACGCCGGCTTGCAGATCCTGCCTATCAACACCTGACCATACTGGCCATAGCCCTGGATGCCGGTTTCAATGCCAAATCGAGTTTCAATACCGTATTCAAAGAGATGACAGGCACCACCCCCAGTGCCTATCAGCAGAAATGGCAAAACAAAGGTTCAGATTCGTCGGACTGAACCTGCAGCCCCATTCCGGCTGGTCCGAACCGAGCGATTCGGACGATGGTACTAGCCGGAAAAGTTAGTTTTGATCCATGCCTTTCAGAAATTCTGCCTTTCAACTGGGACTCGTACTTTTTCTTTTTACCCAGGCTATCGGTGTTCAGGCTCAGAGCCTGATGAAACAAAGCCTGGCCAAACAAAACAAGCAATTGCCTTCCCTTATCAGAGGAGGCCATCTCCGCTCGGTACTCTACATCGAAGAAAATGATGAAGGGAAAGCCGGCATCCAGAGTGGATGGGCCGAGGCTGCCCTGCTCCTGTCTCACTCCGGAGACCATTCACTCAGGGCATTCGCCGATTTACGGCTAAGAAGCGGGAGCGCCTGGAACAGCGAACTGAGTCCTTTTCAACTCCGGGAGGCCTGGATTCGGTATAAAGCCGGGATACTCGATTTCCACATGGGCAGGGAGATTTCGCCCCTTGGAAAAACAACTGTATTTAATCCGGTCGATAAAAAAAGCCCCATCAATCCCCTTGTGCGTTCACCCGAAGATGATGATCGCTACCTGGGTACATGGGCAGCAGGAATCGATTGCCGTGTCAGCCGCATGCTCAGCCTGAGCATTGAATGGAACCCGCTCTATACCCCCTCAAGAACGATGCTCAGCCGCTTTCCGCTTCCGGAATACATGGAGATTGGCAACCCTGAATATCCCGGAAATGCCATAAAGGAAACCACGCTGAGTTTCAGCGCTGATCTGCATCACAATAAAATAGATGCGAGCATCTATGCCCTCAGGGGGCCGGGCATCTGGCCGGGCATTCAGCTCAGCGAAATCGAATTCGATCCCCTTCTGTTCATTCCCACCCGGGTAGTGATCAGCGAGCGAAGTTACCACATCAACATGCTGGGTGGGGATTTCAGCCTGCCTGCCGGACCCTTTGTATTCAGAGGAGAAGCAGCCTGGCAGGATGTTTTGGAACGGCATAACAGCCAAGCGGGAGCAGCCTTACCGGAACTCAGCTATACCTTTGAATTTGAGTTTATGGCTGGAGGCCTGGACTTTGTTGCCGGTTACTATGGCAAGCACATCCTGAACTACAGTGCTCCGAAAAGTAAAGCACGCCTCTCGGTCAGTCAGGACGAAATCATGGCCCTTCTTCCTCCAGGAGAAAACAGCGGCCTTAACGAGATTCAATCTGCTGCAGAACAACAGCTAGAATCTTTCAACAGGCTCTACAATTACCAGTACGATGAGCACTACCACAGCCTGTATCTGGTGTTGGAAGCCAGTGCCTTCCAGGAGCGCCTCCGGTTATCGTGTCCGCTAATCAATCATCTGAGCACTTCCGAATGGATTCTGAAGCCCTCCCTGAGCTGGATGCCCGGAAACAATTTTGCCATCAAGGCCGGATATACGGCCATGTACGGACCGGAAGACTCGCTGGCCAAACTTGCCGGCAGGATCAGCAATGCACTGTTTGTCTCACTTTCTATAAAATTCTAAGCATGTCGTCAATGTCGCATAAACTCTTAAAATACCGCTGGTTCATCGTTATTTTTGCACTTGTTCTGGCCATCGTAAGCCTGCTGGAACTCCTGCAGATTGAATCGGAGCCCGACCTCCGGAGCTATTTTCCCGCAAGCATGTCCGCCATGGTTGAGACCGATCGCATAGAGGCCGTGTTTGGAAATCAGGACCTCCTTATGCTGGTACTTGAAAGTGACGATGTTCTGCAAGCCGACTGTCTCGAAAGGCTGCAGCGTATTGAACAAGGCCTGGCCGATATTCCGGGGATTGTCCGAACGAACTCATTGTTTGCCTCCGACAGGATTTACGGTGAAGACGGAATCATGTATGTGGAACCGACGGTCGGCTCTATTCCTGAGAGCCCGGAGGAACGCGCGCAACTCAGACAAACGATTATGGGCAATGATTTGGTCTACAAAGTCTTTGTATCGGACGATTTTCGGGCGACCAACATTTTGATCACCCTGGATTCGGATGTGGATGAAAAACAGCTGTTCGGGGCTATTGAAGAGGTTTTGGAAGCCAACCCGGGAAAGGAAACCCTGCACTTTGGAGGTCTCCCCTGGCTGCGACAGGCTGTTGGCAAAGATATCAGGCGCGATGGACTGTTCCTGATTCCTTCTGCACTTGTCCTGATGTTCATCTTTCTCTTAATCGCCTTCAGGGAATGGAGAGGTGCCTGGCTTCCTTTCGCTATGGTTGTGCTTTCTTCTCTGGCCGGACTGGCCTTGCTGGCCCTGTTGGGATGGAAATTCTACCTCATTACCCTCCTGGTTCCCATCATGCTCATTGCGGTAGCAAACGATTACGGCATCCACCTGATTGCCAAATACCAGGAACTCTCAAGGGAAGATCCTGGCCTGTCGATGCCCGAACTGTCTGTAAAAATAGCAGCGCGACTATGGAAGCCTGTTTTACTCACCGGATTAACCACCATCGCGGGACTGTCCTCGCTAAGTGTGCACAGTATGATCCCCGCCAGGCAAATGGCCCTTGTCGCAGGGATCGGCATTCTGTTTGCCGTTGTCTACAGCCTGGTGTTGCTGCCTGCCGTGCTCTCAATGCTATCAGCTCCAAAGAAACAACAAGCCCGAAAAGCCCTCCCTGGCGCAGAGAGGCTGCTTGAAGGCTTCTCCCGCTTTGTAGTCAGGCGTGCAGGGGCCATCCCCCTTGCCACATTAATCATCTGCCTGCTTACCGGTCTGGGCATTTCCAGATTGCAGGTCGATGCCAATGAAGAAAACTTTTTCCCGGCAGACCATCAGGTAAAACGTGCTGCAAAACTAATCAATGAAAAATTCGGGGGGGCGCAGAGTATCTCTTTGATGTTCAGTGGAGATATGCTCGACCCGGCCATTTTAAAACGCATGGACCGGTATTGCTCCCAAATCGAAACCCTCGAAGGAGTTGATCATGCCATGGCCTTTTCAGGAGTCGTCAGAGAGATTAGTAAGGCCCTGCACGACCCGGATGAGGAACTCTACGATAAGATCCCGCCTACCCGTGAGGCAGTCGCGCAATACATGGAGCTGTATGCCATGAATGGCGACTGGTCTACATTGGAACAGCTGGTCGATCTTAACTACAGCCAGGCCCACATGATCGTTCGGGTAAACAATGGTTCAAAGGAAACAGCAAAGGCCGTTCTGGCCAGCCTTAGATCGATGACCCATGACGACCCGAATCTGAGCAGCATCGGCGGAAATGTGTTGATCAGGCTGGAGCTCTCGGATCTGGTTGTGCGGGGAACCTTTATTTCCCTGGGCGTGGCCCTGTTCATTATCTTCATTCTGGTCTCTGTGATTTTTAGGGCACCCATGGCGGGGGTGCTCACCCTCATCCCCCTGCTGATGTCCAACATCATGCTCTTCGGAATCATGGGCCTGTTTGGCATACGTCTCGATGTTGCCACTGCGCTGCTGGCCGGGATTATGATTGGCATTGGAATCGACTACAGCATTCATTTTCTATGGCGCTACCGGGAAGAAAGACGCATAAATTCGAGTCCTGAAGAAGCCATCATGCGCAGCATCCAGACGAGTGGCCGGGGCATCATTATCAACGCCCTGTCGGTCATGGTAGGCTTCGTGGTTCTCCTGCTATCGGCCTTCTCCCCCATCCGCTTTTTCGGCGTGCTGGTGCTCATTTCCGTATCCTGTTGCCTGCTTGGGGCCATCCTCATACTACCAGCCCTCATCCTCCGACATCGTTACCGCTTTCTTGAAGCCGAACAAGGGCAAAAAGCACCCCGATCAACAGCTGTTCGCTTACCCAAGCGAGTAGCCGTCCTATTGCTGTTGCTTGGCAGTATCCTTACGCTACAGGGCCAGTCGGCCAGGGAACTTGTGATGAAAAGCCGGGAAAAGATGCAGGTACCGGCATTCGAGGCCATCTCAACCCTCCGCATAGAGGATGCACGTGGGAATGTCAGGCTAAGAAAGAATGCCATGGCCAGCCTCTCCATGAAGGATGGTACCGAGAAGCGGGTCATTCGTTTCATCGAACCTGCCGAAGTAAGAGGCACGGCTATTCTGGTCTTCGACTATAAGGAAAAGGCAGATGATATGTGGATTTATCTGCCCGCTCTTCGCAAAACACGTCGCATCATCAGCAGAGAGCTCAGCAAGAGCTTTATGGGGAGTGAGTTTTCCAATGCCGATATGCTTGCCCCAAGCCCCGACGACTTTAGCTATGAAATAGTCGGAAGCGAAAACCTCGACGGGCATGAATGCTATAAGCTTAAAGCCGTCCCGGTCAGTGAAGCCCTCATCGCCCAATACGGCTATAGTTCCTCCCTGAGCTGGATCGGAAAGAAAGACTATCTGGTGCGGCGCAGCAATTATTACAACAAACGTGGCCAGTTGTATAAAACCATTGAACGACTCGATTTTAAAATGCTTGATGCGAAAAACAAGCGCTATATGGTAATGCACATGCAGGCCAGAAACCATTTAAACCACCGAAGCTCTGAGATGATCGTAGAAGAAGCCGTTTGCAGCTTACCGGATGCCAATTACTTTAGCGTTGAATACATTGAAAGCCAATGAAAAAACGACCCGAATTCCTTGCGCTGCTGTCCCTGGCCGTCTTTTTTGCAATACTCCGGCCCTGCTCCATGTCGGCCCAGGAGCACTCGGTTGAAGCCGCAAAGAAAGCCACTTCCACCCTGATTGTACACTACACAGGACTGAGAAACAAGGAAGGAAAAATTCTGACCGGCATGGCCCGGAAGGCAGAAGGATTCCCGAGAGATGTAGATCAGCACTTTTCCTGGCTCAAAGCCGATGCCCGGGATGGTGTTCTTAGCGTGCAGATTGAGGGGCTTCCCTACGGCCCCTGCGCCCTCACCTGCCTCGACGATGAAAACTGTAACGGGGATATCGATATGTTTCTGGGTATACCAAAGGAAGGATGGGGCTTCTCAAAGAATCCATCCTGCGGCTTATCTGCACCGGATTTTGAAGACTGTAAGTTTGAAATTGATCAGCCGGTTCAGGAAATCGAGATTAAACTGAACTATGTCCGAAAAGGGAAATAGCTGCAATTCCCATTAGATTCCATACTTTTGCCGAAAAACCATGCGGCATGATCTTCGATGATACCATATGTGCACTGGCCAGCTCGGGACAGGGGGCTATTGCCCTGATCCGGGTAAGCGGGCCTGCTTCCTGGGCTATTGTGGATAAGCTGTTTGTGCCGGCCGGGAAAACAAATTCCCTGAAAGAGCTCCCCCCCAACCGCATACAGTTTGGGGAAATTATTGACAATGAAGAGCTTGTAGATGAAGTCCTGCTTAGCCTGTTCAAAGCACCCCATTCCTACACCGGTGAGGATGCCATTGAGATCTCCTGCCATGGTTCGCCCTATATCATACAGAGAATTACAGCCTTGCTGGTGAAAGGTGGTGCCCGAATGGCCCGGGCCGGAGAATATACGCAACGTGCCTTCCTGAACGGAAAAATGGATCTTTCGCAAGCCGAGGCTGTTGCCGACCTTATAGCTGCCGAATCGGAAGGGGCCCACCGGGTTGCCCTTCAGCAAATGCGGGGCGGCTATTCAGAGAAACTCAAATCGCTGCGCGACAAATTGCTTCACTTTATTTCCATGGTTGAGCTGGAGCTTGATTTTAGCGAGGAGGATGTGGAATTTGCAGACCGGAGCGAATTGAGCAGGTTGGTCGGGGAATTGCGGGCCGTCATCGGCAATCTGTCGGCGTCCTTTCAATTGGGCAATGCCCTTAAAAACGGGGTACCCGTGGCCATTGTCGGCCGTCCAAATGTTGGAAAATCCACCCTGCTGAATGCCCTTTTGAACGAGGAAAAGGCCATCGTCAGCGATATAGAAGGAACCACCCGGGATGCCATTGAAGACACCATGGTTATCGAAGGGATCAGCTTCCGCTTCATCGATACAGCCGGCATTCGTGAGAGTGCCGAACCCATCGAAAAGCTGGGCATCAGGCGAACCTACCAAAAGATCGAACAAGCCGCTATTGTATTGCTGCTGGCCGAGGCCTCCGATGAGCCGGGTTTTATCCGGAAAAGCATGGAAGCCCTGCGCAAACAACTGGACGGAAAGAATAAAATGCTTATCGTAGTGCTCAACAAGGCCGACCTCGTCGGTAAAGAAGAGCTGGAAGACAACTGCAGGCGTTTACAGCTAGCAGATGATGAACAATGCATTTCCTTATCGGCCGCTGAAGGAAGCAATCTGGAGAAACTCACTGCAGCCCTTCTCAAGGGCGTTCAGCAAAGTACAGCCTCCCACCAGGACATTATCGTCTCCAACCTGCGTCATTTCGAAGCCCTGCAAGCTGCAGAAGAAAGCCTGACCCGTGTGAGCGAAGGCCTGGAAACCAGCCTCCCCACAGACCTGCTGGCCCAGGACATCCGGGAAGCCCTTCACCACCTGGGCGAGATCACGGGTGAAGTCACCACCGACGAAATCCTCGGCAATATCTTCAAGAACTTCTGCATCGGAAAGTAAGGCGGACCAGTCACCTGAAACGAAACCGGAAAGGGCTAGTTGTATCTCAGGATTCTTTCGGTAACCAGCTTAGAGCTAATCACTGCCATAGGCAATCCCGCTCCCGGTACGGTCGAAGCCCCGACATAAAAGGTGTTCCTGAATTTCTCATCGTAATTCTTAGGCCTCAATGCCCCGATCTGCAACATATCGTGCGATAGGCCCAATCCGGCACCCTTGTAGAGATTGAACTGGTTTTGCCAGTCTTCCGGGGTATAGGCTGCACGGAAAACAATGTCTTTGCTAATGTCCTGGCCTATTCGCTCCGAAAAGTCTTCAATAATACTGTCGATGATCTGGTCCCTGTCGGCCCAGTTGGTTTTAAACAACAGGCTTGGGACCGGACAAACAAAGAACAGGGCCTCGCAACCTTCGGGGGCACAATCATTGTTATGCTTCGACACTACATTCACATAGTAATAGGGTTTTTCCAATGTTCCCGGATTCTTCGTCACGTCTTTCGCATATTCCTCATAATTATTGCCTAAGAAGTAATTATGGTGCTCAACCTGCGGCAAACGGGTCTTTACGCCAATGTAGAAGGTTAAGTACCCCATCGTCCAGCTCATTTTCTTTAGGCGTTTCTCCGAAAACTTTTTTCTGTTAAAAACGGTCCCCCTGAACAATGCGGCATCGGCATTAATGACGAAGATGTCGGCTTCCCAGGACTTCCCGTTCTGGTCAATTAAGGCTCTCAGTTTATTGCCCTCATAGTCGCAGGAGGTGATCTCGGTATTGTAGTCAAAGGAGGCATCAAATTTTTTAAGCTCCTTCACCAGGCTTGTCACAATGCTGTACATGCCCCCCTTAACATTGTAGTAGCCCGTATGTGAAAACTCGATATGCGACAGAAGGGTATATACGGCATTGGTGTCGAAAGGAGTTCGCCCCAGAAAAAAGGCAATAAGTGACACAATCTGCCGAACTTCTTTCGATTCAAAATAAGCGCTGCTTTGCTTCCAGAAGGTCTTCAGCAGTACAGGGAGGTGTTTCGGGTTGACCTGTATCAGGGTGCTTAAATAGTGGGGAATGCTCTTAAAATTCTGCTTGATAACCACGTCCACCGTATCATTGTACAGATCCTCACACTTCTTTAAATAGGCTGAAAACTTCGTCTTAAAATTGGGTTCAAGCCTTTCAAACTGTTCGCTTAATTTGTCAATGTCCTTGTAGAGTTTATACTTCGTATCGTCCCCCCGGAAGCTGACCGTATAGAGGGGATCCAACTCTACAAACTCAAAGGGCATTTCCAAGCCGCAATCATCCATGAGCTCCCCGAATTCGTAGGGCATACTGAAAAAGCTGGGGCCAACATCAAAGGTAAAACCATCCCTTTTCAATTGGTATAAACGGCCTCCCGCCTGCGGTGCCTTTTCTACGAATTTTACCTTGTAACCCTTGCTGGCTAATCGTAATCCTGTTGAAAGACCTCCAAGCCCGGTCCCGATAATCAATACAGTTTTGCTTTTTTCCATTTTTCTAAGAACTGTGGATAGACATCGTCTTTTATCCAGTTGTAATTTGGTTCAATTTGCAATATCTTTTTATAATAGCTGTCCGCATGGCTGAATTCGCCCATTTCGACATAAGCATGGGCAATAAAGGTGAGCAGGCTTAAATAGTTCCAATTACGCCGGGCATCATTGCGCTCCATAATCCTTTCTGCCCGCTTGTAATACGCCAGGGCTTCGTGTTTTGAGCCTCCCATCACTGCCCACATGTAATACTTTGAATTTCCCCATAAGATATATCCATAAGGATTGTTTCGGTCAAGTTCAATCGAAGACGCTGCCTTT
>PDRI01000120.1 GCA_002748055.1 Bacteroidota bacterium | reverse complement strand
CCTGCAGCAAGCCCGGAATGGGAAGCAGGACATCGGGAATATGAAGACCGGGGCCTTCCACCTGAAAGCGATAGCCCACACCGGCTGGCTGCAGGCCAAGTGCCCGGTAATCGGCCTCTTCTCCGCTCAGTCCGTAACTAAACACTTCAATACCCGGAGGCACAGCTGCCTCGAGCCCCGTCTTTATCACCAGCTTTCCCCCTTTTCGGATCTGCGCGATGTAGGCCTCGAAGCCCTTCCGGATGCTGTCTTCATCTCCGTAGATGTCGAGGTGATCGGCATCCATAGAAGAAAGCACGGCAATCTCGGGACAGAGGGCCAGGAAGGAACGGTCGAATTCATCCGCTTCAGCGATCATGAGTTCCGAGTCGGGATCGAGGTGGAAATTGCTACCGCTGTTTTTCCCTATACCTCCGAGAAAAGCGTTGCAGCCCAATTCGGAGCGGGACACGATATGGGTGAGAATGGTCGATATGGAGGTTTTGCCATGGGTTCCTGCCACTCCAATACCCCTCCCGCTATTAAAAACCTCTCCAAGGGCAGCGGCCCGCTTGGTAATGCGGAAACCCTTTGTCCTGAAATAGTTCAGCTCGCGATGCCGGTCCGGCACAGCCGGGGTATAGACGACCAAACAGGCTTCTGGCCTCCTGAAAGGAAGGGGAATCAAGTCCTCATCGTCTTCAAAATGGATTTCGATTCCCTCCCGCGCCAGCTCTTCGGTAAGGGGTGTGGAAACACGGTCATAGCCGGCCACATGCTTGCCCTGACTCAGGAAATAACGGGCCAGGGCACTCATTCCAATGCCCCCCACACCTATAAAATACACCCTATCCAGGTCCTTCCACATCATCTTTTCTTCATGGTTTTTTTCACCTCCTCTGCAATTCGGTTTGCAGCATCGGGAATCCCAAGCCTACGCATATTCTCCGACATCCGGCCCATGAGGGCTTCATCGTCCAGCAGGGCAATGAGCCGGCCTACCAGTTCCTGCTCCGCATCTGCATCACGCACCATGATGGCAGCCTCCTTCTTCACCAGGGCTTCGGCATTGCGGGTCTGGTGATCCTCCGCCACATTGGGGGAGGGCACCAATACGGCCGGCTTGCCGATGATGCACAATTCCGAAATACTGAGTGCACCGGCCCGGGAAACAATCACATCGGCAGCACCGTAAGCAGCCGACATATCGGCAATAAAGGGCGTAAGCAGGATGCCCCTGCTGTCCCTTCCCTCAAGGGCCCTTTGCATTTCCTTGTAGCGTGCCTTCCCACACTGCCAGATCAGCTGCAACCCGGCCTCCTGTATGAGCTCTAAACCTGCCAGCACGCTCATATTAAGGGTGCGGGCCCCCAGGCTTCCGCCAATAAGCAGGCAGGTCGTTTTTGCCGGGTCCAGCTCAAACAATTTCAGGCAGTCGGTGCGATCCCTTTCGTCGCTCAGAAGTGCTGCCCGAACCGGATTACCGGTGAGCTCGATTTTTGCGGCCGGGAAATACCGATCCATGTTCTCATAGGCCACACATATCCGTTTTGCAGCCGCCGCAAGCAGGCGGTTGGTGAGTCCGGCATAGGAATTCTGTTCCTGAATGACTACCGGCACGCCCCTGCGGGAAGCCGCCCTCAGGATGGGACCACTGGCATAGCCACCAACTCCGACTGCTACATCGGGCCGAAAGCGACGAATAATCTTCCGGGAAAGGAGCAGGCTTCGGATGAGCCTGATTCCAACACCCACATTTTTCAGGGTCAGCCGTCGCTGAAAACCAGCGACTGGCAGGCCCACAATCTCGTAACCGGCCTCCGGAACCTTCTCCATCTCGAGGCGCCCCAGCGCACCTACAAAAAGAAAACGGCTGCCGGGCAGCTGTGCCTTCAGCGCATCGGCTATGGCTATGGCCGGGAAAACGTGTCCCCCGGTTCCCCCCCCACCAATGAGGATGCGATACGAAGCCCGGTCAGTCATTTGCTTCCCTTTCTTTATCGAGTTTCTCCATAGTCCTGCGCACCCCACGGAGCGCATCTTCAGCCCTCTGCTCATCAGAAGTGGCCCTGGCCTTCCGGGCGGTTTTCTTTGATCCGACAGCAGAATCTCCGGCACTGTCAGCAGTTGAAGCCCTTGCTCCGCCAGCGGATACACCAGATACCCCGGCAGGATCCCCCGCCTCCACCCGGGTTCCCCAGCTGATCGACAGGATGATGCCTACCGACATGCAGGTGAAGAAGATGGATGATCCGCCCATGCTCACCAGGGGCAGGGTCTGGCCGGTAACCGGTACCAGCCCGACGGCAACGGCCATGTTTACAAAGGCCTGCAGAACCAGGCCCAGAGACAGGCCAAAGGCGAGGAAAGCACCATAGGTGCTCCTGCTTCGCCGAATAATCAATCCCCCCCTGAAGAATAACCAGAGATAGAGGAAAAGGACCAGTACCCCACCCACGAGGCTCCCGTATTCTTCGATGATAATGGCATAAATAAAATCGGAATAGGGATGTGGCAGGAGATTGCGCTGGGTGCTGTTTCCGGGCCCCTTCCCAAACAGACCACCCTGGACGATGGCCACCTTTGCCTGATCGGCCTGGTAGCTGTTTCCTCCGCCCTCCCAGTAGGACTCGATCCGGTTGATCCAGGTCTGGATGCGCCCGTCCTTTTTCAAAAGCAGCGAGGCCCCAACAAAAACCCCTAAGCCAAAAACCAGGGCAAAAATCATGAGCGCCAGAAACTTCACAGGTATCCGCCCGACAAACATCATGCTGAAGGCAGTCGTAAACACGATCATGGCCGTAGAGAGGTTCGCGGGCAGAATGAGGCCGCAAACCGCCATAATGGCCAGGGAAATCTTCCCGAAGGCCTGCTTTTTCGACTTTGCCTCCTCCTGATTCACCGACAGGATCTTGGCGATGTACATCATTAAACCGATCTTTGCAAAATCGGAGGGCTGAATCGTGAGCCCTGTTCCCCTGACCTCGAGCCAGCGCGTGGCCTCATTAATATTGGTTCCCACGAGGAGGGTTAGTGCAAGCAGGACCACCGCTGCGGACAGGGCCACAATCGACATGCGCATGTAGAACCTGTAGGGAATCAGGTGCGAAACGAAAATAATCAGGAGCCCAAGCAGAATAAGTTTGAACTGTCGGAAAAAATAAAAAAAGGTATTTCCTGCCTGGTTCCTGTAGGCCAGCGAGCCCGTAGAGCTATAGACCGCCAGCAGCGAAATCACAAGCAGAATGAGCACCACCATCCAGATGATCCTGTCTCCTTTTATGTATTTACGCAGCGTTTGCACCTTCTCCTTCTCTGGTAGTTAGAGGCTGCGTACAGCCGATTTAAACTGCCGCCCTCTGTCTTCGAAGCTTTCGAAAAGATCGAAGCTTGCACAAGCAGGCGACAGCAATACAGTTTCACCGTCCTTGGCCAGATAATAGGCTGCTTTCACAGCATCGTCCATTGCTCTTGCCTCCACGATGGACTCCACCCTGCCTTCGAAGGCCTTTTTTACCCGGTCGTTGTCCTTGCCGAGGCATACGATGGCCTTCACCTTGTTCTCGACCAGCTTATAGAGTTCGCTATAGTCGTTCCCCTTGTCGACTCCGCCAACAATCCATACCGCCCTGGTATTCACGCTTTCAAGGGCATACCAGGTCGAGTTCACATTGGTAGCCTTGGAATCGTTGATAAAATTGATGCCATGTACCTTGGCCACCGTCTCGAGCCTGTGCTCCACACCCTGAAAATCCATCAGGGCCTCTCTGATCACATCATTCCTGATCTTAAGTACATTCCCGGCTATCCCGGCCGCCATGCTGTTATAGGTGTTGTGCCGTCCCTTGAGGGAAAGCTCCTGTACCGACATGGAAAAATCCACATCATCGAATTCGATTTGCAGAACCTCGTCATGCCCGACCCAGGCCACCTCATCTTCCTTCTTCTTATAGGCAAAGGGCAGCTGGCGGGCACGACTCACAATCTTCTCCAGTTCCTTGATGGTAATCTCATCATCGGAACAGAACACAAAATACTCCTCCTCGGTCAGGTTCTGGGTCACCCTGAACTTCGAATCCACATAGTTCTGGAAGTTATAGTCGTAGCGATCCAGGTGGTCGGGGGTAATGTTTAGCAGGATGGCAATATCAGCCTTGAACTCATACATGCCATCGAGCTGAAAGCTACTTAGCTCGAGCACATAAAAGTCGTAGTCCTCGGTAGCCACCTGGTAGGCAAAACTGCGCCCGACATTTCCGGCCATGCCAACATTGAGCCCGGCCTTCCGCATCATGTGATGAAGAAGTGAGGTGGTCGTGGTTTTCCCATTGCTCCCCGTGATGCAGATCGTCCTGGCATTCGTATAGCGCCCCGCGAATTCAATCTCCGAAATGATCGGTATTTCTTTTTTACGCAGGAGTTTCACAATGGGTGCGCTTTCGGGAATGCCGGGGCTCTTGATCACTTCATCCGCAGACAGAATCATTCGATCGCTATGCCCCCCCGACTCATAGAGAATGCTGTGTTCGTCGAGCATGGACCTGTAAAAAGGCTTAATCCGCCCGGCATCCGACACGAAGACATCGAAGTCGTTCTGCTTGGCCAGAATGGCCGCTCCTGTTCCACTTTCCCCAGCTCCAAGAATCACAATACGTTCGCGCTTATCCATAGGTTTAGTTTTGTTTATCTGATCTTAAGGGTCACTATACTGATTACTGCCAGCAGGATACCCACGATCCAGAACCGGGTAACGATCTTGGATTCGGGATAGCCCTTTTTCTGATAATGGTGATGCAGAGGTGCCATGAGGAAAACCCTCCGGCCCTCTCCGTATTTTTTCTTTGTCCGCTTAAACCAGGCCACCTGTATAATCACCGAAAGGCTCTCCACCATGAATACCCCACAGAGGATGGGAATAAGCAATTCCTTGCGGATCACGATGGCAAAAACGGCAATAATTCCCCCCAGCGAAAGGCTGCCTGTATCGCCCATGAAAACCTGGGCAGGATAGGCATTGTACCACAGGAAGCCCACGGTGGCACCCAGGAAGGCCGCAGCAAATACCACCAACTCTCCTGCTCCGGGAATGTGCATGATATTCAGGTAATTGGAGTAAATGGCATTGCCCGAAAGCCAGGCCAGAATGCCCAGGGCAACTCCGATAATGGACGAGGATCCCGTGGCCAGACCATCGAGGCCATCGGTAATGTTCGCCCCGTTCGATACCAGGGTAACAATGAACATCACCATCAGGATAAAGACGATCCAGACCAGGGTATCGGCATGCTCCCCTGCAAACCAGACGAGCCAGCGATAATCAAACTCATTGTTCTTCACAAAGGGAATGGTGGTCAGGGGCCGCTTATGATTCTCTGTTACATAGCTGTTGCCGGCAGCATCCTGCTGCAGCTCATCGGCAGCATACATCCCGATGTTGTCGGGGGTCACAGCTATACGTTCGCGAATCACCACATCATCGCTCAGAAAGAGGGTAAGCCCCACAATCAAGCCCAGACCAATCTGCCCGATTACCTTAAACTTCCCACGCAAACCTTCCTTGTTCTTAAGAAAGACCTTGATGTAATCGTCCAGAAAGCCAATCAGGCCCAGCCAGAGCGTAGTCACCAGCATCAGAAGGATGTAGATGTTGGTGAGATCGGCAAAAAGCAGTACGGGAATAAAAATGGAAGCCAGGATGATGATCCCGCCCATGGTGGGTGTACCCTTCTTCTCCATCTGGCCCTGCAGACCCAGATCCCTTACCGTTTCTCCGATCTGCTGGTGCTGGAGGAAGCCTATAATGCGCTTGCCGATAATCATGGAAATCACCAGGGAGCTGATCACAGTGAAGGCCGCCCTGAACGAGAGGTAGCGGAACATACCCGCACCCGGGACATCCAGTTCCTGGAGATATGTAAACAAGTGGTAAATCATTGTTTCGGCTTAAGGCTTTGTTCCAGTATTTCCATGTCGTTAAAGTGATGCCGCTCGCCAAGAATCTCCTGATAGTGCTCGTGACCCTTTCCGGCCACCAGAATCACGTCGCCCTTTTCGGCCATGATGCAGGCAGTCCTGATGGCTTCTTTCCTGTTGCTGATCCGTATGGTCCTGCGTTTCTGGGCCTCATTCAGCCCCTCCATCATGTCGTCGAGAATGGCTTCCGGATCTTCGTTTCGGGGATTGTCGGAGGTGAGCACAAGCCGATGGCTCAGTTCAGCCGAAACAGCAGCCATCCCGGGCCGCTTTCCCTTGTCCCGGTCACCACCGGCCCCCACTACGGTAATTACTTTTCCAGCTCCGCTGTTTGCCTCGTTAATGGTTTCCAAAACATTTTTAAGTGCGTCCGGGCTGTGCGCATAGTCGACAACAGCGGTAATGCCCTCTTTCGACTGAAGCAGCTCAAAACGGCCTTCCACCGATTTGAGCCGGCTCAGCCCCTTCAGAATCTCATCCTGGCGGTGACCAAGCAACATGGCCACTCCATATACGCAAAGCAGGTTCGTGGCATTGTAAATTCCGGGCAGGTTCACCCAAAGCTCATGCTGGTCGATGCTCATGGCACTGCCCTCGAGATGCAGTTCCAGCACGCGGGCCATAAAATCGCCAATGGTCCTGATCGCATAGCGCCGCTTTTCTGCGCTGCAGTTCTGCAACATCACCTTGCCGTTCCGGTCATCAGCATTCACCAGGGCGAAGGCCGTCGAGGGCAGGTCGTCGAAAAAGCGTTTCTTGCATTCCAGGTAGGTCCTGAAATCGCCATGATAGTCGAGGTGATCGCGACTCAGGTTGGTAAAGACCCCTCCGGCAAATTGAAGGCCGGTGCTGCGGTCCTGATCAATGGCATGAGAGGAAAGCTCCATGAAACAATAGCCGCATCCCGCCTCTACCATGCGATGCAGGGCCGCATTAATCCGCAGGGGGTCGGGGGTTGTGTGACTGGCCTCCTCAACGATGTCGCCGCTCACCACACGAATCGTCGATAGCAATCCGGCCCGGTAGCCCAGGTCCTCGTGCAGCTGATGCAGCAGTGTCGCCACGGTGGTCTTGCCATTGGTTCCGGTAATCCCAACCAGCTTCAGTTCCCGTGAAGGATGCCCGTACCAGGCCGAGGCCATTAGTGCAAGGGCTTTTCGGGCATTCCCTACCCGTATCCAAATGACTTCATCGGAAGGGGGGGAGTCTGGCAGCTTCTCGCAGACAATGACGCGGGCACCGGCCCGGATGGCCGAAGGAATATAGTCGTGGCCATCGGCCAGTGTACCCCTGACAGCCGTAAAGAGGCAGCCTGCTGAAACCTCGCGGGAATCAAAACAAAGGCCCGAAATCGTGGGATCCCCGCTTCCACTTCGCTGAAGCAGCTCCACATCGGCTATGAGTCTGCTCAGTTTCATCTGTTTTCTGCGATACTCATTTGCAATCGTATGGTTTGTCCGGCCCTGGCCCTTTTCCCCGGAGGAAGCGATTGCTGCACCACGGTTCCACGTCCCCGGGCTTCCACCAGCAGACCGCTCTTCTCGAGCAGGTAAACGGCATCGGCCAGCCCCATGTCTTCCACATTTGGTACCAGAGCCACAGGGATGCTTCGTTTCCGTAGTTCCACGCCCGATTCGCTACGCCTGGTACTCACCCACTCTCCCGCATTCGCTGCCTCCTTCAGGGGCATATCGAGGTAGCTGAAGACCTGTGCGATGGCTTTGGCCCGGCCACTTTTCGAATAGGGTGCCTGCACCGTCGCCTCCAGGGTGCTTTCCTCGACCGGATGCAGGTCGTATTCTCTTACATAAATCCGGTCGGCAATCTCCCTGAAAATGGGACCCGCCACAAGGTTGCCATAGTAAATACTTTTGGAAGGTGCATTAACCACCACAATGCAGGAATAGCGAGGACTATCGGCCGGGAAATAGCCAACGAAAGAAGCCTGGTGCAGGGCCTTGGAATAGCCCGTATTGCGAAGCGAAATCTGGGTGGTGCCGGTTTTACCCGCAATGGCATAATGTGAGTTGGCCAGGTTGCGTGCTGTCCCTTCTTCCACGACCCCCTCCATCATGCTACGGACAATTTCAAGGGTTTCCTTCGAGCAGATGCGATTGTTCAGGACCTCGGTATCGAAGTAGCGAAGCACCTTGCCATGGAAGCGCAGCGACTCGGCAAAGCGGGGTTTAACCAGGGCCCCATCGTTAGCAATGGCATTGTAAAAGGCCAGGATCTGCAGGGGCGTGAGGCTTACCTCATAGCCGATCGACATCCAGGGCAAAGAAACCCCCGACCAAAGTTCACTGTCGGGATACCTGATATCGGGCCTTCCTTCTCCTTTTATGCTGACACCCAGCTTCTGGTTCAGGTCCATTTCGTAGAGACGGTTCACAAAACGCTCGGGGTTCTTTGCATAGTGTTTGTTCACCAACAGGGAAATGCCCACATTGGACGACTTTTCAAAAGCCCTTTTCACAGTGATCTTACCCAGTCCCTTTCCTCCGCTGTCCTCCATCTTCTGGCCATAGTAATGCACTACACCATTTTTTGTGTCCACGATGTCGTCGGGCCCCACCATCCCGTCCTCCAGCAAGGCGATCACCGAAGCCAGTTTAAAAGTGGAACCCGGCTCGGTGCTGGCACCTATGGCATAGTTGTACTCCTCAGCATAACTCCCGTCGTCCTGACGGCTCAAATTGGCAATGGCCCTCACCTTTCCGGTGGAAACCTCCATCACCACCACAGAACCGTGGTCGGCTCCATGCCTCATCAACTGTTCATTCAAGGCGTTTTCGGCCACATCCTGCAGATCGACATCAATGGTTGAGATGACATCGTAGCCATCCCTGGGGTCGATCTGACCGGCATCTTTAACCGGCATCCAGATATCGCCCCGGACTTTGCGCTCGAGTCGGTAGCCCTCAACCCCCCGCAGCTCCTTCTCAAAGGCCCCCTCAAGTCCAACCACACTGCGCTGGTTTCCACTCATGGTATAGCCCACGGTACGGGCTGCCAGCATACCATAAGGCCTTACCCGCTTGTTTTGTTGCACATAGATGACCCCGCCCTTGTAGGGGCCCAGCTTATAAATCGGGAAGTCCTTGACCTTCTGCAACTGGGTATAGTTTACATTGCGCTTCACCAGATAGTACCGTTCGCCGGCTTTCCTGGCCCTCACCAGCGCTCTCTTGTACGTACTCCAGTGCCTGTCCTGAAAAAGATTCGAAAGGGATTTGGCCAAATCGTCAATGCCCTGATCGAAAATCTCCTGCGTAAAAGACTCGGAACGGAAATCCATACGGATCTCGTAAAAAGGAAGCGATACTGCCAGCAGCCTTCCATCGGAAGAATAGATATTGCCCCTGTTGGGCATAATCTCCTTGTGCTTGATGGTGCTGTTCTCCTGCTTTGCCCAGATATCCTTCTCGAAAAGCTGAAGTTTAAGCGCCTTTCCCAGGATGAGCAGCCCAAACACAACGATGCCCAGGTACACGACGGAAGCCCTCAACAATATGTCGCGTTTCAGTGACATCTGAGCAATTTTTTTGGCGGTTCCAGGTTTTCTTCCAATCCAAGCCCATAGTCCTCGACCATTCGAACCACTTCCGACTGGCGGCTGATTCGCACCAGGTCGGCCGAAATGGTGATGGACTTCGATCTGAGTTCCTTTACATCGCGTTGCAGGCGGTTCAGCCTGATCACCGTTTTCTCGGTATGGTTGCGGTTAGCGATGGAGAAAAAGGCAATGAAAACGATGAGCAGAATGAAGCGCGATTGCTTCATAACTGCAGCACGGGTGAGGACGCTCCCATCCACCAGGTCGCGAAGAGCGAAACTCTTCTCCTTCGCTTCCAATCCCGGTTCAAACTCTACGTTCTTATTTCGTTTTCCCATTGTTTACACGTTCCGCAATACGCAGCCTCGCACTCCTTGCCCTGTTATTCGCTTCCACTTCCTCCTCCGATGGTCTGATTACCGTTCTGTTGACCATCCGCCAGGGACTAAGCACATTCCCGTAAAAGTCCTTTTCCACCTCACCCTCCGTATTCCCGCTTTTCATATAGTTCTTCACCAGGCGATCCTCGATCGAATGATAGCTAATGACCACCAGACGGCCACCCTCGGCGGTCCAGGAGGCCGTTTGCAAGAGCATCTCTCTGAG
>PDRI01000119.1 GCA_002748055.1 Bacteroidota bacterium | reverse complement strand
TATAAGAGATGCGCTGAGGCGGAGGAGTAAATGCACTTACCGGATTGTCTATCGACGTGAGCGCATGCGGACCGGCATTCTCGCCGTAGTTAATAGAGCTGCTTACATCGCTTTTAGAGGTGATGTTTCCGGAGTTGTCGAAGCCCATTTGAAGGTCTCCGGAGCTGAAATGGGTCGACCCTTTGTAGAAGGTAACGCCTGTCAGTCTGTTGAGATCGTCGTAAGCAAAGGTCTCTTTCTGGTTTGTGATTAAATCTTCACGCGACGAAAGATTGCCCAGATCATCAAAAACGTATTTCCGATTCTGCACTATTCCCGACAGAATACCCAAATATCTTCGCCAAATACTAAAATCCAATGCTTGTTAAGGAGCAATTATTTGGAATAGCATTTGAACTTCTCTAAATTTATATGAATCAACCTTACCCAATAAAAACTTGAATGTCATGTTCCGAATATCTTTTGTCTTAGGCATGCTATTGCTTCTTCTTTTGTGCGGGTGTCAGCAGAATACAGAGTCCGGTCTCCCAAAGAAACTGATGCTTACCGGGGAAGAGATTCAGGTGGATGTATTTATGGAGTTGGGGAACATGGACGTCCTAAACAATTTGCTTTTTATACGGAGAGATTGGGATGCAGATTATGCTATACGAGTTTTCGATCTAACAGATTTTTCTCTGATTTCGGAGTCCATAAGCCGTGGAAGAGGGCCTGGTGAAGTGACTAATCCAGCTGCAGGAATTATAGATGAGAAGAATGATATTTACTGGCAAACGGATTGGGGGAAAAACTGCATCCACAAATTCCCCATTGACAGTCTTCTTACAATTCCGAATTACAAAGCCTCAGTTTCTTTTCCCATCAACAAATCCTGGATCCCTCCCATGAACATGTTTTATCATCCTTCCGGGCATATAGGATTTACCAGTGTTATGCTCCAAAAGAACCTGGTCTCATTCATGGACCTAAATGGAAATCTGGTAGATAGCCTGGCCATACCCAACAAAGTGTACCCCGACACGTGGAAAGATATGGGATACTCTGATAATCCACTCATATGCAAATATGTCCCCGAAACTAACAGGATGATTATTGTAAGCCGTCATGAGAACAAGTTCTCTCTGATCGAGATGGATGGAACACCTGTATGGCAAAAGGATGACATTCCGGAAGCCAGCGACAAGGTATTTGCCGGAAATTGGGAGGGGTCGTTCTACTCTGTTCTTGCTGATGATACCTATATCATTCTCGTGTATGTAGGAGGGCTAATGGGAGATTTCGATGCTGAAGGACAATTCCAGGTTCAATACCCCAACCGTCTCCTGGTGGTAGATTGGGAGGGAAATTTCCGATACGACATTACACTGGATCATAGGGTTGTTTTTGTTGAATTGGACAAGGAACGTAAGCGATTGATAGGTCAAACGATGGATTTTGATAATTACCTGGTTAGCTACGATTTATCGATGCTATACAAAAAATGATCCTGCTATTCGCCCGGGAGTCCTCATGATTGATCCCGTAGGCCTGGACCTTTGAGAAAGGCGTTACCAAAAATGACGACGAAAAAGAAAGAGATGAACTTTTCAAGAATGAAAAATTCTTAATTTTGGGACGCATATTGCCAAACTAAATGCAGAAGTCCTTCTTAAATGGTCTCCTGACTCTTCCCGGAACTGCAATGAAGTTCACCCATCCGGCGAGGCAATCTGCAATTCGGATTCCCCGTTTCTACAATGATGAATCCACTCAATAAATACGCTGAACAGCAGCACGAAGAAATAGACCAGCTGTATAGATCACTGCTCAGAATCTGTGAGGAGGAATATGACCCTGAAGCAAGCATTGGAGTGCGCAGGGCAGTGGATTACTTACTACAGGAACTGGAACCCGAAGATCAGAACCTGGGCATGTCAAAGGCAGCCTACGCGCTCAGCCTGGGTAAGATGGCCGTCAAAGAGCTTGGTCTTGATGCCCCCGGACTCACCGCTGCCCTTTTGATGAATGGGCCAAAAAAGGACGAAAATGCATCGAAACGGATGAAAGAAGTGCTGGGAGAGCGGGTCTGCGGGATCGTTAATGAGCTCAGACGCATCGGTGATCTCGATACCAGTGGAAGCCAGGAGCAGTCCGAAAACATGCGTAACCTTATTCTGAGCCTCGCTACAGACTTCAGGGTCATTCTGGTTAAACTGGCCGAACGTCTCTTTCTGATGCGGCTGAATAAAAGGCTGGAAGAAAAGGAACAAATTGCCCTGGCTTGCGAAGCAAGATCTATTTATTCTCCGCTGGCTCATCGACTTGGGCTCTACAATGTCATGTCCGAAATGGAAGACATTGCCATGAGCATTCTTGATCGTGAAGCCTATATACAGATTGAAGAAAAACTGCGGAGCGGATCCGATAAACGAAAGCGCTTTATCGAAGAGTTTATCCGACCGCTGAAGACCGACCTTGAAGAAGAAAATTTCAAAGTGGAAATCAAGGGCAGGGTAAAGGCTGTTTCCTCGATATGGAGAAAGATGAAGCAGCAAAAGGTCGATTTCGAAGAAGTCTATGACCGTTTTGCCATTCGCATCATCGTAGATACACCCCCGAAAAGGGAAAAAGCCGATTGTTGGCGAATCTATTCCATAATTACCGACCATTACCAGCCAAATCCGGAGCGTCTGCGCGACTGGATTTCGGCACCAAAATCCAATGGCTATGAGTCCCTGCATACCACGGTGGTTGTACCGGGGGGAGAATGGGTCGAGGTGCAGATCAGGACCAAACGAATGAATGAGATTGCAGAAAAAGGCCTTGCTGCACATTGGAAATACAAAGGAATAAAGGCACAGGCCGGTATCGACCAGTGGATCGCCCGGGTCAGGGAGGCACTGGAGAGCACAGAAATGGATGCCGATAATCTGATCGAAGACCTGAAGCTCAGTCAATTCAGCAAAGAGATATTTGTCTTTACTCCAAATGGCGATCTGAAGAAATTCCCCGAGCATGCAACGGTCCTTGATTTTGCCTTTGACATCCACACCGATATAGGGGTAAGCTGCTCAGGAGCCAGGGTGAACAACAGGAATGTACCCATACGGCACGTATTGAAAAACGGCGACAAGGTGGAAATTATCCGATCGAAGGAGCAGAAGCCAAAAATTGACTGGCTCAATGCGGTAGTGACCTCGAAAGCAAAAAGCAAGATCAGGCATGCCCTAAAGGAGGACAAGCTGAAGGAGGCTGAAGTGGGGAAGGAAACGCTTAAACGACGCTTTAGAAACTGGAAAATCGAATTTGATGACACCAGCATCCGAAAACTGATCCGGCACTATAAGTACAAAGATGCCATCGACCTCTACTTTGATGTGGCGACGGAAAAAATTGACCTTCTGCAGATTAAGGATCTGCTTAAGGCCGAAGAAAAATCGCAGTCGAATGAGCGGGTGCATATCGAAGATGAGGCTGTGGACCGCCTGGTTCAGAATGCATCTGCCGATGGCAACGATTTTCTGGTCATCGACGAAAAACTGGCAAATGTAGATTTTAAGCTGGCGCCTTGCTGCAATCCCATCAATGGAGATGCGATCTTTGGCTTTGTGACGGTAGGGGCTGGTATTACCATTCACAGGATGAATTGCCCGAATGCACAACAAATGATCTCCCGCTATGGATACCGGGTGGTGAAGGCCCGTTGGAAATCAACGGCTAAAGAGAACTATTTCCCGGTAAGCCTCCGCATTACCGGAACCGACGATCTGGGCATCGTCAGCAACATTTCCGATGTCATCTCCAGGGACCTTCAGGTGAATATGCGCTCCATTTCAATCGACTCCGATGATGGCCTTTTCGAGGGCTCGGTCACCATCTTTGTAAAGGATAGCAAGCACCTTGAAGCCCTTATTCGCAAGCTTAAACGGGTAAAGGGGGTAAATAACATCCAACGAATGAATTAGCGGCTACGGCTCCCCCTCAGCTTCAGACGACTAGTATCTTGGGTCGGGCTTAAAAGGCAGTTTTGCCATTTTTTCCACTGTCATGCCCGGGAAGCCGAATTCTTCGGTAATTTCCCCGTAAATCAGGTAGATGCCCCTTCCTTTATAGGGGTAGTTCTTCAAACTATCCGGAAAGTTCACCACATCGAAAAATTCACCCTCCGCATCCAGGAAGCAGCCAAAGTTCATCCACTGACGCTGTTTGGTGTGTACATATTTGATTGTAACCAAATTGCCAAGCATGCGAACCTTCTTACCCACATGCTGCAACATCTCACGGGCCAGCACCTCACCCCGGAACGAAGTCCTTAGCAAATCGAAGGCCGGAATGCTCACCGGAAAGCCCAGAAGCTCGATCTCATCGTAGGCATCCTCAAGGGCTGTCTGTTCCAGTTCGGGAAGGCTGAAAGCCCTCCTTTGTACAGGAAAAAGCTCCCGCATGGGCTCTTTTTGGCTCCGCTTGCCAAGAATGAGGTGCGCATCCCAAAGCAGGGATTTTTTGCTCTTTCCCGTAAAGCGCAGGGCCGAAATGCGAATTAACAGGATGGCCTGTTCCAGGCCCATGGGTACCCGTTCCAGTAAGTCATCCAAACTGCGGTAATCGCCCGAAGCTTCCCGTTCCCCAAGCAGAAGCTTTACCGTCCTCTGCTCCAGATTCTGAATGTGGGTAAACCCTATGTAAATATCCCTCCCCCTGATTGAGGTTTTAAAGCTGCTTCTGTTTACACAGGGCATATGAATCACGCCCCCCCAGCGTCGGGCCTCGTTGAAGTAAACCCAGGTCTTGTAGAAGCCTCCGAAGTTATTGATAACTGCGGTCATAAACTCGAGCGGATAGTGAACCTTCAGGAAAAGGCTCTGAAAGCTCTCCACAGCGAAAGAAGCGGAATGAGCTTTTGAGAAGGAATAGCCTGCGAAGGAAGCAATCTGTCGCCAGACCTCCCTGCTGAGCTTGTCGGGGTGTCCCCGCTCCCTGCAGCAATCAAAGAAGCGTTGTTCAATTCGCTCAAATTCCCTGGAAGAACGATACTTTCCGCTCATGGCCCGTCGCAGAACGTCTGCATCGGCCAAATCGAGTCCGGCAAAATAATGACAGATCTTGATCACGTCCTCCTGGTAAACCATGACCCCAAAGGTCTCCTCCAGTTGTTCCTCCATAATGGGATGGAGATAGCTGAAATCACCGGGATGGTGAAAACGGTGGATGTACTCCTTCATCATCCCCGACCGGGCCACGCCGGGCCGGATAATGGAAGATGCAGCTACCAGAGAGAGATAAGAATTGCAACGCAGCTTGGTAAGTAAGCCACGCATGGCCGGACTCTCGATATAGAAACAGCCATTGGTTTCACCCGTTTGAAGCTGTTCAATCACCCGTGAGTCCTTCTTAAAGCGATCGACCTGGTGCACATCCACATCTATTCCCCTGTTCTTACGTACAAGATCGGCACATTCCTTAATGTGGCCAATGCCTCGCTGGCTGAGGATGTCGAGTTTTTCAAAGCCGAGTTCCTCGGCGACATACATGTCCCATTGCGTTGTAGGAAAGCCCTTTGGGGGTAGGTCGAGGGCTGTATAGCAGGAGAGGGGCTCTTCCGAAATCAGTACCCCGCCGGCGTGGATGCTGCGTATGTTGGGAAAATCCATTAGCGAACTCCCGAGTTCATAAATAGCCCTGGTAATGCGGTTGTCGTTTAAGCCGTTTTCGGGCTCTCCGACCAGGAGATCAATTTCGTTTTTGGGCAGGCCGTAGACCTTTCCCAGTTCCCTGAAAATAGAACGGTCCCGAAAGCTTGAGATGGTTCCGATGAAGGCCGTGTACCGACGGCCATAGCGTTTGAATACATAGTCGAGGACTTCGTCCCGTTCCTTCCATGAGAAATCGATGTCGAAATCGGGGGGACTGCTGCGCTTCGGGTTAATAAAGCGTTCGAAATAGAGGCCCAGATCAATGGGATCGACATCGGTAATGCGCAGACAGTAAGCCACAATAGAATTGGCCCCGCTTCCACGGCCCACATGGTAAAAACCTCTGGCCATGGCATAGCGGATAACATCCCAGGTAATCAGAAAATAGGCCGAAAAGCCCAGACGATGAATAATTTCCAGCTCATGTGACAGCCTCCGTCTGGCTTCCGTATTATTTACTCCATAACGGTATTCCATGCCTTCCAGAGCCAACTTCTCCAGGAGCATTTTATCATCATGGGCCGTGCCCGTAAAGGCCTTTTTATTCTTTGGGGAAGCGAAATCAAAATCCATCCGGCAGTCCTCCATTAACTTTCGGGTATTCCGGAGTAAGTCCGGTTTTCCTTCATAAGCACAACGCAACAGGTCGGGGGGCAGCAATAGTTCGCTCTCCGGAGCATGCTGCTCCGGCCCGAGCTGGCTCAATAGAATGTTGTGGTCGATTGCTCTGAGATGGCGATGCAAAACGTGGCCCCTCTTGTCGAGAAAGCTAACAGGATGCCGTACCACCAGGCGTTCGGGCTCTGCACTCCAGGGTGAAGAAAGCAGTTGATTCACTTCTCCGGGGCCCAGGCCAATGCGTTCCTGTTCGCGCATACCTGGTCCCTTTCTGCGCCCCTTCAGCATCCATGGGTTATCTTTAAAATCGTAGACAAAATAGACCTCATCAAGGGGAGGTGCACGATGGGGCAGGGGGATGCCCGTTTCATTGTGGTAGGAAAGAAACTCATTCAGTCCTTTAAAGCCCGCGGGGTTGCGGGCAATGCCTGTATAGAGGTGGCGGTCCCCCTCCCTGAACTCCATACCGGCGATGGGGTGCACACCGTGTATCCGGCAGGCCTTCACAAAGTCCACCATGCCTGTAGAATTGTTAATGTCGGTCAGTACCAGCGCATCAATGCCCTTCTCTGCGGCCTTCTCCACGAGGGTTTCAGGCGCCATTGTCCCGTATCTCAGGCTGTAATATGAATGGCAATTCAAATACACCCTGAGTGCCTTAACGGTACCAGTAACGGTACCTGCGATTTTTAAGATTATCGATTTGCTGCCGGTCGGAAGAAGCAGGTGGGGCCTTTTCCGCTTCCTTCTGGCGGGCTTCCAGCTCGGGCAAGTGTATCCCACTTGCACGCCGGAGCGTATCTGCTCCAAAGCGTTTGCGCATACGGTCCACGGCCAGATAGAGCTCAATCATTTCGGTACTGTCCTCGAAGAGGTTCAGCTGCTGCGTGCCGTGAATCAACCCGGAAAAACGGATTCCCACCAGGCGAATCAGCATGCGGCGCTGGTAAAGGCGGTCGAAGAGTTCCCTGGCAAGGGGGATCAGTACATGATCGAAGGAGGTGTAAGAGATCCGCTTTTGCAGACTGTGAGTGTCAAAGTTGGAATAACGAATTTTGACAGTTAGCACAGATACAAGTCGCTCTTCTTTGCGCAATTGAAAAGCCAGTTTTTCCACCATGGAGCTAAGCAGATCGCGAAGCCCGGATACATCCATGGTATCGCGCTGAAAGGTATGCTCACTACCAATAGACTTACGCTCGGAATACTGTTCCACAGGGCTGGGATCAATGCCATTGGCTTTCTTCCAGATAGCCGGGCCGTTTTTACCAAGCAGGCTTTCCATCATCTCAACAGGAATCTGCCCCAGGGTACCTATGGTAGCGATGCCCATGGAACGCAAGAGCTGAAAGGTGTGCTGCCCGATCATCGGAATCTTTCGGATGGAAAGCGGAGAAAGAAAGTGCTTTTCATTGCCATCGGGAACCTCCATCTCTCCGTTTGGTTTCGCCTCACCGGTTGCAATCTTCGAGACCGTCTTATTTACCGAGAGTCCATAGGAAATGGGCAGCCCTGTCTCCGCCATGATGCGCCGGCGCAGTTCATGAGTCCACTGCATGCAGCCAAAGAAGCGATCCATGCCTGTAATATCCAGATAGTGCTCATCAATAGAAGCCTTTTCATATACGGGGGCCGAATCGGCTATAAGCTGCGTAACCAGGCGGGAATACTTGCTATAAACATCCATATCGCCACGAATAAGCACGGCCTCACTGCAAAGTTGCCTCGCCATCTTCATCGGCATGGCCGAATGTACCCCGTAGCGACGGGCCTCATAGCTGCAGGAACTAACCACACCCCGGTCCGACATTCCACCGATGATAACGGGTTTTCCTTTCAAATCGCTGTTGATTAAGCGCTCTACCGACACAAAAAAACTGTCCAGGTCCATATGTACAACACACCGCTCCATTTCTACCCGAATTTATTCACACAAAATGATTGTAATCTAATCATTTGTTCGATTACAATATAATCATTAGCTTTATTCCCTGCAAACCTTTCAAACGAACAGTCATGTATTTTAACACAAACATTAAGCTGCTGCGCAAACGCAGAGGACGCACCCAGGATGAGGTAGCTGAAAAACTGGGCATGAAGCGCTCGACCCTGAGCGGTTATGAGAATCAGGTGGCCCAGCCGGGCATCGAAACACTTCTGCTTTTTTCTGACTACTACAGGCTGGCGATAGACACCCTGCTGAAAGTGGATCTGTCGAAGCTGAGCGAAACCCAGCTCAGGCAGCTTGAAAATGGGGAAGATGTATTCCTCAGGGGAGGAAATCTGCGGATACTGGCATCCACTGTCAGCCCCGATAATGAAGAAAATATTGAACTCGTACCCGTGAAGGCCCAGGCCGGATACAGCAATGGGTTTTCAGATCCCGAGTACATTAGTGAATTACAGGTCTTCCACCTGCCCTTTCTCTCCGAAGAGAAAAAGTACCGTACTTTCCAGCTTCAGGGGGATTCCATGCTGCCCATCCCGGAAAAAGCATGGGTAACCGGAGAATACATTCAGGACTGGCGGAGCCTGAAAACGGGGGAAGCCTGTGTCGTACTCACCCTTGATGAAGGCATCGTATTCAAGATCATTGAGAACCGGATTGAAAAGGAAGGGCTGCTCACCCTTTACTCACTCAATCCCCTCTATGAACCCTATAGCATCCATGTGCAGGATCTGAAAGAAATATGGCGTTTTGTACACTTCATCAGCCACGAAATTCCGGACCCTGTCATTCCCGAGAACCAACTCGTTCGCACAGTGGCCAGCCTTAAACAGGACCTGGATCGGCTAAAAGTAGCCATGCCGAAAAAAGGGGATGAGCTTAGTTGAGCCCGTAGTCATTGTCGAGTTGCTGCTCCTGCCTGCGAATCATCATCAGAAAGCGCAACCTGGAATTAAGGAAGGCCTCTTCCTGCTGTACCGACAGGGATCGAACATAACTATGCTTGTCTTCAGAGCTCAGATTCAGTGCCTTGAGCAAGTCGAGCCGGCTCACACCGTTCAGACCTCCACCGCAGCAGGACAGGAAGGAGGGGTCGAGCAAGAGGAGTTCCCCGATAAGAGACTGCAAACCCGGACCGGTTTCTTTCCCGTTAATGCGAACCGGAGCCACACGACCTCCCGCATAGAGCCGGTCCCCAAGCCGTTTTTCATAACTCAGGATCTCAACCACCTCCCTGCTCCTTACATTGATGACCATTCTTCCTTCAGGGTGCTCGCCCACCACCTCATCGAGCTCGACCTCGCAACCATAGGGCTGGATTTCTTCTCTGCTCACATAAGGGATTACAAAGGGCTTGCCCGAAGAGCGGACATCATTGATCAGCTGCTGATATCGCGGCTCAAAGATGCGCAGGGGATGTTCCTCCCCCGGAAAGAGAAATATTCCGAGAGGAAAATAAGGCCATATTTGTTTTTCAGATGGCATGCGTCGCTTTTCGTGCTGCATTCCCCAAGTAAACAACACGAAGGGCCAATTGTTTAATGAAGTGTCAGAAGATAGCTTGCCGAAATGTGTTTTACCATTTCCGTCCATAGCAGCAGGAAGGCCTTAGAGTCGCGATTCGGGATCGGTGGCGATGCGCTGAAAGATTTTTCATTTCACTATTTCTACAGGGCCTTCAATCAACCGCAAATTCCTGTTATTACGCAGAGGGATCCGGGCCAGGCCACACTTTGTCACTGGGGCCTCATCCCGCCCTGGGCCGGGGATATGGGGCATGCTGAAGAAATAAGGAGAGCCTGCTTCAATGCCCGTGCAGAGACTTTAGACCGTAAGCCGGCTTTCCGGGAGTCCTTCAAATCAATGCGCTGCCTGAT
>PDRI01000118.1 GCA_002748055.1 Bacteroidota bacterium | reverse complement strand
TAAATTACTGAAACGGCCTCTTCGTGTATTAAGCGGTCTGGACGGGACTCGAACCCGCGACCTCCGGCGTGACAGGCCGGCATTCTAACCAAACTGAACTACCAGACCTAATACTATTGATGGCTATGGATAAACTTTTCCAGAACGTGCATCATTCAAATGCGTGGCAAAAATAGATGAAATTTTGATACAGGCAAAATAAATAACACAAATTGTAAGGAAAAAAGCCGGCGCTCACCGCCAAACTAGGGGGCCCGGTGCAGCCATTCGATGACACGATCGGGCCAGGTAGAAAGGTAACCCCTGCCAATGGCCAGCGAGTAACCATGCCCCCCATAGGGATAGACATGAAGCTCAGCCTCCACCCCCTTATCACGCAGGGCGGCATAGTAAGTAAGACTGTTCTCTATAGGAACCGCCTTGTCGTCGCCGGAATGGATCAGGATCGTCGGGGGAGTGTCGGCGCTAACCATCAATTCGTTCGAATAGTAGCGGACCAAGTCCGGATCTGCTTCCTTTCCCAGGAGATTGTCCCGTGTCCCCCTATGCGTGAAGTCCTCGCTGAATGTGATGACGGGATACATCAGGATACTGAAGTCGGGACGGCAGCTCATGCTTTCAACCGGATCACCGGCTCCGGGGTCTCCCCCGTCGAAATGGGTAGACAGGGTCGATGCCAGATGGCCCCCGGCAGAGAAGCCCATCACGCCAATGCGGTTCGGATCAAGGTTCCAGTCCGCAGCCCGGAAACGGATCAGGCGCATGGCACGCTGAGCATCCATCAGTGGTGACTTATGCGGAACAATATTGTTGGACGAACCGGGTAAGCGGTATTTCAGCACGAAGGCTGCAATTCCCTTAGAATTCAACCATCGGGCAATGTCGTTGCCCTCCCAATCATAGGCCAAAACATAGTAACCGCCACCGGGGCACACCAAAACCGCCTCTCCTGTGGCATGGGCCTTAGAAGGGAGGAATACCGCAATATCGGGCTTCTGAATATTGTGAACTCTCACAATATCGGTTGTATCCCAGATCGTTGCCTCACCGGTCTCCTTGTAATTTGGCGGATCTCCCTCCCAAAGAGGAAGGATAAAACTCTGTCCTAAGGTAGTCATAGCCAGCATGGCCATTGCGATCAATAACACTTGTTTTTTCATATGCTTAGTAATTAAAGTAATCAGATCCCCTCTCCTGTCGCATCTGCGACGCAAGATCGAGGGTTAATTCTTGTAAATCAGGTTCTTCTGAAAGGTTTCTATTCTCCTTTGGATCAACAGCATGGTCGTAAAGCATGCGCGCATAGCTGCTGTCCTTGTCGTTCACCCATTCGGTATAAAAGTACTGGTCACAAATCACCGTAATCCCATCGTACCAACGGCTGACGGCTATACCATCGCTTTTGGCAGCGGCATTAAAAAGCAGCGGTGCAAAACTGACTCCCTGCAAATGAGCGGGTTTCTCCAGCCCGCTTAGTTCGCACAGGGTCGGGTAAATATCCACATACTCAACGATCTCGCCGGATGCGGGCACCTGCTCCCTGCCCGGGACCCTGACAATCAATGGTGTATGAAGCGAATTTTCAAAATTGCAGTGCTTGCACCAAAGGCCATGCTCCCTGAGATTCCAGCCATGGTCGCCCCAAAGAATCACAATGGTATTCTCTGCCAGGCCAAGCTGCTCCAGGGCATCCAGAACCCTTCCAATCTGGGCATCCGTATAACTCACACAGGCATAATAGCCCTGAATCAGTTGCTCCGCCATCTGGTCAGACAAGGGCCCCTGTTTCGGGACACCGGCATAGGCCCTGAGTTCCCCAAAATTATGAAAGGCCTCGCGGGGAGCATTCTCCGGAGGGTAGTTGTTATCGGGCAGAACGACACCTCCATCATAAAGGGCCCAGTAGGACTCCGGGGCGTTAAAAGGCAGATGCGGTTTCAGAAAGCCTGCTGCCAGAAAAAATGGTTTACCTGCATCCCTGAGTTTTTTCAGATCCCGGATCACTTTCTCGGCCAGTTTTCCATCCTTATAAGCTGTATCGGCCACCCCGGCACGCTCGAAGGGCGGCCCCCGATGCCTGTCCGAACTATCTGCAAGGGCATTTTCTGCAAGGGCATAGTCCCTCCACGAGGAACTGCCCGAGGCCGGGTGCCAGATCTCGTTCCAGCCATCTTTTCCATCAAGATCGTGGTGATAGATTTTGCCATTGCTGATTGTGGTATAGCCATTCGATTTAAACAAGCCGGGGAGGGAAAGCACACCCGGCGCATCCTCATCCAGCCAGGTATTGTAAGTCAGAAAACGTGCCCGGGCGGGCCTCAACCCACTTAGCAAACTGGCCCTGGAAGCCCCGCAAACCGGGATATTGCAATAAGAGCGATCGAAGCGTGTACCCTGGGCCGCGAGGCGGTCGATATGGGGGGAATGGATATGCTCCGCCCCATAACAGGCCAACTCGGGCCGCAAATCGTCCACGGCAATAAACAGCACATTGGGCTTTTTTTGCGAATCGCTTTCTTTTGTCTGGCCGCAAGCCAGCATGAGGCCGGCAAGGCCGGCAAACACAAAAAATCTGTTCATTATTCAAAGGGGGCTTCAATCACATAGCGGCCTGATCCCAGTTCCAGCAGGGTTGAACCATTAACTTCAGCAGCTGTGCCCAGGGGCTTAGCATCCAGCAAGATCCCTTCCGACTGGGCCGGTACACATACCGAAGCCTTTGTATTGGCGGGAATCAGAATTTCCATACGCAGCTTTCCATCTTTTACGGTCCAGCCCGACTCGATTTCCCCGTACATGCTCCGATGGCTTGCCTTTGCAAAACCCAGCCCTCCTCCCGGCCTGGGTGCAATCAGAATGTGCTTGTAACCCGGCTGCCCGGGATCGATGCCAATACCGGCAACAACCTCATAGAGCCATTTACCTATGGCCCCATAGGCATAATGATTGAAGGAGTTCATGCCCGGATTCTGGAAAGTAGAATCGGGCTTAAGGCCATCCCATCGCTCCCAGATTGTAGTAGCTCCCCTGGTTACCGGATAGAGCCAGGAAGGATATTCCTTGCGGTTCAAAAGCATATATGCCAAATCGTTCCGGCCATTCTCTGTAAGGGAGTACGAAATCAGCGGCGTTCCCAGAAAACCAGTGGTAATGTGGCCAAACTTTTCCACATCCCCGGCAAGGTAAGCTGCTGCTTTTTCAGCCTTCTCTTCATCGAGCAGATCAAAAGCCAGTGCCAGGGTGTAGGCTGTCTGGGTATGGGACACCAACCTTCCATTGGGGGTAACATACTCGGCATTAAAGGCGGCCTTTATCCTTTCGGAAAGTGCCTTATAATACGCTGCATCAGAACTCTTTCCAAGGATTTCGGCGACTCTGGCCACCAATGAGGAAGAATACGAAAAATAGGCTGTGGCAATCAGGTCCTTGGTGGTATAAGCCCCTGTGTAGTCCGATTTACTTGCATCGTAAGCAAGCCAGTCGCCCCAATGCCAGTCGTCCTCCTGCCAGATAAGGTCCTCCCCGGCGTGGGCCTCCATGTAGCCAATCCAGGCCTTCATGCTTTCATACTGCCGCTCGAGGATGGATACATCCCCATAGTTCAGATAGAGCACCCAGGGGATCACCACAGCGGCATCGGCCCATCCGGTCGACCCTCCTCCCATTCCAATGTTTGGAATAACCTGGGGGATCATACCATCGGCACCCTGGTCACTTGCCAGATCGGCAAGCCATTTGCTGTAAAAGCCTGCTGCCTGCATATTAAAGCAGGCTGTGGCTGCAAAGACCTGGGCATCGCCTGTCCAGCCAAGCCGCTCGTCCCGCTGAGGACAATCGGTAGGAACATCCAGAAAGTTCCCCTTGAGGCCCCAGACAATGTTGTGCTGTAGCTGGTTGATCAGGGAATCGGAGCAACAGAAGCTTCCGATGGGCTCCATGTCTGAATGAATCACCATGCCCCGGATCTTATCGGTGGTCAGCGTACCCGGATACGCTTCGACCATCACATAACGAAAACCCTGAAAAGTAAAATGGGGCTCAAAGCTTTCCTCCCCTCCCCCCTTAAAAACATAGGTATTGGTGCATTCTGCCGAGCGCAGATTGTCGTAATACATCTTTCCGGATTTATCCAGGACCTCTGCATGGCGAACAAGCATTTTATGCCCCGCTTTCCCTTCGGCACTGATCTTCACCCAACCCACCATGTTCTGGCCCATGTCAACAAGCCAGCCTTCTTTGGTCTTTTCTATGGAGACCGGTTCAATTTCCTCAACAACCCTCACTGCAGGCCCCTCGGGTGCCAACAAGCTGCTCCGGTCCAGATCAAGGACTTCAACCTCTTCCAGTCCACTGTCATCATAGCCGGGCAGGCTCCAGCCATCCAGCTCCCTGGTCGCATCATAAAACTCACCGTTGTAAATGTCCGAAGCACGAATGGCCCCCTTGGAGGCCTTCCATCCGGGCCCGGTTCCAATGTGCTCAATCCTTCCATCGGTGTAAACAATGCGCAGCTGGGCAATCAGGGCCAGTTCTTCGCCCCACACGTTCCGGTTGTCGTTCCAGCCCAGGTATCCTCTGAACCAGCCATCACCCAATACCACCCCGATGGCGTTCAGGCCCGGCTTTACCATGGAGCTTATGTCGTAGCTCTGGTACTGAAGGCGAGTCCCGTAACTGGTCCAACCTGGCGTAAAAAGCTGATTACCAACCTTCTTTCCATTAATCTCTGCTTCATATAAGCCATGACTGCTAATGTAGAGCCGGGCTTCTTTCACTGGCCCGGCAAGCCTGAAATCGGTCCGCAGATAAGGCGAAGGCTGCGACTTTGTCGGATCTTCCTTCCAGGGAGCTGCAATCCATGAGGCCTCCCAGCGGGTATCGGGAAGAAAGCCGGTTTCGAACCATGCGGCTTCGCTCCACCTGCTTCTTTTTCCGTGGCTGTCCCAGACCCGGACCTGCCAGTAAACGCGCTGAAACGATCTCAGGGCCTTTCCGGCATAGGGCACGTGAATACTCTGATCGCTCTGAACCTTTCCGGTGGACCAGAGCAGATTGCGCCCCTTCTTAAGGTCGGCCAGCTTAGCAGCGGCTCTAATCTCATAGGCCTGCTGCATGCTGTTGCGAGCGTCACTTTTGAGCACCCAACTTAACCGGGGCGAGGGCTTGTCGATTCCAAGCGGGTTGTATTTATACTCGGTCTTCAACGAAACTAAGCTGGTTTGAGCAAGGACCGAAGATGAAAGAAGCGTAATCAGGAATAACAGGGTGAAATGAGGTTTCATGCGTTCAGATTTTGGTTTGTTTAGTATTGCTTTCTATTCGGGGTATTGCAGAACCGTGCTTGCTTTATAGCCAATCCGGTCGGCAACGGCCACCAGCCGTTTTCCCTGGGGAAGCATAAGGGGGCCGGTATAGATCATCCAGCGGTCTCCGGCGGCTTCATCCATATTCAAAAACTGATAGCCAATCAAAGCCCCTTCCGTTTCGCACGACAGGCTGATCGAATCTCCGGATTCTTTTAGCAGGGGCGTTGCGACAAGCGGCTGCACATCTCCCGGCCAGATTCTGGCAATGTAATCCGCCTCATCGAGTAGCCCCATGTCGTTGGTAGAAGCCATCCAGCGTTCACACTCGATCCTCAACTCTTCCAGCTTCTCCCTGTAGGCGGGTTCCCCTGCCAGATTATGCAATTCGTGTGGATCCGCCTCTGTATCGAAGAGTTCCTCTTCGGGCTTGCGCTCCCTGAACCACTGGGCCTGCCAGACATCAAGTTCTCCGGCATCGCGCATCCTGAGCAGCTCCTGCATCACCGGCATCTGTTCCCTGTAACTCACAGGCAGATAGTAAGCCGAATCGGGCCAGAAATTCCGAAGGTACTTATAGCGGCTGTCTCTGACTGCCCTGATGTGATCATAACAGGCATCGAAGCGATCCCCCGCTGCATGAATGTAAGCCCTCTTTACGCTGTCTTTGTATTTCCCGGCAAAAGCCCGGCCGTCGAAATGAGAAGGGGGCTCAAGGCCTGCCATAGAAAGCAGGGTGGGAGCAAAATCCACGAAACTGATGAGCTGGTCGTCATAGCTTCCGGCCCCCTTCCCATCGGGGTAACGAATAATCATCGGCACCTTTAGCCCCGAATCGTAATTCAGCCGTTTCTGCCGGGGAAGCGGGCCTCCATGGTCACTGTACCAGACAACAATGGTATGGTCGAGCAAGCCATCCTCTTCAAGCTGGTCGAGAACCTTCCCAATCTGGGCATCCATCTCCTTCACGTTCGAATACATGCGTCGGACATCTCTCTGCCCCACCTCATTATCGGGCAGGTAAGGGGGGGGCTCAACCTGCAGGTCCTCAGCCACCCAGAGAGAGTCTTCCGCTTTGACCCAGATCCTCGATTCATGGGTCACTCCGAAATTGAAGATGGCAAAAAAGGGCTGCCCATCTGCCCTGTTTCGCCAGTGGGCCGTTCGGGAGCTTTCGTCCCATGCCGTCAGGGGTTTGGTAAACTGATAGTCTTCCTTTGCATTGTTGGTGCAATAATAGCCCGCCATGCGCAGGTATTCGCTGTGCATCCTTACACCTGCCCCGGGCATGGCCTCGTATGCATGGACCCCTTCTGCGAAATAGGCAGGATTACCATTGGTCCGCATGTGCGTGGCTCCGATCCGCGTGGGATACATCCCGGTTGCCAGGGCTGCCCTGCTGGGAGCACATACACCCGATACCGAAAAGACATTCGTATAGCATACACCCTCTGCTGCCAGCCGGCTCAGATTGGGGCACACGATGGTGGAATCACCAAAGGGCGGAATAACCGGACTCAGATCCTCGGCCACCAGCCAGAGGATGTTGGGACGCGCACTTTCCGGGATATCGGCTCTGTCTGTGTTTTTTGTCTGACAGGAGAACAGGGCCAGCAACAGGGTGGCACAAAACAGAGCGGGGTTTTTCATAGAAAAAGGAATTAGAGTCCTGAATTTACTGTACTAAAGATAGGGCTTTTATTCATGCAAGGCATCAGGGCCGGAAGGAAGACTGAGGGATGAAGAAGCAGGTCGGGGCAGAGGCCTCAATGGTAAATAAGCAGGTCCCACAAATCGATCCGATAGCCCTCCAGGGGATTCACCCAACGAAGCTCAAGCTGATGAGGCCCATGATTTAGCGCATACTTCCAGCACAGTTCGTGCCGTCTGGACTGAAAGGCACTTGGCAGCAAGGCCGTTTCATAAAGCTCCCCATCGATATAGACTTCCAGTTCCAGCACCCTGTCGGGCAGCGTTTCGCTGAGCTTGCGAACAGCCCCACGCCATACAAAGCCCTTTCCCCTGAATTCGGTCCCGGTCTTCGTTGGGCCTCCATACACCAGCTGCCCGACAGGGGGCTGCTGCAGCTCCCCGGGACAATGCCCTTCAAAAGACTGCTCCAGGGCCAATACCTCCGGAGCTTCTATCGGGATAAGCAGCTCATCTTTTCCAACGCTTCCCCCATTCCTGCGAATCATTTCCAGGGCCTGCCGGAACCCCAGATCATAGCTGTCGTTCAACGACATCTTGATGTAACTGAAATCCTGGTCCTCAACCCTGGAAAGGCCCTGCTTCCACTCCTCCGGTATGGCATCGTAGCCCAGGATGGTGCCCAGGATGCCACCGGCACTGGCCGGATTGCAATCGGAATCCTGTCCGCAACGGGTACTTATTTCGAGGGTTTTGCCAAAGTCTCCTTGACCATAGAGCATGCCGATTACGATGTAGGCCGCATTGATTTTCGCATCAATGTTAAAAGGCCGGAAGACCCCATCGGGACACCCAATGTCTGAGGACCATTTCCTTTCCACCTCGAACCAGGTCCGTTTCCAGTCGTCGGGATAGGCAGCATGCCAGTCGATCACATCGGCAATACACTTGTGGAAGGTGCTCTCCTGCGGAATCAGACGGAGGGCCTCCGATACAATGAAATGAATGTCCCCGGTCCAGAAAGACAGGGCATACATTGCAGCAACATATACACCGCCATACCAACCATCCCCGTAGTTCATAATGTGTCCGACACGATCACAAATCTCTGCTGCAGGATTCAGCATCCCGGGGCTCATTAATCCTGCAAAATCTGCCTCAATCTGGAAGTCAATGTCATCGGCATGGGGATTATTGAGCCAATGTCCGCTTTCCGGAGCTGCAATGCCATGCAGAATGTTGTAGCGGGCTGCCTGGTTCGCGTGCCACAGCTTGTAGCCGGCATGGGCAAAGGCTTCGGCATGGGCACTGGCCGGGGCATCCAGGCCCTTCTCTTCAAAAACCTTCACAAAGGTAAGATCCATGTATATATCATCGTATAAACCAGGAACATTGCTGTACCACCATTCCAATTTCGTGCTGTCCCATTCTATCGGAACATAGTCCTGGATCATGGTTCCGCAATAGCGGAACTCGGTCGGGCCTCCAAAGGTGCAACCGATTACCTGACCGGCCCAGCCGCCTTTGATCTTGTCGCGTAAAACCGCCTTTGTCAGCCGGAGCTCTGCGGGATACAAATCCCCTTCCTCCGCCCTCCCGGGCCGGTTTAAGGAATCCGAGGCCGGTTGACAGGCACTTATACAAACGAGCAGAAGCACCAGGCCGGGGGCCATCAAACGATTCATCCAGTTTCTCATACTAATGCTTCCTTTGCGTTAGAAATTCATCAATCTCCATTCGTTCCGGCACCGAGCTTTGCGCCCCCAGTTTCTGCACGGAAAGCGCAGCAGCCGCATGGGCCCGTCGTATGGCCTCCCTAAGCCCCATGCCCTCGGCCAGGGCAACAGCGAGCTGGCCATTAAAGGTGTCTCCCGCAGCAGTGGTATCAAGCGCTTCAACTGCAAAACCCGGGATCATCTCCTGCAGGCCCATGGCCGGGGCCGAGCAATAGGCTCCTCCTGCCCCCATGGTAATAATCACCGTGCTCACCCCCTTCTGATGCAAAAGCCCGGCCGCCTCCCGGGCACTGGCCTCATCACATACCCGGATGCCGCTAAGCCCCTCTGCTTCACTTTCATTTGGCGTCAGGTAATCGACCCCTGTCAGCATGGAATCCGGTAATGGAGCTGCAGGAGCCGGGTTAAGAATGACTTTGGTACCGGATTCGGCACAAAGGGCTATGGCACGTTCTACTGTATCTAAAGGGGTTTCGAGCTGGACCAACATGATATCGGCCTCTCCGAAGGCCTCTTCCGCCTGCTCGAGATCGGCAGGATGAAGCCCGTTATTCGCCCCGGGGGCAACAGCTATGGCATTCTCCCCCGAGGAGGCAATGCTGATGAGGGCAACACCCGAAGCCATGCCCCTGCATACTTTTAGATAGCTCGTATTGATCCCCTGGGCACGGTAGGCCTGCAGTGCAGCCTTCCCATAGTCGTCATCCCCCACGGCAGCCACAAAGGCCACCTCAGCACCCGCCCTGACAGCAGCTACAGCCTGGTTGGCCCCCTTTCCACCCGGAAAAGTTGAAAAACGCCCCCCAAGCAAGGTTTCCCCGGGCCTGGGGATGCTTTTGAGCTGGATAACCAGGTCGGTGTTGGAGCTGCCGACTACCAGAATCTTTTTTCGTTCCATAAAATACTAAATCAATCGTGCGGCAATGATCAGCGCAAGGCCGGAAAGAAACAAAAGAAACATAGCTGCCAGCATGCCCCTCAGGCCTTCTGCCCTGCCAAATTCCTTCCAAATAAATACACCCCAAAGAGCTGCCACCAGGGTAGCTCCCTGTCCCAGTCCGTAAGAGATGGCCGGACCGGCCTCACCGGCAGCAATGATGTTAAAAGTAAAACCCAGGCTCCAGATGGCTCCGCCCAGAAGGCCAATCAGGTGAAGGCGGAGGCTTCCTTTCCGGAAATAATCCGCATAAGTTGCACGCTCACCCGATACGGGCCGGTACATGAAATAGCTGTTCCAGATGAAATTAGACAAGAGAAGCCCGAGGGAAAAAATCACAGAAGCGCTATAGGGTGTAAGTTTACCTGCTTGGGGCAAAGCAAAATCTCCGGCCATGGCATTGGCCACCAGGTAGTAGAAAAAGCTCATCAGAATGCCCCCCAGGATGGCAATCAGCAGCCCCTTACGGATTTGTCCCCCGCTGCCACCACTGTGCTTTTTATAGGCCAGG
>PDRI01000117.1 GCA_002748055.1 Bacteroidota bacterium | reverse complement strand
GAGGTATACAGGATCATCTATCAGCGGGGACTCAACATCAGCGATGCCCTCGAATTTGTCGAAGCCAATCTGCAGGCTTCCAATGAAAGGGACGAGATCATCCTCTTTATCCGGGGATCGAAGCGCGGGATAATCCGTGGCTATTTCGATGGTAACGGCAATGGAGAGTAAGAAGCCGCCAACAGCCAAAAGCCAACAGCCAACAGCCAACAGCCAATAGCCAATAGCCAATAGCCAATAGCCAATAGCCAACAGCCAAAAGCCAACAGCCAAAAGCCAACAGGACATAACCCGGCCCCAATACCCGATGACGGGTCAAAGTAGCTTCGACTACCACCCCTGGGCCTGGAGCACGATTCCTTTTCCGTCGCCCCCAATGAGCAGGGGTTGCTGGGCTTCTCCCGTCATGTTTCCAATCACTGAAACCCCCTCCAGCAGGGCGACCTTGTCGTAGTCCGACAGGGCAACCGTAAAGAGCATCTCATAGTCCTCTCCCCCATGCAGGGCGGCCACCAGGGCCTCAATCTGAAATTCTTCTGCTGCCTCGGCGGTTTCCCGGGCAAGCGGGATGCGGTCGCCATAAACCTGACAGCCCAGTCCGGAAGCCTTGCAAAGCTGCAACAGTTCGGAAGAAAGGCCATCGGAAATATCGATCATGGAAGTTGGGACAATGCCGGCCTCCTTCAGGGCAAGCAATTGCTTCACGGGACACTCGGGCTTCAGGTAGCGTTCAAGGATGTAATCATACCCCTTCAACTCGGGCTGAAACTGAGGATCTTCGGCATGCAACTGTTTCTCACGCTCCAGCACCTTCAGTCCCATGAAGGCAGCTCCCAAATCGCCGGTCACACAAACCAGGTTGTTTTCCTTTGCCGTACTTCTCAGACTAAGATCCTCCTTCAGCACCGTGCCGATAGCGGTAACCGAAATCAACAGGCCTGTCATCGAGGCCGAAGTATCGCCTCCCACCAAATCGACCTTGAAACGCTCACAGGCCAGTTGGACGCCTGCGTAAAACTCCTCCAGTGCCTCAACCGAAAACTTTCCCGAAACACCAAGCGAAATGGTGATTTGCCGGGGTGCCGCATTCATGGCGTAAATATCGGCCAGATTCACCACAACGGCCTTATAACCGAGGTGTTTGAGAGGGGTGTAAACCAGGTCGAAATGGATGCCCTCCAGCAAAAGATCGGTGCTGACCACCTGCAGGTAACCCCCATGGTCAAGCACCGCAGCATCATCGCCAATGGCCGTATGCGTGCTGTTTTGCTGTGCCTGAAACGGGGCTGTAAGGTGATCAATCAACCCGAATTCGCCAAGCTCTTCGATGCTTCGGATTTCTTTCTTACTCATGTTTTAGAACCAGTGATTTGAACAAAGTTAAGGGATCGCTGTAATACAAAGGTAAACACAAGTTTTATTATCTTTGTGGGCCGTTTTAAAAAAAGCTATTTGCAAGAAACTGAACGCGCAAGCCTACATAAAAATTGTACGCATTGACTGAGCAGGACAGGATATTAACCGAGGTTACAGACAGCGATTATAAATACGGTTTTAAAACCGATATAGATACTGAAACCATTGCCAAGGGACTGAACGAAGAGGTGGTCAGGCTGATTTCGGCCAAGAAGGAAGAACCCGAATGGCTTACCGAAGCCCGCCTGAAAGCCTTCAGGCACTGGCAAACCCTTGAGATGCCCGACTGGGCACATCTTCGTATCCCAACGATCGACTTTCAGGACATCATCTACTATGCGGCCCCCAAAAAGGAAGCCAAATACCAGAGCATGGATGAGGTGGATCCCGAGCTGATCGACACCTTTAACAAACTGGGGATTCCGCTGGAAGAGCAAAAACAGCTGGCCGGGGTGGCCGTGGACGCGGTGATGGACAGTGTATCTGTCAAAACAACCTTTCAGGATACGCTGGCCGAGAAAGGCATTATTTTTTGTTCCTTCTCCGAAGCCGTAAAAAACCATCCGGACCTGATCCAAAAGTACATGGGATCGGTGGTGCCCTATACCGACAATTTCTTTGCAGCCCTGAATTCGGCCGTATTCAGCGATGGCTCCTTCTGCTACATCCCTAAAGGGGTACGCAGCCCCATGGAGCTTTCGACCTATTTCCGAATAAATGCAGCCAATACCGGTCAGTTCGAACGAACCCTCATCGTGGCTGAAGAGGACAGCTATGTGAGCTACCTGGAAGGCTGTACGGCTCCAATGCGTGATGAGAACCAGCTGCATGCGGCCATTGTCGAAATCGTCGCCATGGAAAATGCCGAGGTGAAGTATTCGACCGTACAGAACTGGTACCCAGGCGACAAGAACGGAAAGGGTGGTATCTACAACTTTGTAACCAAACGCGGCATCTGCAAGGGCGACTATTCCAAGATCTCGTGGACCCAGGTGGAAACCGGTTCGGCTGTCACCTGGAAATACCCCAGTTGCATATTGAAAGGGAACCATTCGGTGGGCGAGTTTTATTCGGTTGCCGTAACCAACAATTTTCAGCAGGCCGATACCGGAACGAAGATGATTCACATTGGCCGTAACACAAAATCGACCATTATCTCCAAAGGCATTAGCGCGGGCAGGAGCGAGAACTCGTACCGTGGTCTGGTAAAGGTCCTGAAGGGGGCGCTCAATGCACGCAATTTCTCCCAGTGCGACAGTCTGCTGCTCGGGGATAAATGTGGTGCCCATACCTTCCCCTATCTGGAGGTAGACAACAAGTCGGCCGTCGTGGAACACGAGGCGACCACCTCCAAAATTGGGGAAGACCAGATTTTTTACTGCAACCAACGGGGCATCGATACCGAAAATGCTATCAGCCTCATCGTGAACGGCTATGCAAAGGAGGTGCTGAATAAGCTTCCGATGGAGTTTGCAGTAGAGGCACAGAAGCTGCTGGCGCTGACTCTGGAGGGAAGCGTGGGCTAAATTATGCGGAAAGAACGAGGAAAGAGGATAAGGAGAAAGGAACAAAAAGCTATGTTAGAGATAAAAGACCTGAAAGTTAGTATTGAAGACAAAGAAATCCTGAAAGGGATAAATCTGAATGTAAATGCCGGTGAGGTGCATGCCATTATGGGGCCGAACGGTTCGGGTAAGAGTACCCTGGCTTCGGCACTGGCGGGCCGGGACTATTTCGACATTACCGGTGGTAAAATCAACTATCTGGGCATGGATCTGAGTGAGCTGGAACCCGAAGAACGTGCCCACCAGGGCATCTTTCTGGGCTTTCAGTATCCGGTCGAAATCCCGGGTGTAAGCATGGTTAATTTTCTCCGCACCGCCATCAACGAAAAGCGGAAGTACCAGGGTCTTGATCCAATGCCGGCAGGAGACTTTCTAAAGCTGATGCGGGAGAAGAAAAAGGTGGTGGAGATTAATTCCGACCTCACCAACCGCTCGGTCAATGAAGGCTTTTCGGGTGGAGAGAAGAAAAAGAACGAGATCTTTCAAATGGCCTTGCTGGAACCCAAACTGGCCATTCTGGACGAGACCGATTCCGGGCTCGATATTGATGCCCTGCGGGTTGTCGCCAATGGAGTGAACAAGCTTCGCTCGGCCGACAATGCCACCATTGTCATTACACACTATCAGCGCCTGCTCGATTACATTGTGCCGGACTTTGTGCATGTACTCTACAAAGGCAGGATTGTAAAATCGGGTGACAAGAACCTCGCGCTGGAACTTGAGGAACATGGCTATGACTGGATCAGGCAGGAAGTTGATGCCGGACTGTAATGAGGGGATAGGATGATGGAAACAATGCAACAGCGTGCTACGCTTGACAGATACCTGAAACTCTTCGGAAAATTCAGGGATGAAGTCGGGACAGAAGACCCTGCCTTCATTCAAAGGATGAGGGCCAAGGCTATCTCGGCCTTTGAACAAAATGGTTTTCCGCAGAAAAAAGAGGAAGACTATAGGTATACACACCTCGAGCCCATCTTTAACGGGCCACTCCATTATGCCTTTACAGCCGGGAATATCAATCTGAATGAGGCAGATGTATTCCGCTGTGATGTACCCATGCTGGACTCCCAGGTTCAACTGGTCCTCAATGGGCACTATTACCGGCAGGGAAACAGCGATCCGCTCCTTGAAGACAATGGAGTAGTCATTGGCAGCCTGAGGGCAGCGATCAAGCGCTTTCCGGAGCTTGTTGAACGGCATCTCGGACGATATGCGGCTTATGAAGGCGAGCCTTTTGTTGCACTGAATTCGGCCTTTTCAAGAGATGGGATCTTTGTCTATGTACCCGAAAACCGCCGATTGGAGAAGCCCATCCAGGTGATCAACCTCCTGCTTTCAGATCAGAACGAAATGGTTCAGCACCGAAACCTGATCATCCTGGAGAAAAATGCCACAGCCGAGGTCATCCTGTGCGACCACACCCTGTCGCCTCAGATGTTCCTGACAAACTCGCTGACAGAAGCCATTGTGGGAGAAAATGCCGACCTGGACATCCTTCGTCTGCAATACGAACACAACAACTCCTGCCAGGTCACCAATACATGGATCCATCAGGCAGCGATGTCGCGCTGCCAGCACGGTACAATAACCCTGCATGGAGGTACCATCCGAAATAACCTCAGAATTAAGCTTGCCGGTGAGGGGGCGGAAACCCAGGCACTGGGCCTTTACACCAGCGATAAAAACCAGCACATCGACAACCATACCATCATCGATCACCTGGTCCCGAATTGCAGCAGTCGACAATTCTACAAGGGGGTGCTCGACGATGCTTCAAAGGGAGCCTTCAACGGAATGATTCATGTGCATCCCGATGCCCAGCACACCGAGGCCTACCAGACAAACAACAATATTCTGCTGACCGACCTGGCCAAAATGAATACCAGGCCACAGCTCGAAATCTATGCCGACGATGTGAAATGCAGCCACGGTGCCACAGTGGGCCAGCTCGACGAGGAAGCCCTGTTCTACTTGCGGGCCAGGGGGATCTCGGCCAATGAAAGCCGCCTGCTTCTGATGCATGCCTTTGTCGGTGAGATCATTTCCCGAATTAAGCACGATGCCCTTCAAGAGCGTATCACCGAACTTGTGAGCAAGCGTCTTCGTGGTGAATTGGCCCGCTGCAACAATTGCGACATGCAGTGCCCGGAATAAAATCAGCTTCTATGGCCCTTGATCTTCAAAAGATTCGCAGCGATTTCCCCATTCTGGCCCGGGAGGTGTACAAGAAACCCCTGGTCTATTTTGACAACGGGGCTACCACCCAGAAACCCGCCATTGTCATCGACACCCAACGATCGCTCGAAGCCGAGTACAACAGTTCCATTCACAGGGGCATTCACTATTTGAGCGGGAAAATGACCACCCGTTATGAAGAGGCCCGGGAAGAGGTGCGGGGCTTCCTGAATGCAGGTTCGGCCCGGGAAATAGTTTTCACCAGTGGGACCACTGCTTCGATTAATACCCTTGCATTTTCTTTCGGCGAGAAATTCATAAGCGAAGGGGACGAGATACTGATTTCGGAAATGGAGCACCACTCAAACATCGTGCCCTGGCAGATGATGTGTGAACGGAAAGGGGCCCGCCTGAAGGTTCTGCCCTTTAACGACCGGGGTGAGTTGCTGCTCGACAAGCTCGACGAACTTTTGAACGAGCACACCAGACTGGTAGCCATCAACCATGCTTCTAATTCTCTGGGGACCATAAACCCGGTAAAGGAAATTATCGACCGCGCTCACGCTAAAGAGATCCCGGTGATGCTCGACGGAGCACAAATGGTGCAGCATGGTCCGGTAGATGTCATTGCTCTCGATTGTGAGTTTTACGTCTTTTCGGGGCATAAAATTTTTGGTCCGACCGGGATCGGGGTCCTCTACGGAAAGGAGGAATGGCTTGAGCAACTGCCGCCTTACCAGGGGGGGGGTGACATGGTCGATCAGGTGAGCTTTGATAAAACCACCTACAATGAGCTGCCCTTCAAATTTGAAGCCGGAACCAGCAATTACATTGCTGCCATTGGGCTGGCCGAAGCCCTCCGCTACGTGAAGGGGCTGGGGCTTGAAAACATTGCCAATCATGAGCAGGAACTCTGCGAGCTGATGATGGAAAAGCTTTCTGCTTTTGAGGGCCTGAAAATCTTCGGCCAGGCCGGGAAACGCATAGCTGTTTTCAGCTTTCTGCCCGAAAATGTGCATGCCTATGATGCCGGGATGATACTCGACAAAATGGGCATCGCTGTTCGCACAGGGACACATTGCACGCAACCGGTGATGGACCACTTTGGGATTGAGGGTACGGTCCGCGCCTCCTTGGTGTTTTACAACACCCGGGAGGAAGTGGAGATTTTTGCCGAAGGATTGAATAAAACCATAGAAATGTTGAGATAAGATGGCGCAGGAAAAAAGCCTTAAGAAAGTTCAGGACGAAATCGTGGAGGAATTCTCCGTATTTGAAGACTGGCTCGACCGTTACAATTACCTGATTGAACTGGGAGCCGAGCTGCCCGGCATTGATCCGGCCTACAAAACAAGCGAGTACCTGATCAATGGATGCCAGTCGAAGGTTTGGCTGCACGCCGACCTGGTCGGTGGCCGCCTGCAATACGAAGCCGATTCCGATGCCATTATTGTGAAGGGCATCGTAGCCCTGCTTGTAAAGGTAATGAACAACAGAACACCCGAGGAACTGCTCGAAAACGAGCTCTTCTTCATCGATCAGATAGGACTGAAGGAAAACCTGTCTCCCACCCGCTCCAATGGTCTGCTGGCCATGATCAAAAAAATGCGTCTTTACGCCCTGGCCTACCAGGCAAGAGACAAGTCGGCATGAGTTAATACGGCCCTTTAAAAAAGAAAAGCATGAGCAATTCCATAGATTTTCTGGCGGTTGAGGGCAAGATTGTAGAAGCCCTGAAAACCGTATTCGACCCCGAGATTCCAGTCAACGTTTACGATCTGGGCCTCATCTACGAAATCGATTTCACCGACGACAGGGAGGCCAAAATCGACATGACCCTGACCGCACCGAATTGTCCGATGGCCGACATCCTGGTTGTAGATGTCGAGAATGCGGTGATGGGTGTGGAAGAGGTGGAAAAGGTCCACCTGAACCTTGTCTTTGACCCACCCTGGGACAAGTCGATGCTCTCTGAAGAAGCCAAATTGGAGCTGGGCATGCTTTAGGCTTCCCTTGAGAAATCCCGTGCCCTGCTTATATTTATGCTTAAATGGAGGCAGTTGGACATATTGAACGCATCAGGGAAAAGGCCTTTGAGCTGGGTTTTGCCGATTGTGGCTTTGCCCGTGCCGAGGCATTAACCGATGACAGTGCCCGCCTGAAGTCCTGGCTCGAAAAAAACTACCATGGCAGGATGGGCTACATGGCCCGAAACTTTGAAAAGCGCTCCGATCCCCGCCTGCTTGTGGAAGGTGCCCGAAGTGTTTTATCCCTGCTTTATAATTACAAATCCTCGGTAAGCCAGCATGACCCCGAGGCCCCGGTGCTCTCTTCCTATGCTTACGGCCGCGACTATCACTTCGTGCTGAAGAATAAAATGTACGCGCTTTTCGATTTTATGAAAGAGTGCTACCCCGACCTGGAAGGCCGGGTTTTTGTCGATTCTGCACCCGTTCTGGACCGGGCCTGGGCATTGCGGGCCGGATTGGGCTGGATCGGAAAAAACAGCATGCTGATCTCCCGCAAAGCGGGTTCATTTGTTTTTATCGGGGAGATCATCAGTAATATTGAGATTGCAGAAAATCCCCTGCCAGAACCAGACAGGTGCGGCAACTGCAGCAGATGCATTGATGCCTGTCCCACCAAGGCCATACTGAACGACCGGCTGCTGGATGCCCGGCGCTGCATTTCTTACCAGACCATCGAAAACAAAGACGAAATTCCGGCTTCCCTTCACGAACACCTTGCCGGTCGGGTATTCGGTTGCGATATTTGTCAACTCGTCTGCCCCTGGAACAAAAAAACCCTTGCCCATAACGAACCCGGATTCAGCCCCGATGCCGAACTGCTGGATCTGAGCCGGGAAGACTGGCTGAACATGGACCGCGAAAGCTTCAATAAAATATTCAAGGACAGCCCGGTAAAACGGGCAGGCTTCGACAAGCTGAAGGCAACCCTGCGGGTCTTAAACCAGAAGAGCAGATAAAAAACCAGAAATCGCTGTAACAAGCTCCTGAGCTCTTCGTCTTATGTGCAAGAACCCAAAGTTAGTGTTATGAAAAACCGATTCCTTGCCTCCCTATGCCTGGGCTTTTGCCTGGCCTTCAGCCTGAACACATCCGCTCAACCTGCCGGATTCAATAAACTCTACCACGCCTACAAGGGTGAAGAAGGGGTTGTGGCCCTTCGCATCCCCGGTTGCCTGATACGCCTGGCCGGAAACATTGGCGACCTCGACGGGCCGGAACGGCATCTGCTTCGCTGCCTGCGCTCGGTTACTGTGCTCAGCATTGATGAAAGGCAACTCTATCCGGGTTTAAACTTCGCAGACGAATTAAAGCTGGATGCCATGAACGAGAACTACCGTCTGATGATGGAGGTCCATGACGAGCAGGAGGATGTTATTGTCGCTGCCCGCGAACACCGGGGAAGAATTACCGACCTCATCGTTGTGGTGGGGGGATCGGACAATGTGCTCGTCCATATAAAAGGCCGCCTGAGGCACGATATGCTGGGAAGCCTGGCCAATGTGGCAGGCATAGATAAGTTCCCTTTTACTTCGGAAATATAGGGCCTTTTCGTTTCGAAAATGCCCTCTTTCAGACTCGCTCCCGGCCCCTTCTATTCCTCAATCCAGGAAACCAGCTTTGGATCATAGGGCTTGGTCCGTGGACTGAGAACATCCACCAGGCGGCCCTGCTCATCAATCATGTACTTCTGAAAATTCCACTTCACTTCCGAGTCTTTTACGCCGTTCAGGTCCTTCTCGGTAAGCCAGTGGTAAAGCTCATGCATATCCTTGCCTTTGACGCTGATCTTGGCCATCATGGGGAAGCTGACTCCGTAGTTCACTTTGCAAAATGAAGCAATCTCCTCATTGCTTCCGGGCTCCTGCCTCAGAAAATTGTTTGCAGGAAATCCCACAATAACAAAATCGTCTCCGCCATAGGTTTTGTAGAGTTTCTCGAGGTCCTCGTACTGCGGGGTTAAGCCACATTTAGAGGCGGTGTTCACGACCAGGACTTTCTTCCCTTTGAACTGGGCCAGATCGAACTCAGTTCCGTCGATCGCCTTTACTTTAAAATCGTGGAAACTCTTCTGTGCATTCAGTGTGAGCATGCCAAGTGCCATAAGAGCCAGGCTAAATATACTTTTCTTAAGTGTCTTCATCATCTCTCTATTCACTATTCAGGAACTAAACAAGCAGAGGGGCCTTCCTGTTCAAAAGGGGGCTCTGATCTGCTGCTTTTTGGCAGGAAGCTAACATTTCGGGAAATGCAAAGAAGCCTCTCGGACCCAAGAGGCCTCTGGACCTGTTTAGGCAGAAGCAATGATTGTTACCACTATACTCCGCCTGGACCTGGGCCCGTCAAACTCACACAGAAAAATATTCTGCCAGGTACTCAGGCCCATCTTTCCAGCTATAATGGGGATGGTTTCCTGGGGGCCTACAAGGCCTGCTTTCAGGTGGGCATCCCCGTTCCCATCCTGCTGGTCATGCTCCCATACCCCTTCCGGAATGAGCTTTCGGAACAAACTCACCACATCGCGTTGCACCGAGTCGTCCCAGTTTTCCTGAATCATAATCCCGGCTGTGGCCCCCTGTACATAAACATTCACCAGCCCGGTTTGTACACCAGACTCAGCCACAATCGCTTCCACCTGACGGGTGATATCGTAAAGGCCATTGTGGGCTGGCGTGGATACTTGAATAGTCTTTTGCATCATTCGAAACGCTGTACAGTTTTGGTCCGTTCAGAACTCGTTCTATACCCTTTGTTGAGTACGCCTTACTTTCCGCCTTTTATCTTTCTTTGCTTTGCGCAAGCGCAGAACAAGGTAGGAGCCATACACACCCACAAGAACCATCATATTCAACAGATATGATGCTTTAGGGTCGAGTTCAACATCGCTTAAAGATAGCCGTTTGCGGCGACTTTCATGCCTGTTCTCTTTTTTCTCGGCTTTGGGGGCCTGCTGCC
>PDRI01000025.1 GCA_002748055.1 Bacteroidota bacterium | reverse complement strand
TGGTGGGTCAATTGCAAAAACGGGATATCAGGATCGGGTCAGGAAACCGGGTTTTACATGAGTCGCGCATTGCCAGCATATTCAGTGCCCTGTTCCGGAGCAGTACCCGCCCCGCGAAATCGACAGGTCGCAACAAATAGGACAGGATTTCCCTGTCTCCATTGGCTCTTTGTGGCCGTTTTCCTTTTCAATCCGGCTCTCATTTCTGCCCAGCATCGCCGCGATCCCCGCCTGCTTATTGAAGGGGGCTTCGGGGTCAATCTATCCTACTTCGATGTCGGCGGTGGCACACCGGGCCCCTCCTTCCAGGGCGGAGCCTCCTTCGACCTGCATCCCAACCTGCGCCTGGGAGCCTCGGTCAGTTTTCACCGCACTCGCGGAAGGGACAGGGGAACGCTGAACGAAGACCGCAACTATGCCTACAGCAGCAACCTGAAGGAAGTGGGCATCCGGGCCAGCTATTGTTACAAGCCTCCCTACCGCAGTCAACACCCCGTTCTCAGACGCTTCGAGCCCAGGGCCTATGCCGGACTGGGTATTCTCCAGATTCAGGACATCAAGAACAGCCCCTTAACAGGCCGCACACTCAAGGACAGGCCACCCGATATCGCCCCGGTCTTTTCCCTTGGTGCCGGACTGGCCTTCCGGCTTAACAAAGACCTGTCCCTGGCCATGGAAGGAGGCACAAACCTTACTACATCGGACTACCTCGAAGGCTTCGGCAGCGGTCAGTTTTCCACTTCAAAAGACCTATTCCACTCCCTGATCGTCAAATTGAGTTACCGGGTCGAAAGTTTTGAGTAAATTCATGGCTGCATAAACAGTTTTTCCATGAAATACGGTACAAGGTGCTATAAAATAAGCTATCCCGCAGCCAGCGTGAACCTGGCCCACAGGGAACCCGAAAAAAAGGCCGATCCGGAACGCTTTCGCCAGGCCATTCTGGATGAACTTGCCACCCGTCCGGTTCCGAAAAATGCCGGCATTGTTGTCGCCGATAAAACCCGCCGCTGCGACTATCCGGTCTATCTGCCTCAGCTCATAGAAGCCCTGTTGATCAAGGGTGTAGCCAGGGAAAACATCAGCTTCTACATTGCCTATGGCACCCATCCAAAACAGAGCGAGAAAGAGTGCATACAAAGCTATGGCCAGGTTTACCGCGATTTCAATTTCGTCCACCACGATGCACGCGATGCTTCCAAACTGACCAGGCTGGGAAAAACTAGCAGGGGGACGGATCTTGAGATCAATGCCGCTGTGCTGGAACACGAGCTGCTGATCACCTTTGGGGCGCTTTCTCACCACTACTTCGCCGGCTTTGGCGGCGGTCGCAAACTCATGGTTCCCGGCCTGGCCGGCTATGAAACCATCCTGAAAAATCACAGCCTCTTCCTCGATTTTGAGCGACATGTCCTAGAGGAAGGATGCCAGTCGGGCAACATCGAAACCAACCCCCTGGCCCTCGACCTCGAGGAAATCGCCGGCATGCTGCCTCCCCGGATCGAGATCCACGGCCTGCTTAACAGCGATAAGGAACTCTGCGAATTCAGCATCGGCCACAACTATGCCGATTTTAAACAGGCCTGCAAGCGCTACGATGAGTTCTTTCGCTCCGATTGCAGGGAAAACTTCGACATGGTGGTAGCCAGTGCCGGGGGCTATCCCAAAGACATCAACTTCATCCAGACCCACAAAACCATCCACAATGCGGCTTCCTTCCTGAAAGATGGCGGCCGGCTGGTGATCTTCGCCGAATGCCGTGACGGAATCGGAAACAAGGCCTTTTTGGAACTCTTCGGCCTGGGTGGGCCGGATGCGATTTACGAAAAGATGGCCCTGGGATATAGAAACAATGCCGGTACGGCCCTGGCCACCCTCCAGAAGTCGTCCCGTTTCGACATCCGCTTTGTCACCTCGCTTTCCGAAGAAGACTGCGCCCTGCTTGGCACAAGAAAAACCTCGCCCGAAGAGGCCATAGATCTCATTCGCCAGGAAAAAGGCCGCCTGGGCAGAATCGAAAACGGAAGCATCATCTACCGCTGAGCATGAAGCAACTGCTATCAGTCATAAAGACCCCACTGTCAGCTCTAAAAAAGGGGATGCCAGGCACAAGCAGCCAAGGGCATCCGATGAGGGACGTGCTGCTGCCCCTGAGGAAACGCCACTTCCTCGTTCTGGCCCTGTGCTTTTTGGTTCCGGTACGGCCACTGCGGGCCCAGATGGTTCCCACCCACATCAGTCATGAGGGCATCTACCGCTTTCTCGACGAATTGGCCACAGCCGGGCATATCGGGCTCAATTCCCTGATGAAACCCTATTCCCGGGCCTATATTGCCGAAAAGCTCGATGAGGCCGAGACACACAGCGAGGCACTGACATCCCGACAACGCTCAGAACTGGCCTTTTACCAGGCCGACTACAACAAAGGTCGGGATGCTTCGGCCCCGGCCACCAGCTGGCTCTGGCAGAAGAACCACGGCCCGAAGCGTCCCGATTTGTTTTATTACAGTGATTCGCTCTTTCAGATCACGGTAAATCCCATTGTCGGCATCGACGTATGGAGCAATGAGAACGGGCGCTTCACTCACTGGTGGAACGGCGTCGAAGCCCATGCCACTGTGGGCCGCTTTGGCATCTGGTCGTCGCTGCGCGACAACCACGAGTCGGAAGAGCTTACCGCCCGCGATTTCCGGAACCAGAACATCGGGGGAGCCAACATCAAACGCTTTTCCGATGGCAGCCGCGACTTTGAAGAGTTTCGCGGAGGCATTAGCTATTCCTGGGACTGGGGCTATGCGGGACTCATCATGGACCAGTTTGCCTGGGGCGAAAACAATGCCGGTGCCAGCATTTTCTCGGGCAGGACTCCGGCCTTCCCCCGCTTTGAACTGAGCATGGAACCCACCCGCTGGTTTTGCTTCAAATGGATCCATGCCAGTCTGGTCTCCGAGGTGGTCGATTCGGCCAGCTCTTTCTACATCTCCCCTTTTGGCGATCCGGAATACCGCCGGGTGTATTTCGATAAATTCATGTCGGCCAATATGTTCAGCTTCACGCCCTGGCCCGGGCTTCAGCTCTCGGCCGGGAACTCGGTCATTTACGACAGCCACAGTGCCCGCCCCGGCTTCCTCATTCCTGTTGCTTTTTACAAGGCCATAGACCACACTCAGAATGCCGGCATCGACAACATGAACTCCCAGCTCTTCCTGTCGTTTTCGTCCCGAAACCTGAAAAACATCCACCTCTATGGCACGGTCTTCATCGACGAGTTTGCGGCCAGCCGGGTCTTTAACGACAGCCTCTTCAATTTTGTCTCCTACAAGGGCGGGCTGTCCACCACCCTCATTCCCAATACCCGGTTCGTAGTGGAATACACCTGGTCCAATGCCCTTACCTACATGCACTACGTGCCTACCACCACCTTCGAATCGAATCGCTACAACCTTGGGCACTACCTGGAAGACAATGCCAGGGAGCTTTACCTGGAGGCCGCCTGGAGGCCCTGGCGGGCCCTCAATCTGAAGGCCTGGTACCGACATGCCTCAAAGGGTCCCGATCACTCGGCCCTGGGAACCAGCCGGCTGGGCATTGTCCCCTTTGAGCCCATCGTCTGGGAGTCGATGCATGCCGGAGTGCTGGCCAGTCTGCAACTCAGCAATGAATTCTACCTGAGGCTTGGCTACGAATGGCGCCGTGTAAGCGGCGAAGAGGCCTACATCGAACAATGGACGGCCGGTCCCTACCATGGGGAAACCGGCACCTGGCGCATGGGCATAAACATTGGCTTCTGATCCTTAACTTCGCGAAATGGCAGCTAAGAACATCTACCCCGTATTCGACCGCATCTACGACCGCAAGGTCAAGGAGGAAATCCTCCGGCAAAGTGCCAAAGTCATTTGGTTCACCGGCCTCTCCGGCTCGGGCAAAACCACCCTGGCTTCCAACCTCGAAAAGGAGCTTTTCTTCCGCCGCTTTTTCTGTCAGGTCCTCGATGGCGACAACATCCGAACGGGCATCAGCAACAATCTGGGCTTTTCGGAAAGCGACCGTCTGGAGAACATCCGTCGCATTGCCGAGGTTTCCAAACTGCTGATCAACACTGGCATGATCACCATCTGTTCCTTTATCAGTCCGACCGACCAGATCCGCAACATGGCCCGGAATATTATCGGGGAGAACGACTTTATCGAGGTTTTCCTGAATCCACCACTGGAAGTCTGTGAAAAGCGCGATGTTAAGGGGCTCTACAAGAAGGCCCGTACAGGGGAGATTCCAAACTTTACGGGCATTTCTGCTCCCTTCGAAGCACCCAAAAACCCGTATTTGGAGATTGACACCTCTGTCACCAGCATAAAGGACTCGGTCGACATCGTGTTCAAGGCCATTGCCGACCGCATCACCCTCTAAACCAGTTGGGATTTACCAGATCTCTTTCCAGATCAGGGTCAGGTCTCCCTGGTCGCTAAAGCGCTTTCCGTCGCTCCAACGACCCTTTGCCATCCAGATATAGACACCTCCCGCAGCCCTTTGCTGCTGAATGTAGCCATCCCAGCCCTGGTAGGGATCATGGGTCTCGAATACCAACTGTCCCCTTCGGGAATAGATTTGCAGTTGATAGTCCACCGGGGTTTGGAAAAACAGGGGATGGAACAAATCGCGCCGAAACTGTTGGGGCTGATAAAAGCCGTCTCCGGGCCCGGTCGGATTCGGACTAAAGGCATTGGGATATTTCACCCGAATAGCTGAAGAGTTGATTACTACGGGGATTTTCCTGATCAGTGTATCGGATTCACCGGCTTCATCCCCGGCCACCAGCCTGAGCGCAACTTGCCTTCCACTCAGATCACGCAGCCTGATCTCGGGCTGAAAATCCCCTGAATGCCATTGGCTGCTAACCTGGCCTTCTGCATCGCAAAGGCTCCACTCATAACTGCTCCCTCCACGTGTCAGGTTCTCGACCAGCATCCAGGCATAGCCATCGCTTCCCCTAAACTCTTCTCCAAAACGAAAATCTGCTTTCAGTCCGGCCAAAGAGCGGGACTCCTCCCGGTCCCCGGCCGCATCCTTTACAAGCGGAAGCTCCGTGCCTTCCGTTTTATCATGGCTCATTGTCCCCCCCGCACTTTCGGGCCGTTCCGCATTTGGCTGCATCTCCCCGACACCTGATTCCTGCCTGGCGTTCCAGCCGGCCTCCCGGCCTTCTTCCCTGTCGTCGTCCTGAATTGCAGGGACCGCTCCCCCCGGGGCAGAATCATGAACACGACTTTCAGACCGACGGTCGGATGACTGAGCATGGGATTTGCCGGCTGGGTGGTTCTCAGCTGTCCGGCCTTCCGCTCCCCAGGGGTCGGAAGAAAGGGATGGCCGGGATGCAGCTGCTTCGGCCGGGGAAGCATCCGCGGATTCCGGGACTGCGCTTTCATTTCCCCATCCCTGCACTCCGGCTGTACCTTCCGCCTGCCTGCGATCGGGGGGCTTGTTCCGTTCGGTCCCCGGCTCCTCAGGACCCGGCAAGGCCGTCAAAAGAATGCTTCCTCCAAGCAGTGCCACAGCCACATAGTAAATGTTCAGACGGGCCGGATTAAAGCGGAAAAACTGTTTCCATCGCCATTGCCGCCTGATCTGATCGAACATCCCGGCCGAGGGGGTCAGCTTCTGCTGTCCGAGCTTCTCCCTGAACAATTCCTCCACATTGAAGCGCTTACTCATATCCCGGCGTCTTTATTTCCTGTAGTTTTTCTAACCTGCTTTGCAGCCAGCGCCTCGCTCTGCTATACTGCGATTTGCTCGTATTCTCGTCGATCTGCAACAGCTCTGCAATCTCTCTGTGCTTATAGCCTTCAATGGCATAGAGCATGAACACCATACGATAGCCCTCAGGCATCTTTTCAATCAACTCCATCAGCTCGTCGCGCGTAAAAGCCGATTCTTCCCACCCGACCCCATCCAGCCTTCTGTCTCCAATTTCATCCAGGTCCTCGTGATACCGGTGTTTTCGCATTTTATGATAGTAGGTAATCGAGGTGTTGATCATAATCCTTCTCATCCAGGCCACTAGTGAGCCATCCCCTTTAAAGGCATCAATGTGGAGAAAGATTTTCACGAATCCCTCCTGCATAATGTCTTCGGCTTCTTCAATGCTTTCGGCATACCTGCGGCAAAGGCCCAGCATCAGGGGCCCATAGCGTTCAAACAGTTCCCTCTGAGCACGGGCCCTTCCTTTAATGCATCCCTGAACTATGTCCTTCTCATCATTCATGCATGCTAATGCTTTGATGACCTGCCCTGCGCCAAAATAGTTGCAGCCCATCCATTATTTCCTGCCCGGACCTATTTCACGAGGAAAAAAGGATTGAGCAATGATTCCTTATTGTAGCTGAGTTCCTCTCCTGTTTCAATCTGCAGCACCTCTTTCCCGGCCGCCCTCACCACAGCATGGGCGGCGGCTGTATCCCACTCCATGGTCGGGCCCAGGCGCGGATATGCATCAGCTTCACCTGTAGCAACCATACACAGTTTGAGGGAGCTTCCCTTGCTGACCAGCACCAGGGGGCGTCCGTCATGATCGAGCTGTTTCACAAAGGCTGCGGTTTCTTCATTGTAGTGCGAACGGCTGGCCACTACCCTGAAGCACTTGTCCCCGTCCCCTTCCAAAGGCAGGGCTTCAGCAAACTGCAGCAGGTAGTCGAGGGCCTGATCGAAATAACGGCTCTGGGTGCAGCGCCATGCACCCTGTCCGGTGATCCCCACAAACAGGGTTTCGATCACCGGGGCATAGACCACTCCAAAAACGGGCACGCCATCTTCGATAAGCGCAATGTTCACCGTAAATTCCCCATTCCGTTTCAGAAACTCCTTTGTGCCGTCGAGCGGATCAACCAGCCAGAACTGCTTCCAGGACCGCCTTTCTGCATAAGGCCTGTCCCTTCCTTCCTCACTTAGGAGCGGAATACCTGTCGGTTCCAGCACAGAAGCGATCCGGGCATGAGCCAGGCGATCGGCCAGGGTAAGCGGACTGTCATCGGGCTTCAACTCCAGCTCCGGCTCATTCCCCACATAGACCTTCAGGATTTCGGTCCCTGCCTCCAGGGCAGCCCTGAGAGCAAGACTATAGATCTGCTTCATACTTACGAAGATAGGAAATTATCCTTCCCCTTCGCTTCCGCGGAAGCACTCCGTGAATATTTTCGAACCCCAGATTGAAGAATTCTTTATATTTTCACGCCATATTAAACCTTACATGAACCGTCCCCGGGCTGGCCTAATTATTATTGACCTTTTCATCTTTTCCGGAGCCTTTATGCTGATGGCTTCCATGAAGCCTGTAATGGTGTCCTACCTGTCGACAAAATACCTCCTGGGATTCGGAGTCATACTCTTTCTCTGGATTTGGAGTTCTTTTTACCTGAAGAAATACCATATCGGACGACGCGAGAAGCCGACCTTCCTTCTGCGCAAAATTATCTATCCAAACCTCCTGGCCCTGGCCTTCGTCTCTTTCATCATCTACGCCTTTAACACGACCTACTATTCGAGAATGATGGTCTTTGGCACCTTCGGGGTGGCCACCATGGTAGAAATGGCCTTTTTCACCCTCTACACCTACCTCATCGCCTCCCAGGAATACGATGCTGCCTCGGCCTTCCTTGAACAACCTCCGACAGCCTCCGATAAGCGACGGATACGGCAAGCAGTGGTGCATAGCGCGCTGCGAAACGATACCGGAATGCTGCGACAGGCCATTGCAGAGGAGTGCGGAGACAAAGGGGCCCGCTATATTGAGGAACGCGTCGATCTGAGCGACCGAAAAAACCTGATCATCTCCACCGCAACCCGTTTCAATATTCTCAACCAGCCCGACAAGCACTTCAATACCATTGTCAATATCCAACGTATCAACGATATCCGGCAGCTCACCCGTTTCTTCGAAGCGGTAAATCACAAACTGTCCAACGGAGGGAGTTTCATCGGCTGTGCCGAAACATCCAACCTGCGGAAAAAGCGCATCCTCCGAAAGTACCCTCCCGTGCTTAACTGGATGGCCTACACCGTCGACTACATCATTAAAAGGGTGTTCCCAAAGTTCTATCCCACGCGTGGCATTTACTTCTTCCTGACCCGCGGAAATAACCGGGTGCTGACCCGGGCCGAGGTACTTGGACGGCTCTATGCCTGTGGATTCGAGGTGGTAGAGGACCGCTTCATCAATGGAAGCTATTTCTTCCATGTCCGCCGGGTCAAAGCCCCGGCCTTTGATATTAACCCGACCTATGGTCCCTTTATCTCGCTGAAACGAGTGGGCAAGGGAGGGAAGATCATCAAGGTCTACAAGCTGCGAACCATGTACCCTTTTGCCGAATACCTGCAGGACTATGTCCACAAACAAAACCGGCTGGATGCCGGAGGAAAGTTCAGGCACGATTTTCGCATCTCCCCGTCACGGGCTGTGCTGCGCCGCTTCTGGATCGATGAAATTCCGATGATCATTAATCTGTTTCGGGGCGATCTGAAGCTTGTGGGTGTACGCCCCATAAGTGCGCATTATTTCAGCCTCTATTCCAAGGAATTGCAGGAGAAACGGGTAAAGTACAAACCCGGCCTCATCCCGCCTTTCTACGCCGATTTACCCAAAACCCTGGACGAAATACAGGACTCTGAGATGCGCTATCTTGAGTCCTTCGAGAAACACCCCCTCCGCACCCAGTGCCGCTATTTCTGGATGGCCATCTGCAACATCCTCTTTAAAAGGGCAAGGTCGGCATGAGCAGCACGAAACAAACAAAGAGCCCGGACAGGCCGAAGGAGATGCGGGCCTCAAAGAGACCGGGTGTTGAGAAAAGCCCGGACAAGCCAAAGGGCCTGAACGTGGTCAGCGGTGCAAGCGGCTTTCTGGGTTCCCATCTGCTACATGCCCTGCTCTCCGAAGGCCGGCCGGTGAGGGCCCTCAAACGCAGCAGCGCCGATCTGACCGGAGTAAAACAGGTCTTTGATTACTACGGCGACAGTGCGCTTTTCGAACAGATCGAATGGCGGGATTGCAACCTGCTCGACCCCTTCGATCTGAGGGAAGCGCTGGCCGGAGGAAAACGCGCCTTCCACTGTGCCGGCATGGTCAGCTTCGAGAGGGCCCAAAGAAAGCCCATGCTCCATTTCAATCTCAACAGCACCATCAACATGCTGGATGCGGCTTTCAACAATGGCTTTGAGCACTTCCTCCACGTATCCTCTTCATCGGCCATCGGTTCCTCACCCGATGATATCCCGGCCAATGAAAGCATGATCTGGTCCCGGGAAAAAGACAGCTCCGCCTACGGACACTCAAAGTTCATGTCGGAGATGGAGGTCTGGCGTGCGATTGAGGAAGGCCTGCCCGCTGCCATCGTTAATCCGACAGTCATTCTCGGCCCCGGTTTCTGGACAAAAGGAGGCAGCTCGTCCATCTTCCACCGGGTGGCCGGGGGGCTTCGATACGCCACTCCCGGTACCACGGGCTTTGTGGGGGTAAAAGATGTGGTTTCAGCCATGATCTGGCTTTCAGCACAAGGGCTTACGGGTGAACGCTTCATCGTAAATGCCGCAAATGCCTCCTACAAAGAGGTCTTTGAACAAATCGCCTCTGCCCTCGGAATGGATAGACCATTCCGGTCGGTCTCGGCCCGGCAGCTGAGCATCCTTGCAGGCCTCGATGCCTTCCTGAGCCTCTTTGGCCTGCCCAGGCACATTACACGGGAACAGGCCCGCTCGGCATTTACCACCTCCCGTTTTTCCGGCGAAAAACTAAGTAAGGCACTTGGCCGGCCCCTTCAGGACCTGGAAAGTGTTATTCGGGAAACAGCCCTTTACTATCGGAAAGACTACCCGCTGAAGGAAAAGGCCCCCCTCCCCTGAACCTACGATGCCCTGTTTAGAAACGGGAGGGGGGACACGGCTTACGTTGATCCGTTCTTTATGTCAGGAAGTCCATGAATATCAGCGTCCGATTTAAACTTTTCTGCTATATTTGTTGCCCGACAAACAAAGCATATCGATCAAGATGAAAACTGGAAACATTGTAAGTACAGCCCTCCTCACAGCAGCCGTTGTTGTTCTGTTCATCCTTCACTTCTCGGATGGAACGCAAAAAGAGAGCACCGGAACGGCCGACAGCTCATCTGCAGGCATTGAAGCTTCAGACATCAGGATTGCCTATTTCAATATGGATTCTGTGATGGCCAACTGGAACCTCTATTTCGAATACCAGCAGGAACTTGGCCAGAAGCAGACCCAACTGGAAACCGACTTTGCCGGTAAAACCGAAAACTTTTACCAGAGTGTACAGGATGCCAAGTACAAGATCCAGCGTGGACTGGTGACCCGTAACGAAGCCAAACAGCTGGAGGAGCAGCTGGCCTCCGAGGAGCAGAATCTCCAGGTACTGCAGAACCAGTACATGGCTCAACTCCAGGAAGAAGGACTGGTAAAAAACAGAAAGATGCTCGATATGATTGAGCAGTATGTGGCCGAACTCAGCGAGGCCAAAGGCTACCACTACGTCTATTCCTACTCCTTCGGGGGAAACCTGATCTATGGCGCCAGGTCCTTCGATATTACAGACGATGTAGTGGACGGGCTGAATGAGAAATACACCAGCGAAACCGAAGAGAGTAAGTAGTGGGCTTCGGGGAAGGCTACCTGCAAAAGGCCGCCCTGCGCAACAAACTAATCGGGCAGCCCCCCCGCGAAAACACAGCTGTTATTGTCACCATACCGGTGTACAAAGAAGCCAGGCTCGACAGATGCCTGGATTCTTTATACAGCTGCACACGACCGGCACAGCACAGGCCTTCCTTTCATTGCGAGGTCCTCATCCTGATCAACGCAGCGGCCGATGACAGGGAAGAGGTCCTTTCCCTTAACCAAAGCTGTCTGCTCGAAACCCGGGAATGGATTCGTGCCCACCCCCATCCCTTCATCGACTTCCACCTCTGGCTCGATCATGGTTTCGGAAAGAAAGAGGCCGGGGTCGGAAGCGCCCGGAAGATTCTCATGGATGAGGCAGTCCGGCGCTTCGACCAAATCGGGCAGCCCCGGGGACTCATTGTTTCCCTTGATGCGGACAGCGTCGTGGATCAAAACTACCTGCAGGCCCTGCATCAGCATTTCTTTGGCGAAGAGGGATCCAAAACCGAAGGCTGTTCGATCTATTTCGAACACCCCCTTCAGGCCGCCGGGGACCCGTTTGGTGAAGACCTTCCCCCCGAAATCTATCTGGCCATTGCCCGTTACGAACTTCACCTTCGCTACTATCTCTGGTCGCTGCGCTCTACCGGCTTCCCCCACGCATACCATACCCTGGGATCTGCATTCGCCGTGCGCGCAGAGGTCTATGCCCTCGAGGGCGGCATGAACCGCCGGCAGGGCGGAGAGGACTTCTACTTTATCCAGAAGATTGCACAACGTGGCCGCTTTAACAGCTGCACCGGAACAAGGGTTGTCCCCTCGTCCCGTACCTCAGACCGGGTGCCCTTCGGAACCGGGCCGGCGCTGAGGGCGCAGTTGCACACCCCCCTGCGCAGTTATCATTCCGCCCCCTTTGCCATGCTGAACCCCCTTTTTTCCGACAGGGAGAGGCTCTACAAAGGGAATCCCCTTCCCTCTCTGTCGCCGATTCTGTCCGATTTCCTGGTCTTGCAGGGTTTTGATGCCGCCCTTGCCCGGATGCGCGCAAACGCGGCAAGCGCAGAGGCCTTTTCGGGCCGCTTCTGGCGCTGGTTCAACATGTTCAGAATCATGAAATTTCTGCACTTTGCCAGGGAGAGAGGCTATCCCGACCAGGCTGTCGAGGAAGTGGCTGTTGAAAGATTGCTGAAGATGGGGGCCGGAGGACGAACAGCTGGCGGCCCCGGAGGACTGACAGCTGGCGGAGTCGGAGGACCAAAAACTGGCGGGGCCGGAGGACTGAAGGCTGCCGGAACCGGAACCCTGCCATCTGCCTGCACCGAACTACTGTCTATTTACCGGCATCTCGACCGTCTGCCTGTTCCACCACCAGGAACACATCCTCACCCGCTTTTTTCATAAGGAACTGCTCCCGTGCATACTTCTCCAGGTTCTCGCGATCGGTAGTGAGCTCCTGTATTCGTGTCGAATCATGCCTGATCTGTTCCTGGTAAAAGCTCCTTTCGGCCTCGAGCTGCCTGATCTCCGAGCGCATTTTTAAGCGGTCCAGCATGTTGTTCTGGTCGAAAAACAACATCCACACCACAAAAATGGTGATGGTGAGAAAGTACTTGTTTCTGAGCCAGGGCCAGAGCTTCCGCAGAAAGGCTTTCATGCTTCAAAACTATAAAAAAACGCCTCCCGAATGAAGGCGTTTTTTCAACATGGGCCATGCCGCAGGCCTAGGCTTCATCCATGAAAGGATAGCGATAGTCCTTCGGCGGAACAAAATTCTCCTTAATCGTTCTTGGGCTTACCCAGCGCAGCAGATTGACCATGGAACCGGCCTTATCATTGGTTCCCGAACCGCGCGCCCCGCCAAAGGGCTGCTGTCCCACTACTGCACCGGTGGGCTTGTCGTTGATGTAGAAATTCCCGGCTGCATCACTCAGTTTTTTGGTCAGGCATTCAATGGCGTAGCGATCCTGTGAGAAGATGGCTCCGGTAAGGGCGTAGATCGAGGTTTCGTTGAGCAGCTCGGCGGTTTCACAAATCTGATCGTCGGGATAAACATAAATGCTGAGTACCGGGCCAAAGAGCTCTTCCTCCATGGTCACATAGTGCGGGTCGCTGGCCAGTATGACGGTGGGCTCGATGAAGTAGCCAAGCGACTTGTCGCAGCCCCCACCAATAATGACCTCGGCATCCTTATCGTCCTTTGCACGCGAGATAAACCCTTCCAGCTTGTCGAAGGAAACCTCATCGATAACCGCATTGAAGAAATTGCTGAAGTCTTCGGTCGGGCCCATTTTAATGGTTTTAATCATGGCTTCGAGCCGCTTGTGAACCTCGGGCCAGAGGCTTTCCGGGATGTAGGCCCTGGAAGCCGCAGAACATTTCTGCCCCTGGTATTCAAAGGCTCCGCGAACAAGGCCGGCGACGAGGGCCTCAACATCGGCACTCGGATGGGCGAAGACAAAGTCCTTGCCACCGGTTTCACCAACTATGCGGGGATAGGACTTATAGCGGTGGATATTGTCCCCTATGGTTTTCCAGATGTGCCGGAAAACCCCTGTTGAACCGGTGAAATGGATGCCGGCAAAAGCGGGGTGACTGAAAACCTCGTTTCCTGCAACCGGTCCGGAAACAAAGACCAGGTTAATGACCCCGGCCGGAACGCCGGCCTCAATGAAGACGTCCATCAGGACCTTGGCCGAATAAACCTGGGTATTGGAGCATTTCCAAACCACCGTATTCCCCATCATAGCGGGGGCTGTGGGCAGATTGCCTGCAATGGCCGTAAAATTGAAGGGGGTGAGTGCAAAAACAAAGCCCTCGAGCGGACGCTGCTCAACACGGTTCCAGACGCCCTCGGAGGACTCGGGCTGCTGCTCATAGATTTCACTCATGTATTGCACATTGAAGCGCAGGAAGTCGATCATCTCACAGGCGCTGTCGATCTCGGCCTGGTAAACATTCTTCGACTGCCCCAGCATGGTGGCCGCATTGATGCGATGGCGATAAGGCCCTGCAATAAGATCCGCAGCCTTCAGGAAAATGGATGCACGATGCTCCCAGGAAAGGGCGGCCCATTTTTCTTTGGCCCCGATCGCCGAATGAATGGCCTGCTTTACGTGACTGGCATCCCCCACATGGAAGTGCCCCAGCAGATGCTTCAGGTCGTGGGGCGGATGGATCTCCACCTTGTGGCCCGTCCTGACCTCTTCACCACCAATCACCATGGGAATGTCCAGAACCTGCGATCGAAGCAGTTCAATCTCCTTCTTCAATGATTCGCGCTCGGGACTACCCGGTGCATAGTTCATAACCGGCTCATTCATCGCAACCGGTACGGTATAAAATCCTTTCGACATATCTCTTCCTTTTTTGTGTGATCTGTTTATCTTTTCAATCCGGGGAAAGCGCCCTGGCTCCCGCCCGTAAATTTATGAGCTTCAGCCCTGAGGCCCTACATATTCTACAACAGCTCTGCCATCCAAGAACGCAATTGAAACACTCAAAAACACTAGCAATTCTCATGTTTTGCAAGGAATCACCGGGAAGCGGGATGTTTCACAACAGGCCGGCGAATAAAAACCCGGGCCTGGCTAAACAGGCGCAGGGAAAGATACCCAATAGCATCGAAACAAGCCGGGAACAAGACCCGGCCCCGCCCTAACAGGCCGGTGAACAAAAGCCCGGGCCTGACTAAACAGGCGCAGGGAAAAATGCCCAACATCAACGAAACAAGCCGGGAACAAGACCCGGCCCCGCCCTAACAAGCCGGTGAACAAAAGCCCGGGCTTGTTGTTAAGCCTTACAAACAGAATGATCTGCATCCATAGCAGATCGCTTGCTAAACACTTAAAAACCCTATTCGATGACTTTTCAATTACCAGACTTAAAGTACGACTACAGTGCACTCGAGCCCCATATTGACGCACGTACCATGGAGATCCATCATTCCAAGCACCATGCCGCCTATACAGCCAATTTCAACAAGGCGACGGAAGCTTCGGAGTTCGATGGTAAAGGTATCGAGGAGATTTTTGCCTCCATTGGTTCGGCCCCGGCAGCTGTCCGCAACAATGGCGGAGGCTTCTACAACCACAATATTTACTGGGACATCATGGGCCCCAATGCCGGAGGCATGCCCGAGGGGGCCCTGCTCGAAGCCATCAACAAGGCCTTCGGTTCTTTTGATGCCTTTAAGGAGCGTTTTTCGACTGCTGCAGCCACCCGCTTCGGCTCCGGCTGGGCCTGGCTCGTGCAAAAAGCCGATGGCAGCCTCGCGGTAAGCTCGACCCCGAACCAGGACAATCCGCTCATGGATGTCGCCGAGGTACAGGGTACTCCCCTGCTGAACATCGATGTTTGGGAGCACGCCTACTACCTGAACTACCAGAACCGCCGCCCCGATTATATTGCCGCATTTTGGAATGTAATCGACTGGAAAGCAGTTGCTGCCCGTTTCAGGGGATAGTGTGCCTGTGGGCTAACTATTTCCGTTTACCCTTTGCATACACTAATTTACGTGGTCCAAAGGCAGCCCGGCTGTCGGCGCTGAAATTGAGGCCCTCCTCCCCGAATTGCAGTGTCCACTTCATGGACTGGGGCGACTCGTAGTACTGTAGATTCAGCTCCAGTACATTGGCCGAGGTCCAGGCTCCCTGTACGGCCACCTTTTGGCTGGTCAGGCCCGGCCAGGGAAAGAGAGCGTCCTCCCAGTTCTGGTAGCCCACCGGCAGATGGAACTCGCCTTCAGCTGTTTCCACAGTCAGTTCGATGGGAGAAGATTCCAAATCGAGCGCAAGTGACACGATTCCCAAAGCATTCTCCTCAATCGCATACAGGCCGGAGAGCTCATTACCCATGGCGCCTGCCTGTGTTTCTTCTCCCTCTATCGTGCTGAGCGCCAAACCGTCAAGCCTCTTCTCAAGGGCCTCCAGCGCTTCGGGATTCTCAGGCAGGGCTTCGGTTTCCATAGCCGGGAGAAGGGTGTCCCAGATGATATCCAGAATGCCCTGCAGATTGCTTGAGCCCGATGTAATGGCAACCACCACATCATGTGCGGGGACAACCACGCAAAACTGGCCAAAAGCGCCATCTCCCCGATAATTCCCATAGCGGCACTGCCAGAACTGGTAACCATAGCCCTGGTCCCAGTCGCTATCGGGATTGCTCCCGTTGCAGGTCTGCAGGCTGGTTGCCTCCTTAACCCATGCTTCGGAGACAAGCTGCCTGCCCTCCCACATGCCTTTTTGGAGCAGCAGTTGGCCAAATTTGGAAATATCCGCTGTACGCAGACTCAAACCCCAGCCACCGGCCGAAACACCATTCGGGTCGCTGTCCCAGGTCGGCTTTTCGATCCCAAGCGGTTCGAACAAACGGGGAGTGAGGTAGTCCAGGGTGGTCTCGCCCGTGACCTTCTGCAGAATGGCCGAGCACATATAGGTCGCCATGCTGTTGTACTGAAAGCGCGTACCCGGCTTAAAAGGTACATCATAGGAGAGAAAGGCAGCAGGCCAGCTGCCATCCCCGGCAGCACGCCAACTGGGCTCCGACTTGTGGCCGGTGTTCATCCGAAGTAAATCCCTGATACGCATAGACTCCAGATTATGAGAAGGATTCTCAGGGCAGTCTTCCGGAAAGAAGGAGATCACCTGGTCGTTGATGCTGAGCAGGCCTTCGTCCTGCGCCATACCAATGGCCGTGGAGGTAAAACTCTTACTCAGCGACCAGAGCAAATGGGGACTTTCGGCCCGGTATGGTGTCCACCAGCCACCCGCCACCACCTTATTGTTCCTGCGAATCATCAGGCTGTGGATCGCATCGGGCTGTTGTTCTTCCAGTGCATCAATGAAGGCCAGAATGGCCTCGGACGAGATGCCCTGGGACTCGGGGCTGGCAACACCGGCTTCCGGATAGCTTTGTTCATCGGCTCCGGCTGTGCAAGCCGTACATAAAACGGCAAACGAAACGATACCAAAAGCCAGGCTGACAGATTTCATAAAGTTCTTCATATTGTATTGGTTTAGTGGTCAGACTGTTCCCTTCTCTCCCTCATGTTTTCCGGCCATAAAACGCTCCAGTATGGAGTCGTCTTGAATCTCCTTAGACAGGCTGGCGATGGTTTCCACAGGCACATCGAAGAGGTCGAGTACCAGGAACCCATCAAGGGCGTCATTGAACTTGGGGTCGAGGTTGAAGCCAATAATCCGGCCATTGAGCTTCAGGTAGCGTTTCAGCAGAATGGGCATGGTATAGTCGTTGGGCTCCACCTCCTTTATGAAGCGATCGAACTTATTCAAATCGTCGTTTCGCTCCAGAATGATTTCCTCATCGACATTGAAGCCCGGCACGTTGAACCTGGTCCTCGGCCTGATATAACTGGCCAGTTTGGGGTCGAAATTACGGGCCCGGATGTACTGCATAATCAATCCCCGGGAGAACTCGGAGAAATTATTACTAATGCTCACCGGCCCGATCAGGTAGCGGTACTCATTGTGTTTCAAAATAAAGTAAAGAATGCCTTTCCAGAGCAGAAAGAGGGGAAGGGGCCGGCGCTGGTAATCATCCACGATAAAAGAACGGCCCAACTCAAGGCTCTGCTTCAGGATAGGAATAAACTTCTTATTCATCCGGAAGAGGCTCTGCAGATAGAACCCCTTGATCCCGTAGCGTCTGAGGATTTCGGCCCCCTTCCCCACCCTGTAGGCCCCCACAATCCGCCTGGCTTCATTGTCCCAGACAAAAAGCTGGTTGTAGTAAAGGTCGTACTCATCAATATCCATGGAGCGGTTAGTCCCCTCTCCCACCGCTCGAAAGGTGAGCTCGCGAAGCCGCCCCAACTCATTCATAATATGGGGAATCTCGGTACTCGGGCAGCAAAAAACATCGAACTGATCGCTGGAAAAGAGGCTGTAGTCGTCCCTGATGGCTTCCACCTCCTGCTCCAGCAGGGAGGTCCCGACCGGCGCAATAACTTCCTCCACATGTGCGCTGCGATTGATCCTGGGCCGGAAAAACTTCCGCACCTCCAGGGCCGACCCCAGGGCATAGGTCCGGGCCCGTAAAAAACGGCCATAGGTACTGATGTCACTAATGCTGTCCTGCTCCTTCACCGAAACAGGTGTACCAATGCGAATACGAATCTTCTTGTGTTTCTTGTTAAAAACCTCAGCGGGCAGCCTCACCGTACGCAGGGCGGGGTGAATAAGACCCAGGATGTGAAAGAGCCTGGAATTGGAACCCTGAAAATAGACCGGCACCACCGGCACCTTCGCCCGTTTAATCATCTTCATGGCCGGGTACTGCCATTCCCGGTCGCTAATCCCGTAGTTGTCCTCGTTATAACTGGATACTTCTCCGGCAGGGAAGATCCCCAGCACACCTCCCGTTTCAAGATGCGCCAGGGCCATCTTGATGCCACCCAGACTCGATACCGCATCCTTCCTTCGTTCAAAGGGGTCGACCGGTAACATGTATTCCGAAACCGGTTCAATCTTGTTCAGCACAAAATTCGACATCACCCTGATATCCGGCCTTACCCCGGAAAGGACCTTAACCAGCAGCATGCCATCAATGCCGCCAAAGGGATGGTTCGACACCGTGATAAAAGGCCCCGATTGAGGAATCTTCTTCAGCTCTTCCTCACTCACCTCAAACTCGAGTTGCAGTTTCTCGATCAGCTTATCAATAAATGCTATCCCGCTATACTGGCTCAGCTCCTCATAGAGCCGGTTCATCTTATTGATCCTCAGCACAGTCATTAACACCTTCGCAGCACTCGCCCCGCCAATCCGGTTCAGGCGCGCCGCCTTCATAAACTCATCGGTCTCTATAAGCTTCAATGCAGTAAGCGTTTGGTCGTGGCACAAAGATAAGGAAAGTCGGCATGATAAAGCCTTTCTCGTTTTTTTATAGGTTCAGCCTCATGAAAAAACCCACCCAGTCATGAAAATTAGCTAACTTGCCCGGGCTCAAGCGTATGAGGCGCGGTGATGAGGCCCGGGCCTCTTTACCCGAACCTCTTGGTTTTCACCAAACAAGTGTTATTGAAATGAAGAAACCGACCCTCCTTCTCCTTTCCATACTGGCGGCCCTGCTCCTGTCCATCCCCTTTTTCCAGTGGGGCAACGGCCTCTTTGGGCTGGTCGCCTTTGTGCCCCTCCTCCTGATCGAGCAGGATGTGGCCGAAAAAAAGGCTGCGGGACAAAAGGCCCGGCTGCTGCCCTGGGCCCTCCTGAGTTTTGCCCTCTTTGTGGCAATGACAACCTATTGGGTTTACTGGGCCACCTGGGTTGGCATCATCGCCTCCATCGTCGTAAATGCCGGCTATATGAGCCTGGTATTCTGGGCATTTCACCTGGTTAAAAGGCGGACAGGAAAGCGGCTTGGCTATAGCTCATTCCTCTTCTTCTGGCTGTGTTTCGAATTCCTCTACCTCAGGGCCCAGATCAACTTCCCCTGGCTCATCCTCGGAAACAGCTTTGCCAAAGAACCGGCCCTGGTGCAGTGGTACGAACTGACGGGGCCCCTGGGAGGATCGCTCTGGATCCTGCTCACCAACCTGCTCGTCTTCCGGCTCAGTGCGTATTTTGTGGAAACAGGCAGGCGGAAACAGCTTAGTAAAGCAACTAATGCGGCGAAAATAAAAGCCTTTTACGCAGACAACAAGTCGCTGCTCCTGCTGACGCTGCTCCTGCTAATCATCCCGATTTCGGCCTCCCTGCTTCGCTTTTACAGCTATGAAGAGAAGGGCAAGGGCTACGAGGTCCTTGTCCTGCAACCCAACATCGACCCCTACCTGAAGTTCAATGACATGCCTCAATCGCTGCAAACCGCACATCTGCTGGCCGTGGCCGATTCTCTCTGCGGCCCCGAAACTGACTACATCGTCGGGCCCGAAACCTTTCTTAACAGTGGGATATGGGAAGAGCGCATGCAGCTCCACGAAGATGTCCGGCAGCTTTACGCCTTTCTAAGCAACTATCCCAATGCAAAACTGGTGATCGGGGCCACCACCTACAGGCTCTACAGTGAGCCCTCCAGCTTTACGGAAACCTGCCGCCCGATCGGGAACAGCAACGAACGCTACGACAGTTTTAACACGGCCTTCCAGCTCGACAGCACAAGTCAGATTCCGGTCTATCACAAATCGCTGCTGGTAGCCGGCGTCGAAACCATGCCCCATGCCCGGCTCCTGGGTTTTCTCGAAAAGCTTACCGTCAGGCTGGGGGGCACCTTCCGCAGCCATGGAACCCAGAAGGAGCGCAGCACCTTTGCCTCCCCCCAGGACGGCACAAGAGTGGGGCCGGTCATTTGCTGGGAATCGGTCTTTTCCGAATTCGTTACCGGGTATGTGAAGGACGCCGGTGCAAACTTCCTTTTCATCATCACCAACGACGGCTGGTGGAAGAACACCCCCGGACACAAGCAGCACAACGACTTCGCCCACTTACGGGCCATTGAAAACCGGCGGAGCATTGCCCGAAGCGCCAATACGGGCATCTCCTCACTGATCGACCAGCGGGGCCGGGAGATTGAGCGCCTCGGTTGGTGGAAGCGTGGAGGAATCAAAGCAATACTGCACAAAAATGAGCAGCTGACTTTCTACACCCGACACGGCGACTACATTGGACGAGTATCGGTATTTCTTTCCCTTATTCTTCTGCTCTACAGTCTGCTGATCCGGTTTATACGCAAATAACACAGCAAAAAATGCAAGGCTTTAAAAACATCGACCCGAAGGAACTCAATGACAATGTTTTCAAACTCCTGGACAAGGACTGGATGCTGTTAACGGCAGGACAGGCCGGCAACTACAACACCATGACGGCAAGCTGGGGGCACATGGGCATCCTCTGGAACCAGCCGGTGGCAATTGCCTATGTCAGGCCGCAAAGACACACCTTCGGCTTCATGGAACGCTTCCCCGGTTTCAGTCTCTCCTTCTTCACAGAAGAATACCGGTCTGCCCTGCAGTTCTGTGGTTCCCATTCGGGCCGGGACTGTGACAAAGCAGCCGAAACCGGACTCACTCCCCTGGAAACAGACAAAGGAAACATCGCCTTTTCCGAAGCCCGGCTCATTATGGAATGCAGGACGGTTTATGTGGACGATCTGAAGAGGGAAAACTTCCGCCTCGCCGAGGTGCCCGAAAAGCACTATGCAAAGGGCGATTTTCACCGCATTTACATGGCCGAAATCCTTCAGGCCCATATCGCCTAAAACGGCAAAGGGCTTGCGCAGTAAGCTGTTTTTCATCTTATATGCAACCCAACTACGATTGGCTTGTCTTTCCCTTTGAAAGCCTGAAACTTTGACGACAAAATACGAGGACATACACAGGGATGTGATTGAATCGTGCATGCAGGGTGATATCCGTGCGCAATACCAGCTGTACAGCCTGTATTCAAAGGCCATGTACAACATTTGCTACCGGATGACCAATGTTCAGGAAGAGGCCGAAGACCTGCTACAGGAGTCCTTTAGCTATGCTTTCGGCAAGTTGCGTTCTTTCAGATTCGAGTCCTCCTTTGGGGCATGGTTGAAACGCATTGTGGTGAACACTTGTATCAACCATCTGAAAAAGAAGCGGGTCGAATTGGTTTACACCGATCAACATGCCGATTCTTCCGATGAAGATGAGGATGTGGACTATGGGGAAAGCAGATTGCAACTGGGCCAGGTCATGCAGGCCATGGAAAAGCTGCCCGAAGGTTACCGTGTGGTCTTCTCCCTCTATCTGATTGAGGGCTACGATCACAAGGAGATTGCCGAGATTCTTGGCATCAGCGAATCGACCTCAAAAAGCCAGTTCCTGAGAGCGAAAAAAAAGATGAAAGCCATGCTGCTGAAGCATGAATACAGAAAAACAGATGTGCCATGAGTGACAGACTGGAAGAATTCGTTGTACAGCACCGGGCCGATTTTGATCGGCGCGAACCCGATCCCTCCATCTGGATGAAGATTCATCCCGAACCGATGATGATTCGGCCCCGGCGAAAGCGTCTGCGCTGGCTCAGCATCGCCGCAGCAGTGGCCATGCTGTTCGGGGGCACAAGTGCAGGGCTCTACTTCCTCAAAGTCAGGTCTCAACAGGGTGCATCAGCCGAATCGGGGATCTACCGGGAAATAGAGGAAAGTGAGCAGTACTATACCCAGGTCCTGGCACTCCGCTATGAAGAACTCCGTCCCTATCTGGCTGCCGACCAGGAAGCAGCCCTGATGCTGCAAAGCGATATGAAGGAACTGGACCAGGTCTATGCCGAGCTGAAGGATGACCTGAAAGACAACGCTTCCAATCCCGAGGTTATCGAGGCCATGATCCTGAATTACAGGGTGAAGCTGGAAATCCTGGAAGACTTGCTGCTGCAATTAAAAGAAAAGGAGAACCAAGACTATGAAAAAAGCGATGCATATGCACTCTAGTGCATACAGGCCCTCCCCGCTGATGCCTCTCCTGCTGACGGTGCTAAGCCTTCTGCTGCCAGGTGTTGCACAGGCACAGGCCTATACTGATCATCAACGGGTCGAGCGCAGTTTTGAGCTTGACCGGGAAAGTACGCTTGAGCTGCAGAATAAATACGGAAGCATCGAAATCAACACCTGGGAAAAGGACTCGCTTCGTATCGAAGCCTCCATCTACCTCAGCGAATCGAGTAAGGCTAAACTCCGAAAGCTGAAAGAGGATGTTCGCATCGATTTCAGTGGAACCAGGAGCTACATCATCGTGAAAACGAAAATTGAAAGCGAAAGTGGCCGCATTGCATCAGAATTGCGATCCGTAGGCCATACCCTTACCGGCGAAAACAAACGCATGGAAATCAATTATACCATCCATGCACCTGCCTACCTCGATGTAACACTCGACAATAAATTTGGAGACATCTACATAGATGAGCTCGACGGACAAACCGATATTACGCTCTCGAATGGAGCTCTGAAGGCCAATCGGATGGATGGAATTGCCCAACTTAAGCTAAGCTTTGCAAACGGCATGATCAACTCACTTGGATCCTCCACACTGCAACTATCCTACTCCGACCTCAGCCTGGGCAAGGTAAACCAACTCGACATCAAAAGCCGCTCATCCAAGCTGAGTGCCGAAAGTATAAAGGTGCTGAAAATGGACTCCCGGCGCGACAGGCTCAAGTTCAAAGCCGTTGAATACTTCTACGGCAAAAGCAGTTTCACGCAAATCCACATCCAGGACTTCCGCCGCGAGGTCGACATCTACATGAACTACGGGAAACTGAACATCGCCCGGATCGAATCCGGATTCAGCAATGTCTTCATCGAATCGTCGTACACCGATCTGAACCTGAAATTCAATCCCTCACAAGCTTTCAGCTTCGATATTCTCCACCATGAAAGAGCCATACTGCACCTGCCTGTAGAGGGGGTTCAGTCCCAGTCCGGCCGCAATGGCAAGGACCATTTACAGACTAGCGGTAAAATGGGGACAGGAACAGCAGAAGGAAAGCTCAGGATTGATGCCCTGCAAAAATGCTTTATCAACCTCGCTTTTAACTCGTATCATGAATAAGATCAGGCACTCAGACGATCTGGCCACAGCTGTAATGAAGCTGTGTTCTTTCTTCCTGTTCCTCTCCGTTGCAAGCCCTGGTCAGGCCCAAAGCCCGCTCAGGGAAGCAGGCCTGCGTGGTGGCATCAGCTCTGGTTTCAACCTTCGGGTCAGACTGGATGAAACACTTTCCTATGAAGCCCAGCTTTCCTACAGGAACAGCGGGGGCGTTTTCTCGCTCTATCGCCAAAGTCACCGTTCGATTGGCATGGACCGCACGGGCAACTGGGACTTCATCTACGGCTTTGGCGCCCATGTCGGATTCTACTTTACCGATAGCTACAGAACTCTATTGAGGGAGGTTTACTTTGGACGCAAAGTCTTTACACCGGTTGCTGGTTTTGGCGGCTATCTCGGTATCGATTACCAGCTGATTGATGTCCCCGTCTCCGTGGGCATAAGCTTTCAGCCACACATGGAGATCTCACTCGCCAGGATATTCGGATTGAATTTCTGGGATTTGGGCCTTTGCATTCGCTACCGGTTTTAAACCGAAACAGCCAGGAAACGTAAAACTGTTCACAAGCATGAGACAAGCCCCAAACCAAACGAATCAAGCAAATAACAATTTGTCCAACAAACATAATAAAGCAATGAGAAAACTTGCATTTGCAGTGCTCTTGGGCATCCTTTCAAGCCCTGTCCTCATTTCACAGGAGGGCGATGCAGAACCAAGAGCCACAAAAACCGAAATCAACGAAGAAGCCAGGCCTGAGGCTCCAAAACCGATCTTACAGGAACGGCACCCCGGTGAAGTCAGAACCATCTTCGATCCCCGGTCGGGAAGCGGAGGCTATGGCGCCCTGAGTATAGGCTACACCAGCATCAATGGCCGGGACGCTCTCCTTATGGGAGGACGCGGCGAATGGATAATCGGACATGGCTTTGGCCTGGGCCTCGGGGGCTATGGCTTTGTGAACGATCCCATCCAGATTGCTAATGCGAACTATTCGCTTGCAGGGGGCTATGGAGGACTCATTATGGAACCCATCCTGCTGGGAAGCTTCCCTGTACACCTTGCATTTCCGATCCTGCTGGGTGCAGGCGGCGTCGCAAATTCAAGCTACAGCTTCTCAAGCTGGCACAACTTCGGCTATGATAGCTATGTAGAAGATGCGGCTGTCTTTTTTGTCGCAGAAGCCGGGCTTGAACTTGAATTAAACCTGATCCGCTTCTTTCGCATGTCTGTGTTCGGGACCTACCGCTATACCTCAGACATCCAGCTCAGGAATGTCTCCAAAGATGCCCTGATGGGATGGAACGCCGGGCTCACCTTTAAGTTTGGCAGCTTCTAGTACCGAAGGGCCGGCACCGGCATCCTCCCGTAGCGTCGGCCCTTCATTAGTTTTAAGAAATTGCTACAGAGCTTCCTTCATCCACGACAGGTAGCTCTGCACATCCAGATCGGTGCCTTTCGGGCTGTTCAGGACCTTTCCATCGGCATCCATCAACACATAAAGCGGAACCGTGTTGGTTCCGAATCGGGCAATCTCGTAATCAATGTTTTGCTGGCCAATGGTCTTTTTTTCCCTGCCATCAACCTCAGATACATACCAGTCCTGCTCTGGCAGTTTAGTACGATCATCGGTATAGAGGGCCACAATCACAAACTCATTGCGAAGCAGGGCCAATACCCGGGAATCCGACCAAACCCCAGCCTCCATTTTCTTGCAGTTCGAGCAGAAATGGCCCTTGAAATCGATCAGTACAGGTTTTCCCGATGCCTTTGCACAGGCCAGGCCCTCTTCGAGATCGTAGAAGGCTGTAAGCCCAAAGGGCATGTGAAAGAGATCCGCGTGCTTCTTTGGGATACATGCTGCCTGTTCTGCCAAAAAGGGAGTTGCTGCAGGAGGCCGGGCCGCTGACAATCGCTGAGTAAGGTCGATCCCGTTGGGAGACTTGGGCGGCAGCAAAGGCGAAATACGCTTGAGCTCATAGCCAAAGAGCCCCAGGAAAAGGTAAACGACAAAGCTAAAGGTAGCGATGGCCAGCAGAAGCCGGGGTACGGATACATGCTCCAGCTCGCTATCGTGCGAAAACCTGATCTTTCCGAGAAAATACATCCCCAGCAGGAAGAATACAACCAGCCAGACAGCCAGGTAGAGCTCCCTTGTAAGCACTTTATTCGTGGGGTCGAGTGCCAGCAGGAACTTCATACTGAAGGCCAGAACGATGAAGCCGAGTACGACCTTCACCGCATTGAGCCAGGCACCCGATTTTGGAAGCCCCTTCAACCAGGAGGGGAACATGGCAAAGAGTGTAAACGGTATCGCAAAGGCCAGTCCAAAGCCAAACATCCCCAGGATGGGTTTCAGGGCCAGTCCGCCCGCAGCTTCGACAAGCAAGGCTCCCACAATGGGGCCGGTACAGGAAAAGGAGACCAGTACGGTGGTCAGGGCCATGAAAAAGGCGCCCCCAAAACCTCCGCCCTGAACCCGGCTGTCGGCCTTATTCACCCAGCTCGAGGGCAAAACCAGCTCAAACATTCCGAAGAAAGAAAAGGCAAAGACCACGAACAAGACAAAGAAAATCAGGTTGGGGATCCAATGGGTACTCAGGGCATTGGCAGCGTTGGGCCCCACATTCGAGATCGAAACAAGGAGGCCGAGTGCCGTGTAAATCGCTACAATGGAGATTCCAAAGACAAGGCCGCGAAAGAATCCCCGGGCCTTGTTATCGGCTCCCTGCATAAAGAAGCTCACCGTCATGGGAATCATCGGAAACACGCACGGGGTGAGCAGAGCCAGGAGCCCCAGCCCGAAGGCCAACCAAAAGAATCCCCAGAGCGAAGCCTCATCCTCCAGCGCAGGGACAGCGGCTACACCGCTCTGGGACTCCGCCCCTGCCTCAGAAAGGACTGAAGCGCTACCGGCCTCCGCTTCGAAAGCCCTTCCGGCGTCCTCACCGGCATGTTGGACCAGGTTCCCGGGTGCGGGAGAATCACCGGCTGCAGCTTGTTGATTTTCCGGGGTGCCGGGGCCTGCAGAGCGCTGCCCCCGGGCTGCTTCATCCGCGGTGTTCAGCACAAATGAAAAGGGCTGTGTCCTGGGCGGAAGACAGGTCACATCGTTGCAAACCTGATACTCTATCTCTCCTTTAATGCTAAGGCTGCCGGCCGCATTGAGCCTGACCTTCTGCCTGAGTTCGGCCCGGCCCGAAAAGGTACCCAGCTCCATCTGGAAGCCTTCATCAAACTTCCTCTTCGATTTGGTCACCTCCACCAGGTCTCCGATAAGCTCATAACCATCGGTTTCGCTATACCAGGGCCTGGTGGCAATGGGGCCACCCTCCGGCAAATGAGCCGAATACATGTGCCATGGCAGATCAATGCTGGCTTTGAATACCAGCTCAGCCTCCAGGCCCTTGATGTTCTCTACTGAAAAATTCCAGCTGACCGGATCGGCCACCTGTGCCTGTCCGACAGCTGCCCAGCCCAGGGCTAACAATGCAATCGATAAAAACTTCTTCATAGTGCAAAAATAGTCTGCCTGAATCAATCTGCAATGCTAAACAACAGAAGTCTCTGAACCATCCGGGCATAAGCCAAAAAAAGACCGCCCGAAGGCAGCCTTTTTAGCTTTTATGGCTTGCAAAAGCCGGGTTTATGGAAGCGAAAACAGGCCCCCCTTGGCCTCTAACGCCGTTTTCTGTGCAACTCCTTGCCATGCTCATCGAATACACGGTATTCCATCAGATGCAGGGAGTCGGCAGAAACAATGCGAATCTTACAACCCAGCTCCTTGCTCCACCTGCGCTCTTCCGAAGTAAAGAAACCCTTCTTCAGGTAGCTGGCTACAAAAGGATGCAGGCGAAGCTCAAGCTTGGAGAGCTGCTTTTCCTTGATCAGCAAATCCAATTCGGCCTTCACGGTATCGGTAAAGAGGATGGCTGGTTGAATCTTGCCCGTGCCCGCACAGGTTGGGCAATTTTCTTCCGTATCGATGTGCATCTCGGGCCTGACCCGCTGACGGGTGATTTGCATCAGCCCAAACTTACTCAAAGGAAGGATGTTGTGCTTGGTCTTGTCCTCTGCCATAAAGGCCTTCATCTGCTCAAAGAGCTTTTGCTTGTGCTCGTGTTTGTGCATGTCGATGAAGTCGACCACGATGATTCCGCCCATGTCGCGCAACCTGAGTTGCCGGGCAATTTCTTCTGCTGCGTGGAGATTCACCTCCACGGCATTGATCTCCTGGTCGTTGGAGGAACGGGAACGGTTTCCGCTGTTCACATCGATCACATGAAGTGCTTCGGTGTGTTCGATAATCAGGTAGGCCCCTTGTTTGAACGACACCGTCTTGCCAAAGGAGGCTTTGATCTGCTTCGAGATCCCCATTTTTTCAAAAATGGGTTCGCGTCCCTGGTAATGCTTTACAATCTTTTCCTTTTCAGGAGCCACCTGGCTGATGTAGTCACGAATCTCTTCGTAAACCTTTTCATCACTGATGTGGATGCCATCAAAGTTTCCGTTCAGGTGATCACGTACTACGGCCGATTCACGCCTCAGTTCGCTAACCACAAGTTTCGGCAGGTTTCGGGTCGAGATCTGCTCGAAGGCTTTCTCCCATTTCTTTACCAGGGAGCGTAATTCTGAATCCAGTTCTGCGACCATCTTGCCCTCGGCCACCGTGCGAACGATGATGCCGAAATTTTGGGGCTTAATGGCCTGTAAGAGGTTCTTCAATCGGTCCTTCTCCTCCTGGGAAGAGATTTTCGAACTAACTGAGATTTTGTCTGAAAAGGGGATGAGGACAATGTTGCGTCCGGGAATAGAAATCTCGGAGCTCAGCCGCGGCCCTTTGGTGGAAATGGGCTCCTTGGCGATCTGCACAAGGATGGTTTGCCCTTGCTTGAGGACCTCGTTGATCTTCCCGTGCTTGTTAATATCGGGAAGTCGTTTGAATTTACTAAGGGGAGCTACTTTTCCCTTTTTTGATACGGCCTGACTCAGGTACTTGTTCAATGAACTGAACTGCGGCCCCAGGTCGAGGTAGTGCAGGAAGGCATCTTTTTCGTATCCTACATCAATGAAAGCAGCATTAAGCCCCGGCATAATCTTCTTAATCTTTGCCAGGTAAATATCTCCAACAGAAAATTGCTGCTCGGGTGATGATTGATTGAGTTCAACGAGCTTACCATCTTCAAGTAGGGCAATCGAAACCCGCTCTTTGCTTGAGTTGATTACCAGTTCACTACTCACATTCTCATTATTAATGATGACTAAGCTGATTACAAACCAGAAATAAACCTAAAGCCCCGATAAAGGTTCTTTAGGTTTATGTCTTCAATAGCTAAGAGGTTATTTACTTCCTCTTCTTGTGTCTGTTCTTCCGCAAACGCTTCTTGCGCTTGTGGGTAGCCATCTTGTGCCTTTTTCTTTTCTTTCCGCTTGGCATAATTGCAATACTTTTACTTCACGTTGGTCTTCACTTTGCTGACAAAAGTCTTGGCAGGCTTGAAGGCAGGAATAGAGTGCTCCGGAATAATAATCGTTGTATTCTTGGATATATTACGGGCTGTTTTCTTGGCCCTTTTCTTCACGATAAAACTTCCAAAACCCCTTAGATAAACATTCTTATTGTCGGCAAGAGAGTCTTTCACCGTTTCCATGAAAGCTTCAACTGTTTTTTGCACAGTCACTTTTTCTATTCCCGTATTCTTGGAAATTTCGTTAACGATATCAGCCTTTGTCATTTTTAAAACCTTTAATTATCAATGTTTTACGTTATGGTCCCACGATGGAACTGCAAATATAAATACTTTTGCGCGATTATGAAATCGTTTTGAATTAAATTTTATTTTAGTGCGCTAAATATAAGTAGATTATATGAGCGCTGACGAAGATAATGAATTTTACAGAGATCATCCACGCATGGTACAAAATTAACCACAGAAGCCTGCCCTGGCGGGATACGAGGGACCCTTACCTGATCTGGCTCTCTGAGGTGATCCTTCAGCAAACAAGGATCGACCAGGGCCTGGCTTACTACCGGCGCTTCAGTGAGGCCTTCCCGAATGTCCGTCAGTTGGCAGAGGCCGAAGAAGACCAGGTTTTGAAGCTGTGGCAGGGTTTGGGATACTACAGCCGGGCCAGAAATCTGCGCTATGCGGCCCGGGATGTCATGGCCCGTTTCGGTGGAACAATGCCCCGCAGCTACCAGGAACTGAGAAGCCTTAAAGGAATCGGCCCCTATACTGCTGCCGCCATTGCCTCGATTAGTTACGGAGAAGCCAGGGCCGTTGTGGATGGCAACGTGGACAGGGTATTGAGCCGGGTATTCGGAGTGCATCTGCCCGTGAACACGACCGAAGGCAAACGGGAAATCCAAAGGCTGGCAGAAGAAATGCTCGATCCCGCAGATCCGGGCACCTACAACCAGGCCATCATGGACTTCGGTGCACTGCAGTGCACCCCTCGTAAACCCGACTGCAGCACCTGCCCGCTCAAACAAGACTGTGTGGCGCATCGGGGAAGGCTCACCTCCCTCCTGCCCCTAAAACAAAGCAAAAAGAAAGCCCGGAACAGATGGCTCAACTTCTACATCATACTCAGGGACGGCCGGGTGCTTATCGGAAAGCGGGCCGGAAAGGATATCTGGGAAGGGCTCTATCAGTTTCCGATGACCGAAGGCCGGCTGCCGGTCCCGGAAGTTTACCCGGCAAAGCCGGAAAAAACCCGCAAAGCAGGGCTAAGGGAAACAGAAGGACTTAGCCCGCTGGCAAAGGAGACGGCCGAAGGACCGGATGCTGCAGGCGCAAAAGCAGAGGAGCCGGGCACAGAATGGAAAGGACCGGAGGACTTAAGCGCAAAGATCGGGGAAGCTGTTACTGAACTTGCGGGCATGGATGCAACAGGCCTTGCTATCCGGCATATCTCCGGGGAAATCAGGCATGAACTGAGCCACCAGCGGCTGCATCTTCGCTTCATCCATGTCGAATATCCCCCTCAGCATCCCGGCCGGGCGGGACAGGAAACCCTGCAAAACGAGGGGCATTCTGCAGAACAACAGGCCAAAGATCTGCCGGAAGGCAGTCGTTGGATTTCTCCATCCGAACTCGACGACTACCCCTTCCCTCAAGCCATCAAACGCTATATAGAAGTGGCCAAATTTTAATACCTTTAAAGCACTAAATACAATGGAATATGTCCGTAAACAAAGTCATCCTGGTGGGAAACGTGGGTAAAGACCCGGAAACCAGGTATCTCGACGAGAATACTGCCATGGCCAAATTCCCGCTGGCCACCAGTGAAACCTACCGAAACAGAAACGGGGAGCGAATAACCAATACCGAGTGGCACAATATCGTGCTTTGGCGCGGGCTGGCCCAGGTGGCCGAAAAATACGTCAAAAAAGGCACCCAGCTTTTCATTGAGGGCCGTATTCGGACGCGTTCCTACGATGACCCTGAAGGAAACCGGAGATACATCACCGAGATCGTGGGCGACCAAATGCAGATGCTTGGACGACGCTCCGATGACAGTGACCAGTCCTCTCCCTATGCTGCCGGTACCCAGGCTCAGGCCGGTGGCGGGATTCCGGACAGCACTGCGGCTGCTCAGCAGGGCACCCAGAGCAGCCCGGTAAGCCAAACGCCCCCGCAGGCCGGGCAGGCCGGGACGGATCAGTTCCGGGCAGAACAGCCAGGCCAGCCTGCCGGGAATCAAAATACCGGAATACAGTCACCGGGCCCTGCCTCCGCTCCGGACCAGCATACAGAAGCGGAAAAGCCCTTCCCGGGCCGGGAAGACGAAACGGACGATCTGCCCTTTTAGTCCCGCTAAAGATTTAGGCTGAACTCCGGCATCACCATAAAATGGCAGGTGTGAAGAAGACAAAATACGGTAGTCGCATGAAAAGACCTTTGCCCACAGTCCTGGCCGTTCTGCTCCTTTTTTCCTCCGGCTTGAAGGAATGTGGCGAGGCCAGTTACCCCAGGCCCGAAGGCTACGTCCGGGTCGATTACCCGGAACGAAGCTATGTGAGCTATGACGAACAGCAGGCCTATCGCTTCGAATTGCCCGCTTATGCCAGGGTAAGTCCCAGCCACAGCAAGGGGGCTGAACCAGGATGGATCGACATACAGATCCCTCCCCTGAACGCCACCATTCATTTGAGCTATAAGCCCGTCGAGAACAATCTGACAAGATTCATCACCGACAGCCGAACCCTGGCCTACAAGCATACGGTTAAGGCCGCGGGCATCGATGAAAAGCCTTTCATGGATCCGGAAAACAAACGCTTTGGAATGGTTTACGAGTTGAAGGGCGATGTGGCCTCGGCCCTGCAATTCTTTGTTACCGATAGTACGGATCATTTTCTGCGGGGCTCGCTCTACTTCAATTGTGCCCCCAACCGGGATTCCCTAAACCCCGTCATCGGCTTTCTGCAGGAGGACATCATGCACCTGATCAACACCCTTGAATGGAAGTATTGAGCTTTTTGCGTAACTTTGTTCCCCTTTCTAAAAGAAGCATAATTACTGCATTGTGGGCGTTTTCTTAAAAACAGAGCTATTGCCGGATTGCCACCTTGGGGTATGGGAGATTGCCGAGGACTTCGATGCCCTCTATGAGATGGTCGAACTGGCACCGGTTGAGCAGGCCAAGCTGGAAAGCTTCAGGAATATCAGTCGCAAGGTGGAATGGCTGAGTGTCAGAGCTCTCGCCAAAAATATGCTGGGCAAGGACACTCGCATTCTCTACAATGCCGAAAACAAGCCCTTTGTTAAGGGGAATACCCACAACATCAGCATCTCGCATTCGAACAAACTAACCGCAGTTCTCATTAGCAAGGATAGGCGTGTAGGCATCGACCTTGAGTATATGTCGGGAAAGATCAGCAAGGTGGCCAACAAATTCATCAATCCAAGGGAGCATATCACCGAAGACCCCAAATTAAGGAAATTCCACCTCTACCTGCACTGGTGTGCAAAAGAAGCCCTTTATAAGATTTGCGACAAACAGGATATCAACTTCAAAGACGGAATCACCATCTCTTCCTTCGACCCGGAGGACCATGGCTTCATGAGCGGGCATGTGATTAACGGGAACGGAGATGAACACTTTGAGATGGAATACCTGCATCACGAAAACTACGCACTGGTTTGGTGTGTGAAGGCATGAACAACTTCTACCAGGAACTGAAAGACCGCAAGCGCAAGCGCTTTGCCTTGCTCATCGACCCGGACCATCACGATGATGCCTCCATCGACGGACTCATCGGGGGCATCAACGCCAACCGGCCCGACCTGATTCTGGTGGGCGGAAGCCTGCTTTTTAAGCCCATCGACATGACCATCACCGCGCTTAAGCTGGGGACCAAACTACCGGTCTTTATTTTTCCGGGAAGCGCTATGCAGCTCTCCGACCGGGCCGATGGCATCCTGCTTATCTCTTTGATTTCGGGCCGGAATCCGGAGTTCCTTATCGGACAGCATGTCCAGGCGGCTCCTCATCTCGACCGCTCCGGGATCGAGGTTATCCCCACCGCCTACATGCTCATCGAAAACGGAAAATCGAGCTCTGTGGAATATGTGAGCAATACCCGCCCCATCCCCTTCGGGAAACACGATATTGCCGTCGCCACAGCCATGGCAGGCGAAATGCTTGGGCACAAAGCAATCTACCTTGAAGCCGGAAGCGGGGCCGCCCATCCGGTAGGCCTGGATATGATTGCTGCCATCCGACGAAAGATTTCCCTACCCCTGATCGTAGGCGGAGGCATTGCCTCGGCCGAAATTGCCCGCGAAGTTTATGAAGCCGGAGCTGATATGATTGTCGTGGGCACCGCCGTTGAAGAACAGCCCGGGCTCCTGGCCGATTTCTGCAGGCTTCGCGACGAATTCAACGGGCCCGCTACTTCAGTAAATCAGAAATAACCTTACCCGTCGCATTCTCCGGCATGGAGATTTCCAGGATGGAGGCGAGCGTAACCGCGATATCGGCCGGAGAAACCCTTTGCGAAATCCTTACTCGCCTGGTTTTCCAACCATAGAACAAAAGAGGCACATGCGGAGCATACTGAAACTCGGCATCGCCTGCACCACCCAGATTGCTGTGTTCGACCCAACCCGGAATCAGGTAAAGAATCACATCCCCTGAACGCTTCTGGTAATAACTGTTCTGCACCCTCTGCATGAGTCCTCCGGTGAAATAGTTCCGCTGAAGGACGTAGGCAGGCACGGCATTGGAGACCCCGGCCATCTCCACCATGAAACGGGCCACCCTGTCCTGCACCTCATCCAGCGACAACCCGGAATCTTCAATAAGCTGATGATTTAAATAGATCTGCTGCGCATAGTAGAAGCTTACCCAGTCGCCCCGCCCGTAAACAGCATTCAGGTAAGACTTCAGCAAAGACACACTGGTGCGGTAGTTAAAAAACCCCGAGGGAACCCTGCTCTCGGCCAGGTAGCGGGGATCGACGGCCATGGCATTCTCGGCTGTCAGATAAACCAGGACATTCTCCAGGCCAAATTCATCGTCGAGAAAATCGAGCAGATGACCCAGATCCTCATCGAGTCGCAAATAGGCATCCTGCATCTCCATCGACCAGGTGGTATAGCGTTTGGCCAGGTAGCGGGTTGCATTGAAACCAATGTGAATCATATCGCTTGCCTCCCCTTTACCCAGTTCTTCATTTACAATGGTGGCTATGGCCATGTCCTTTGTGTAGGTATTGCCCCAGGGGGTCGATTTCAAAAGGCTGTAGTCCACTCCTCCCCGGACTCCGGTACTCAGGCGGAGCATGTCATAGGGAAAGGTAATCTGGCCATCGAAACCGGTCTCATACGGGTTGTTATCGAGCAGGCTTTCACTGTAGCCTGAGATGGGCCGAAGGGTCTCCCAGGTCCGGTTCAGGTAAACATCCCTGTAGTTCTTTCCATTAAAGGCCTCAACCCAGTCGGGGAGGGAATCCATGTAAAAGTCCGAGCTAACCCAGAGACTGCTTTCAGGATCGAGCCAGTAAGCGGCACTGGCCGTATGGCCGGCCATCAGAATGGCAGCTTCCGGATCGATGGCCACCCCAAAGGACCGGGACTGAAAGCGGCTTTTGATCCGCAGCTCATCGGCCAGGGTCCGGCTCTGCATGGCTTTGGGAGAATAAGCCCCACTGCCATAAGTCCCTCCGATTCCGCATACCGTGGGATCATCGAGGTTATAAACAATCTTATTCCCAAGCCTTTCGTACCAGTAATCGGAAACGATGCCGTGAACATCCGGGCCCGAACCGGTAGCGATGGTGGCAAAGCCCACAGAGGGCTCGGTGAGCAGATAGTCGTAGCGTGCATTCTTGAAATTCGCCCCGTTTTTTGCCATGCGGCGGAAACCCTTATCCCCAAAGCTGTCCCAGTACACCGAAAGGTAGTCGTATTGCATCCCCGATACGGTGATGCCAACAATCAGTTTGGGTTTTGGTGCAGGGATGCGCTGGGCATGGCTCGATGTAAAGAGACATGCAAGCAGCACCAGGATGGCCGACCCTCCCTTGCCTGTTCTGCCAGCCATCATCAGAGACCAAGAAAAGCCACCACCTGTGCAAATACATTCTCAGCGGTAAAGCCGAGCTTTTCGTCCAGTACCTTGTAAGGAGCTGAATAGCCAAAGCTTTCCAGGCCAAAGACCATGCCATTGGAACCAACCAGGCCGGCAAGGGTAAGCGGCAAGCCGGCGGTGAGTCCGAAAACCGGCATACCAGCCGGAAGAACCTCCGCCTGGTAGCTCCCGTCCTGATCCCTGAAAACACCTTCGGAGATCACGGAAACCACCCTGACCCTCAGTCCTTTCTCTTTTTCGAGCAGGTCGGCACCTGCCAAAAGGGTCGCTACTTCAGAACCGGAAGCCAGCAAAATGACATCGGGATCCCCCTTACTGTCACGGACCACGTAAGCCCCCCTTTCGGCACCAAGGGCCTCACTGTAACGATCGCTCGCTGCAGGCAGATCGCTAACCCCCTGGCGCGAGAGGATGAGGGCGCTTGGTGTGCTGTTGTTTTCAAGGGCCATCTTCCAGGCCACGGTGGTTTCGACTGCGTCTGCCGGACGCAACACCATCATTGAGCGCTTTCCATGGTGATTGCGGAGGTGCTCCAGCAGGCGGATCTGGGCCTCCTGCTCCACCGGCTGATGGGTGGGACCGTCCTCTCCAACACGGAAGGCATCATGGGTCCAGACGTACTTGACCGGCAACTCCATCAGGGCTGCCATCCGGGCTGCGGGTTTCATGTAATCGGAAAACACGAAAAAGGTTCCAATCACGGGAATTACCCCGCCATGCAGGGCCATTCCATTGGCCATTGCGGCCATGGTAAGCTCTGAAACCCCTGCCTGCAGGAAGGAGCCTGAGAAATCGCCCCGCTTAAAGGCCCTGGTCTTTTTCAGGAAGCCATCCGTCTTATCGCTGTTCGAGAGGTCGGCCGAGGCCACAATCAGGTTCTCAAGCTTGCCGGCCAGGGCAGCCAGAACAGCCCCTGATGCAGCCCGGGTGGCAACTCCGGCTTTCTGCTCAATGGCCTGAAAATCGATCTCCGGCAACTTTCCACTCAGAAATCCGGCCAGTTTTTCCGCCAGTTCGGGATTTTCCTTTTCCCACGCACGCTGACGTGCACGCTTCTCAGCAACCTCTGCCCGCTTGCGCTCAAGGACCTTCTCATAGGCTTCCTGCACCTCGGGAAAGATCACAAAAGGATTGGCGGGATCGCCGCCCAGATTGGCTACGCTAGCCTCAAAATCGGCTCCGGCAGCCGAAAGGGGCATCCCATGGGTCTCACACCTGCCCTCGTAGGAAGCCCCGTTTGCATCCACAGCTCCCTTGCCCATAATGGTTTTCCCGATGATGAGGGTGGGACGCTCCTGCTCCTCTCCCGCGGCCTTAAGTGCATCAAAAAGTTCGCCCGGGTCGTTCCCCTCGACGGTCATGACATTCCAGTTCCAGGCCTCGTACTTGGCTGCCGTATCCTCGTCCGATACGGCATCGGTAGTTGTCGAGAGCTGAATGTCGTTGGAATCGTAGAACATGACCAGCTGACTCAGCCCCAGGTAGCCGGCGATGCGCCCGACACCCTGCGAAATCTCCTCCTGAACACCACCGTCGGAGATAAATGCATAGGTCTTGTGAGCCATCCACGATCCAAAACGCGCTACCAAAAAGCGCTCGGCAATGGCTGCACCAACCGCCATGGCATGCCCCTGGCCCAGCGGACCGGAAGTATTCTCGACCCCTCGTGTTAGATCGACTTCGGGATGACCCGGAGTAGGGCTTCCCCACTGCCGAAACCGGCTCAGCTCTTCGCAGCTGTAATTCCCGGTGAGCGCGAGCACACCATACAACATGGGAGACATGTGTCCGGGATCCAGAAAGAACCTGTCCCTGAAAGGCCAGGCCATATCGTCGGGATCAAAACACAGGAAGCGGGAATAGAGCATCTCCACAAAATCGGCACCGCCCATGGCACCACCCGGATGACCCGATTTCGCCTTTTCAACCATTGCTGCTGATAGTATCCGGATGTTATCTGCTGCCTTTTTATGAGCCTTGTTGTCCATCTTGTCCTTTGTTTCTGTTTTTGTAAATAGCTTCGATCTAAGGGGCTCAAAAATACCGATTAATATTTAAACGACCGGGAAGCTCAGTGCTTCTTTTTTCGTAATTTTGGCCAAAATTTTACACTAAATGGGACTGAAGTGCGGGATCGTCGGGGTGGCCAATGTAGGTAAGTCCACCCTCTTTAATTGTATGTCAAATACCCGGGTCGAGACCTCAAGTTTCGCGTTTACCACCAACAAATCGAACATGGGCGTGGTAAACGTGCCCGAGCCCAGACTCTACAACCTGGAAAACTTCCAGACCACCGAAAAGGTCATCCCGGCAACGGTCGATATTGTGGATATCCCCGGCCTGACAAAAGGGGCCAGCCAGGGGGAAGGTGTGGGCAATAAATTCCTGGCCGACATCCGCAATTCCGATGCCCTGATCCATGTGCTGCGCTGCTTCGACGATGAGCAGCTTCCCCACATCGACGGATCGGTCGATCCGGTGAGGGACATCGAAACCCTCAACCTCGAGCTTCAGGTCAAGGACCTCGAATCGGTGGAAAAGAAAATCGAACGCCTGGGCAGGGTTGCCAAGTCGGGCGACAAAGATGCCAAACGGGGTGTCGAGGTCCTGCAACGCTACAAGGCGCATCTGGAGGACTTCCAGAATGCCCGAACCCTGGAGATAAGTGAGGGCGACAAAAAATACATCGAAGACCTCTTCCTGCTCACCTGCAAGCCGGTCATGTACGTTTGCAACGTCGATGACGCTTCGGCCACCACCGGAAACGCCTATGTTGAGAAGGTTAAGTCCTACCTGGCCGAAGAAGGCCCCGAAGTCCTTGTCCTTGCTGCCCGTCTCGAATCGGAGATCGCCGAGCTGGAAGACGAGGACGATCGCAGGGCTTTCCTCGCCGACGCCGGCCTCGAAGAACCGGGGGTGAGTAAGCTGGTGCGGGCGGCCTACGCCATGCTGAACCTCATCTCCTTCTTTACTGTTGGTCCCAAGGAGATCCGTGCCTGGACCATCCGCAAGGGCGCCACAGCTCCTGAAGCTGCCGGGGCCATCCACTCCGACCTGCAAAGGGGCTTCATTCGTGCCGAGGTGATGAAATACGAGGACTTCATCTCACTGGGCTCGGAACAGGCCTGCAAGGAGCAGGGCAAGCTCTCGGTCGAAGGCAAGCAATATGTGGTTGGGGAGGCCGACATTCTGCACATCCGTTTCAACGTCTGATGACCGGGGCAGGCAAATACCTGCCGCTCTTCTTTGTCGGGTTGAGCGCTTTATGCCGGCCATCGGAGAGTCGCGCCCAGCTGACGAGCCACGGCTTCAGCGCGGAGGACATGGCGCAAAGCACCGAGGACGCCAGAAGCTACCACTCCTATCCCACCTACAGCCAGTACCTCGACATAATGAACGCCTTTGCGAAGGAATACCCACAGCTCTGCAGGCTCGACACCTTTGGCATCACACCCGGAGGACGCCTTCTGCTGGCACTGAACATCAACACCGAAGGCGCGGTGCCGGATAAGACGACCAAAGCCGGAGAGCCGGGATGCAGGGCCCGCTTTCTCTACACCTCCACCATGCACGGCGACGAGCTGGTAGGCTATGTGCTGCTGCTGAGGCTGGCCGACACCCTGCTCTCGGGCTACAGGCAAGACCCTGAAATCACCAGCATCCTCGACGATCTCGACATCTGGATCAATCCCCTGGCCAACCCCGACGGGGCCTACATGGCCGGCGATCCCGAATCACTTGAACATGCCCGGCGCTACAACAGTGCCGGAGTCGATCTGAACAGGGATTTCCCGGACCCGGGAGCTGCTGAACCCGATCAAAGCGCTCATCGTGCCCCCGAGACCCGCGACATGATGAAATTTCTGCATGAACATCGCTTCAATTTGTCGGCCAACCTGCATGGTGGCGAAGAGGTGGTAAACTATCCCTGGGATCATTGCTACCCGCGACATGCCGACGATGCCTGGTTCTATTTCGTCTCAAGGGAGTATGCCGATGAAGCCCGTGCTGTGGACCCTTCCTACATGGCAGGCTTTAGCGATGGTGTCACCAACGGTGCCGAGTGGTACATCGTCAGAGGGGGGCGACAGGACTACCTGACATACTACCTGCAGGGCAGGGAAATCACCCTGGAACTGTCGCTGGAAAAATTTCCGCCTGCAAATGAGCTGAACCGCTTCTGGAACATCAACTACCGCCCGCTCATCAACTACATGGCCCAGGCCAGGTATGGTGTGCGGGGAAGGGTTTACTCGGCCGGTGACGGACAAGCCCTTGAGGCCAGGATTTACATCCCGGGCCACGACCGCGATTCATCCGCTGTTTTCAGCAATTCCAAGGGCATTTTCCACCGTTACCTTTCCGAAGGAAGCTACCCCCTTGTAGCTTCGGCCCCGGGCTACTACAACGACACCCTGCTGGTTCATGTGGTCGACCACCAGCGCACTGAAATCGACTTTGAACTTAAAGCCCGGAAGGTGAAGGCCAAATCCCGGGAACAAGCACCTGCCTTGTCCCTCTACCCGAACCCGGCGGGTGCGCAGCTCATTGTCGAAGGCTCGGGACTGCCTCCGGGAGATGCGCTACTGCTCATCATTTCCCGGGAAGGACGCATCCTCAGGCAGGAACATCTGACCGGGCCGAAGCAATCCATCAGCCTGTCAATCAACGATCTGCCTCCCGGGCTTTTCTGTCTGCAACTGAGGTACTCCAACGGGGTTCTGCATCGCAAATTCATCCGGCGTTGAGGATGTTTGTAACTTCTGGCCCCCTTGCAGCCTTTTTTCGTACTTTTAGCTGAAACCCAGCCTTAGGAGACGATGAAGGGGCCTTTGAAGTTCAAAATATACCTGCTCCTGCTTTGCCTGATGCCAAAAACCGGCCTGCTGGCACAGCAGATGGATGAAGATAGGGGCTATGAACCCACCTCCCGGATTCTGTTCATCTTCGATGCCTCCAACTCCATGGCGGGGGCCTGGGACGGATCCCGAAAGATCGACATTGCCCGGGAAATACTCACAGACATGATCGACAGCCTCGAACAGATGGAGCATGTCGAAATGGCTCTCAGGGTTTATGGACACCAAAGTCCTGTCCCACCCCAGGACTGCAGTGACACCAAACTGGAGGTGCCCTTCAGCCCGAACAATGCATCCAGAATCCGGCAAAAGCTGCGTTTTATCAACCCCAAAGGGACGACCCCAATTGCCCATTCTCTGGAACTGGCTCCCGGCGACTTTCCGCCCTGTAGCAATTGCCGGAATATCATTGTCCTCATCACCGACGGGGTCGAAGCCTGCGACGGGGCCCCCTGTGAGGTCAGCATCGGATTGCAGAAAAAGGGCATCATCCTGCGGCCCTTTGTCATTGGAATTGGGAACGATCCCGGCTTTAAGGAAACCTTCAACTGCGTTGGCGAATACTACGACGCCCCCAGTAAAAGGGAGTTTCGTGAAGCACTCAAGGTGGTAATTACCCAGGCCCTGAATGCCACCAGTGCCCAGGTGAACCTGCTCGACAGCGAGGGGCATCCGAACGAAACGGATGTGAACATGATATTCTATGACCGCTTTTCGGGAAAGATTCGCTACAACATGATCCATACCCTGAACGGCAAGGGCAATCCCGACACCATCATGCTCGACCACATGAGCACCTACGACCTGGTGGCTCAGACCATCCCGGAGGTCAGGATCGACAGCATTAAGCTGGTCACGGGCCGCCACAACACCATGGGCGTTGAAGCCCCACAGGGCTACCTGCTGATCCGCACCACCCGGGGAAAGGCCTACGACAACGAGAAAATCCTGGTCAAAAAAACCGGCGATCCGAACACCATTAACATCCAGAAGATGGGCAGCCTGGGGAAATACCTCGTGGGCAGCTACGACCTGGAAATCCCCATCTACCCCCTGATGCATATCCGCGGGGTCGAGATTCTGCAGAGTTATACCACCACCGTAGAGATTCCGGCACCCGGCTTTGCAAGCTTCAGCGGCCAGCAACCCGGCAGTGGCTCCCTCTATCAGATCGACGAGGAAGGCAGACAAAAATGGGTGCTGAACCTTCAGGAAAACAAAAACAACCAGGGCTACTACCTTCAGCCCGGAACCTACAAGGTGGTCTTCAGGCGGGCCGATCTTAAATCCACAAACTACACCATTATCAGGGAATTTAAAATCGATCCCGGCTCGGCCGAAAACATCAAGTTCTATTGAGCCTGAGCGATGCCGGAAACAGATGAGAGCGCGATACTCAGGCACCTGAAAGCGGGAAATATGGAGCAGGCCTTCACCCTGCTGCTTGCTCAATACCAGGAAAGGCTCTACCGGCACATTCGTAAACTGCTCATCGACCACCACGACAGCGACGATGTCCTCCAGAGTACCTTCCTGAAGGTATGGGGGGCCCTCCCCGGATTCAGGGCCGATTCCTCGATCTTCACCTGGCTCTACCGCATCGCCACCAATGAAGCCCTCAGTTTTCTGAAGCAGAAAAAGCGCAGAGCCTTTGCACCCTGGGTCGATGTAGAAGCGAAAATGGCGGATGCCCTGGCCACAGACTGCTTCTTCGACGGCGACGAGCTTCAATTGAAGCTGCAACAGGCGGTACTCCGGCTGCCCGAGAAACAAAGGCTCGTTTTCAATATGAAGTATTTCGATGAACTGAAATACGAGGAGATATCCGAGATCCTGGGAAGCCCGGTAGGTACCCTGAAGGCATCCTACCACCACGCAGTAAAAAAAATAAAAACAGCCCTGCAGGAAGACTAAACCTTCGGGACGCTTATTGGTCAAACAGGTAATAAAAATGGAAGCAAAAAAAGAGAAGAATCCCCTGTCGGATCCGAGGCTGAAACAAGAGGTTTTCAGGGCCCCCGAGGCCTATTTCGACAGCCTCCCCAAACGCATCGAAGAGCGAATCCGGGAGAAGGCTGCCCCAAAGCCCCTTTGGCGTACCGGCCCCTCATCGGGATTCCGCATTGCCCTTGCTGCTTTGCTTGCAGCACTGATCCTGATCACCTATGTGAGTACCAGGCCAGACACCCGCTCAGTGGCCGAAGAAGATCCGAAGTCCGAAGTACTGGAAAACCTGGCTTTACCCGATGAGGACTTCTACCTGTTCGAATTTTTGGAAGAGGAGAGTTTGTCCCTGAACGAAACTGAGCCCTTCCTGACCCAGGCCAGCGAATACCTGGCAATGAATGACATCGGACCGGAACTCCTGTTTGAAGATTAGACCCGCTGTAAACCCCAAAAAGACCACAAGATGAAAACCCTGCTGCCCACAATGAAAACCCCGCTGCTCGCCGCCATCCTTTTGCTGCCCTTTTCGCTGCTTCAGGCGCAATCCGATGAAATGATTGCCAAATTCAAGCAGGAGCGCGAAGCCTATTTCACAAGGGAACTCGAGCTTACGGCAGAAGAAGCCGCCAGCTTTCTGCCAATGTACGACGACTATTACAATCGAAAAAGCAAGCTTTTCGACGAAGAGCGAAACACCTTTAACTTCTGCCACTCGAACCAGGACAACCTGAGTCAGGAGGAATACAAAGAGGCCCTGGAAAGGATACGCAGCATCAAGGCTGAACTGCATCAGCTCGAGATGGAATACTACCATGAGAAATTCCCGGAGGTCCTGGCCATTAAAAAGGTCATCTTACTCTACCGGGTCGAGTGGAAGTTCAGAAAGCATCTCCTTCATAAGATCCGCTACAGGGAGTCGGGAGAGGGCCCCCGGAAGGGGCACAACAAGCGGGGTCACGAACCCTGTCAACTCCCCCACTAAGAGCTAAGCGACTCAGGCTTGCGGGACGGGCTTCAAGGCCCGGATTCAAAGGGCCTCGGGCTCGTAGTCCCTGTTGTAGAGCAGCTCGGCGGGCAGCTTCAGATCGTATTCACGCAAAAAGGCCACGCTCTCGCGAATCTGGCTGTACATCACCTTATCATCGTCGACAAAGGCAACCCGCTCGCGGTAGGCCTTGACAAGCTCCTCCAGAAAGGGGCTGCTCCGCAGGGGGCGTCTGAAGTCGAGAGCCTGAGCAGCATTAAAGAGTTCAATGGCCAGAATGCGCTCCAGGTTCTCCATTACCCTGTAAGCCTTTGTCGCGGCATTGGCCCCCATACTGACATGGTCTTCCTGTCCCTGCGACGACTCAATGGAATCGACCGAAGAGGGGGTGCAGAGTTGTTTGTTGTGGCTCACAATCGAGGCTGCGGTATACTGGGGAATCATAAAGCCCGAATTGAGTCCGGGATTCGCCACCAGGAAGGGCGGCAGGCCCCGGGTTCCGGAAAGCAGCTGATAGGTGCGGCGCTCCGAGATATTCCCAAGCTCCGACATGGCAATGGCCAGGTTGTCGAGGGCCAGGGCAAGCGGTTGCCCGTGAAAGTTCCCGGCCGAAATAATCAGGTCCTCCTCAGGGAAAATGGTGGGATTATCGGTTACTGCATTGATTTCGTTGCGAAAAACATATGCTACGTAGTTTATCGAGTCCTTAGAAGCTCCATGAACCTGTGGAATGCAACGGAAAGAATAAGGATCCTGTACATGGGCCTTGGGCCTTGAGATCAGCTCACTTCCCCCGGTAAGCCAACGCATACGCCTGGCCGTTACAATCTGGCCACGATGCGGCCTGATCTCCTGAATCAGTTCATGGAAGGGCTCAATACGGCCATCGAAGGCCTCCAGGGAAAGGGCCGCAATTACATCGGCCAGGTGCGAAAGCCTGAAAACCCGCAGGCAAAGGTGAACACCATAGGCGCTCATAAACTGGGTTCCATTCAGCAGGGCCAGTCCCTCTTTGGAATGCAGTTCAACAGGGGTCCAGCCCTTTTCTGCAAGCAGCTCAGCGGCGGGCCGTTTCTCTCCCTTTACCCTTACCTCACCCATGCCAAGCAGGGGGAGGCACATATGGGCCAGGGGTGCCAGGTCCCCCGAGGCTCCTAAGGAACCATAGGTATAAACAACGGGCAGAATATCGCTGTTGTAAAAGTCGACCAGCCTTTCGACCGTACTCAACTGTACCCCGGAATTCCCGTAACACAGCGACTGGATCTTCAGCAGGAGCATGAGCCTCGAGATCGCTTCCGGCACCTCATCCCCTGTTCCGCAGGCATGCGACATCACGAGGTTCTTCTGAAGCAATCCCAGATTTTCTTCTGAAATTACCGTATCACAAAGGGAGCCAAATCCTGTATTGATCCCGTAGATAAGCTCATCCCCTTTCCGAAGGCGCTGGTCGAGGTAGTCACGGCAGCGGGTGATCCGGGTCTTAACGTCCTCCGAAAGCCTAAGGGTTTTGAGATGCCCTAAAATCTCCTCGATTTTTTCCCAACCGATGGGATCGGTATTCACCAAATGCACTTGTTCCATTGTTCCTCGAATTTTGCTCAAAACCATTCCCCGAAGAACGGAAAAAAGCCGTGGGCATCACTCCCCTGATGGCCTGTTATTAGGCAGGTCTTTCGCTGAGACGCCCGTAGAGGGCTTCCGGCGACAGGGTTTCCTGCTGGCCGCTGTTCATGTCTTTCAGGCTAATCACTCCCTTCTCCATCTCCGATTCGCCGATCACAGCCACGTAGGGAATGCCCCGCTGATTGGCATAGCTCATTTGCTTCTTCATCTTGGCCGCATCGGGGTAGAGTTCGGTGGCAATCCCCCTTTTCCTCAGGCTGGCGAGCAGGGG
>PDRI01000116.1 GCA_002748055.1 Bacteroidota bacterium | reverse complement strand
AGCCCAGTCAAATATGAGTCCGGCGCCTTTGAATTCGCCCCTGGAAACCCTGGCCGAAGCCACTTCAATGCGATCGACCTTCAGCTCTTCGAGAAGTAGTTTTGCGATATTCAGTTTCTCGGTTGCCGTAAAGGACACACCCGAGGTTTGTTCACCATCCCGAAGGGTGGTATCCATGATTGAGATATACATAGCCGAAGGGGTTAAGGTTTCCTGGATTTCTCGAATGACGCGATTTTATCTTTGATACTCAGGAGATAGTCGATGTCGTCATAGCCCTTGAGCAGGCATTCCTTTTTATAAGGATTGATTTCGAAGGGGCTCCGCATATTCCGTGCGGGAACACTGATTTCCTGGGATTCGAGATCGACCACGATTTCGGTGGAAGGGTCCGATTCAATGGCTTCAAACAATTTGGCCAGAAAGGCCTCACTGACCTGAACGGGAAGCAGCCCGTTGTTCAGTGCATTGTTTTTGAAGATGTCGGCAAAGAAACTCGATACCACCACCTTGAAACCGTAATCGTGAATAGCCCAGGCCGCATGTTCGCGGCTCGATCCACTGCCAAAATTTTTTCCGCCAACCAGGATGGGGCCACTGTAGGTTTGCTGGTTCAGCACAAAGTCCTGCTTTGGCTGGTTTTTCTCATCAAAGCGCCAGTCCCGAAAAAGATTCTCTCCGAAACCTTCACGTGTAGTGGCTTTCAGGAACCTTGCCGGAATGATCTGGTCTGTATCAATGTTCTCAATGGGCAGCGGAACTGCGGTAGCGCGAATGGTGCTGAATTTATCTACGGCCATGAGATATGCTTGTATGGGTAAATTGCGACTATAAGAGTTTGCGAGGATCTGTTACCTTGCCGGTAAGGGCTGCTGCTGCGGCTGTAACGGGGCTGGCCAGCATGGTGCGGGAACCGGGCCCCTGTCGCCCTTCGAAATTTCTGTTCGATGTGGACACAGATCGTTTTCCGGCCGGAATCTTGTCGTCATTCATCGCCAGACAGGCCGAACAGCCGGGCTGTCTGAGTTTGAAACCGGCCTCCTCCAGGACCTCCACAAGCCCTTCTTCAATGGCCTGCTTCTCAACCTGTTTTGATCCGGGAACGATCCATGCCGTTACGCCCTCTGCTTTTTGTTTTCCTTTTACAAAGCCGGCTACTTCCCTCAGGTCCTCAATACGCCCGTTCGTGCAGCTTCCGACGAAGATGTAGTCGATTGGGCTGCCCTCTATGGGGGCTCCTGCATCGAAGCCCATGTATTCCAAAGACTTTTCGTAGGAATCCCGGGCCGATTCTTCAATGGCTTCAGGACCGGGAATGCAGCTGGTGATCTTTTCTCCCATGCCCGGATTGGTGCCATAGGTGATCATGGGTTCGATGTCGGCTGCATCGAATTCGAGTTCAAGGTCGAATTCGGCATCCTCATCGCTGTAGAGCTTGCTCCATTCCTCAACAGCCGCATCGAATTCGGCTCCGGTGGGTGCAAATTCCCTGTCGCGCAGATAGTCGAAGGTGGTCTGGTCGGGAGCGATAAGTCCGCCCCGGGCCCCACATTCGATGCTCATATTACAGACGGTCATCCGTCCCTCCATGGACAGGCTCCGAAAGGTCGAACCTGCATATTCAATGAAGTAACCGGTACCTCCCGAGGCCGAAAGCCTGGAAATGATGTAGAGGATGAGGTCCTTTGCGCCAACCCCTTCACCAAGGCTTCCCTCAACGGTAATGCGCATGCGTTTGGGCTTGGGCTGAAGGATGCACTGGCTGGCCAGAACCATTTCCACTTCGCTGGTGCCGATGCCGAAAGCCACACTTCCAAAGGCGCCATGGGTCGAGGTATGGCTGTCCCCGCAGACAATGGTCATACCGGGCTGGGTAATGCCCAGCTCGGGTCCGATCACATGCACAATGCCCTGGTAGGGATGATTGAGTCCATAGAGGGTAATCCCGTTCTTTTCACAGTTTTCGGTGAGTTTATTTACCTGGAACCTCGACAGATCGTCCCTGATCGGGAGATGCTGGTCGATGGTAGGCACATTGTGATCGGGGGTAGCGACGGTCCGTTCGGGACGGAATACCCCGATGCCCCTTTGTTCAATCCCGGCGAAAGCCTGAGGGCTTGTTACCTCATGTATCAGGTGCTTGTCAATGAAGAGTACCGAAGGCCCGCCCTTTATTTCGTCAACCACATGTGCATCCCAGATCTTGTCGAAGAGTGTTTTACCCGCCATTGAATTCTATTGAAGATGATTAGCCGACAAAGGTAAGAATTCTCTCTACAATCTGCTTACCGAACAAGCGGAATGATGACATCCCGGTGCAATAATGGAGGAAAAAATGATAAACCGTAAGAGAGCGAGGGGCTTTTCGCTAGAAACAATCAATTCTTCAGGCCCCGTTTCCTTCGCTTTCTCCTGCTTTCCTTCCCGCTCCACCTGCAGTCTCCACCCAGAGGAAGCCTGTCCGGATCATCCTTCCGGATCATGCTCCGCTTGTTTCGGGGACATCCGAAGAGCAGGCCAAAGCCCCATTGGATTTGCAGGCTTCGGCTGTCGAAGGGGTAGAAGAACCCTGCCAGATGATCACTTGCAATAAACAGCTGCAGGCCTTTTCCCTGCCAGGACAGGGCTGCGCCGATATGCAAGGGACTGTGGTTCATCCATGACCAGCTCAGGCTTGCGGTAAGTGCTTTCAGAACTGTTGCGCTGCCCGACAGGGTCAGGGCTGTATGGAGCTTCGTTCTGTAAATGGTGTTCGTACTCACTGCTCCCAGGCTGAAGGTTTCGTTCAATTGATGCGAGGCTCCCAGGTATAAACGGGGTGGCAACATGGTGTTGAAGGCCTCATGCGTGATGAGCTGCTGCTGAAGCTGAAACAGCGAATCGGCCAGGTGGAGCAGGTTGTCGCGTGAAACGAGCTCTGTGCCTGTTTCCACGCGCTGAAAAGAAAACGATTCGATGAATTCAAGAGAATTCAGATCGCTTTTCCAATGGATAAAGCCCAGGTTGAGGAGGCTGGCCGAAAGGAAGCTTTGTTCGCTCAGACGATAAATCAGGCCCAGGTCAAGGGCAAATCCGGGGTTTTCGCGGTTGAGCAGGTATGCCGCCGGATCGATTTCCTTTAGCCGGATCTCGGGGAAGTTCTGACCATCGGGCCTCTCGACACTTAGCGGGAAGGAGGCGTCCAATCGATAATCGAGATTGAGGTCGATGTAAAAATGCTCTTCCGATGTGCTTAGGCTGCTGCGGGAGATGCCTGTATGGATGGCCGATTTTCCGAACAGGAGCCTGGCGCGAAGGCCCGCCCTCAGTCGGCTGTTCAGTGCACGGGATGCTGCCAGGGTCCAGGCCCGGCGGTGCAGCCCCACGATTCTAAAACCATTTAGCCGGACCGTTTCCCCAACAAAGGAACCGTTCCCTTTGATTGCGAGCCGGGGCAGGTCCCGGGGAAGGCTTAGGGCTGCATCCAGTTCTTCCAGCAGGTCGAAGCGAAGGGTCCATCCTTTCAGCTTGTAGCCCAGGGATAGCAATGAGGCCTGTGCCGAAACCCCGAAGAGATCGCTTCGGTGCAATTGCCCCAGAATGGTTTCCAGGGGCCAGTTCTCGGCCTGTAACAACTCGTTTGCCGTAAAGGCCGTGTTGTTATAAACTACAGCGTTCGATGTCATGCCGGGCAGGCCCACGAAATACCGGCAATTGAGTCCGATGGCCGGATTGAGCAAACTGCTTTGCTGCACGCCATGCATCAGATAGAGTGTCGAAGCACCCTGGGCCTGGAGCCCTGAAGACAAGGCCGACAAGAGCACGAGCAAAGGAATGTATGCCTTATAGCTCATCGGGAGCCTGCACTAAGGTCGAGCATCGCAGAAAGATGCACATGAAAACGAAAATCGGGATAGTAGGGGATGAGCAGGGTGTCGATGGCCGGGTTGGCCAGAATAGCCCTGAACAAAATATGGGAGACCCCATTGAGTGCCTCAATTTTTTCGCTGTTGATTCTGGCATCCTGCCGGGCGTGGGTTTGCCCGATAACATGCCCATCGTCAGCGACCTTAGCTGCATCTAGTACAACGCTTCCTTCGGCGAAGAGGGAATCGATGGAAAAGCGCCAGGGATCGATGAAATAGGCCTGGATCTCAATCTCGTTAGGGAACTCATTGTAAAAGTTGAGCCTGAGCAGGAGCTCTTTGATGCGATCACTGTCCTGATTCAGATCGTCGAGGCTGAAGCCCGACAAGCCTTCCATGATAATGGTCTGTCTGGAAACCCACCTGGGAAAGCCACTTACACTGTCGAGTTCGAACAGCACGCTGTCCACCCCCGATTCGACGTTTAAACCAAAGGAGTCTTTTCCGATCGGGAAGGCCAGGCTGCCTTCCCAGACCAGGCCATCGGGGAGGTTTTCGGGCATGTCTCTAAGGCAGCCGGAACAGAGTAGGATGAGGGCAAACAAAAGGGCAGGCCATCGTAGTTTTTGCATAGCATGTCGGTTTAGGGGGGCCAACGGCGTATAAAGTTAGGCATTCCTTAAAAGATAACGCAGATCCCTGGGCGAATCATACAGAAAAGCTTGTTTGATTCGATTTTCCCCCAAAAATAAATCCCCAATTATAGGGATTGTGAGGCCTTTCTTAAATGCTACCTTCGCGTCGTATTATGTTGCTCAAAAACCTCACAGCCATCCTCTTCTTTCTGACATCCTTTTTGTTTGTCGGTGGGCAGGATATTCATCTAAGGGTCCTTGATAAGGAAAGCGGAGCGCCTGTCACTGAAGCAAGCATTGTTCTTGAGAGCATAGCCTCGGGCAGGCAGACGAGCGGAGGAATTACCGATTCACAGGGACAGCTGACCATGAAAATGGATGAACGCTCTGTTGTACATATTTCCTGCATTGGTTACAGTACACTGAGTGCAGAGCTGAGCCCGGGTTTTGAAGGGGTATTCTACCTCGAAGCCGATCCTTTTCAGTTGGAGCAGGTGGTGGTTACAGCAACCCGCACGGAGAAGGCGCTGAAGGATGTTCCCGTTCTTACGAATCTGATCAGTTCGCGCCATATCGAAAGCGGTGGCTACGACAATATTACCGGGATCCTTGAAACAGAATTGCCCGGTCTGGAATTTCAGCGGCACGGAACCAGTATGGATGTTGAAATGCAGGGGTTGGGCGGACGCAACATCCTGTTTCTGGTGGATGGAGAACGCCTGGCCGGGGAAACCCGGGGGAATGTGGACTATCACCGGCTCAACAGCATGGATATAGGGCGCATAGAGGTGGTCAGGGGGGCTTCTTCAGCACTGTATGGATCGCAGGCCATGGGGGCAGTGGTGAACATCATCAGCAAGGAAAGGAGGGAGAAGGTCTTTGCCGACCTGTCTATGAAATACAGCAGTTTTCACATGCGGGATTTCACTGAGCAGGAAAAAAAAGCGGAGAATGGGGCGTTTTATAGAAAACTGGATCTCCCGAACCTGAATCTGGATGCAACAGCCGGATTCAACTGGAAGGGATTGCGGTCGAAGACCAACCTCAGTTTTCGTTCGCTTGACGCTTACCGCCTGTATAACCGTGATTCGGTCGTGAAGGAATTCCAGAGTCCCGATACAACGGTGTATGAAGAACTGGATACAGATCCCGTGGAGATTGAAGGCCACGCGAGTATGAGCATTGCCCAGAACCTTCGCTATACAATTAGTAAAGCGCTCTACCTGGAGGCTTACGGTGGCTATTACAAGCGACACAAGTATGACTATTACCAGATCGACAAGATGCACGCGTACTTCGACGACTGGAATTATGGGTTCAGGGCCGGCTGGTCGCCCGGTGAAACGGGTTCCCTTCAGTTCAGCCTGCATTCCGATACCTACAACAAATACGAATACAGGGAAGCCCTTGGTTTAGCAGACCTTGATTATAGAAACAGCTATGTGAATCCCAAAGTAGTCGGGAATTTCCGGCTGGGGAAGAAACAGGAACTCGTGGCCGGGCTGGAGTATCTGTATGAGAGCCTGCTAACCGATATGTTTGTTTACGGAGAATTGATCAGCAAAAGGGCTTCGAGCACGGTTGCCTTCTTCCAGGATGAATTGTCGCTGGGCAGCCATGTTACGATTAGTGCCGGAATGCGTCTGGGTCGCCACACCGCCTTTGGCCCATATCTGACTCCCAAGGTGTCGGCCATGTTCAAATGGGCACCACTGACCTTCAGACTAAACTATGCAGCGGGCTATCGCTCTCCAAGCCTGAAGGAACTGTACATGAACTGGAATCACCTCGACATGTTCATGATAATGGGAAATCGTGAACTTCAGCCCGAATCAAACAATTATTATTCGTTTTCGGTCGAATTCACCAGGGGAAGGCTGAATGCTTCATTGAATAGCTATATGAACCTCTTCAGGGATAAGATTGAGGGCCGGTGGGAGGATGACCAGACGATTTACCGGTATACAAATGTGAGCGAGTCCAGCCTGAGCGGTGCAGACTTTCAGTTTCGTTTTCGCTTAGCGAATCCGCTCTTTCTTAAAGCGGCCTATGCCTATGTGAACGATGCCAACAGAAAGGACGGTGTCAGGTTGTCGAGTGTGAGCCCGCATTCTGCAAATATGCAGTTGGAATACCGGTTCAGGAGGCCCAATTACCAGCTAAATGCGAAGCTTTCGTGCCGCTATATCGGGGCCAAGGACTTTCTGACCAGCAATAACCTGGAGATTGATGGGGAGGAAGTGGAGGCCTGGTATCCGGTGCACTATGATGCCTATTCCGTCTGGCGCCTTGCGCTGGATCATCGGATCAGACGGGGCATCAACCTGGTGCTTGGGGTGGAAAACCTTTTCGGCTACAGTGCTCCGATCGTCACCTTTAATAGCAGTATTTCTCCGGGTCGAAGCTGGTTCTTACAGTTGAGACTGGGACTTAATCACTTATGGAACAGTACACATTAAACACAACTATTTCTTATGAAAAAATCAGTCATTTTAGTCTTATTGCCGCTTTGTTTCGGCCTCCTTTTTGCCGCTTGTGAAGAAAAACAGCCAACACCTGATAAGCCGGATGAAGAACAAAACTGGAAAGATGTGACACTTGATGCTACGGCTTACGAAGATTGGGTTTATTTCTCCTTTGAGCAGGATGCCGAGGTGCAGGTTAGTGATTACCTGAACTCGATGGACTGGGACATTGCTTTCCATCGCTACGATGTGAGGCTGAACTGTGGTACGGCCGGACCGGGGCAGGGCGGAAGCCAGAGCCTGGGCGTGGTAAGTTTTGATTCGGTGACCGAAGCCCCTGAGAGTGGCTATTCCCTGAACGATTCCATTGGGGTTGTCCTGGAATCCGGTGTCTGGGAATTCACCAATGTACCGGGAGATACAGTGCTTGCAAGCTGGATGGAGTTTCAGGGTCCCCCGCCCACCTATACGCTGAGCAATGAGATTTATGCGATCAAAACGGCCAATGGGAAGTATGCCAAGATCTGGCTGAAGGACTATTACAACGACATGTCCGTTTCCGGTTACGTAACTATGCGCTATTTTTACCAGGACGATGGCACCCGGAATTTTGAGTGAGTCCCTTCTTGGTTTCGGTTGCCCAGAACAGGTTTATGATCAGTTTTTTTCGTAAAAGCCACAAGTGGCTGGGAATTGGACTAAGCCTCTTCCTGCTTCTGTTTGCGGCATCCGGGATCGTATTGAATCATCGTCGGCTCTTTTCAGCGGCAGAGGTGAACCGGCAGCTGATGCCTGAGGACTATCACTTCACGAACTGGAACAATGCCTCTGTTCGGGGCAGCCTGCGCCTGAGCCCCGATTCCATACTGGTTTATGGCAATATCGGAATCTGGCTTACTTCCTCCGATTTCAGCGAATTTGAGGACTTCAATCAGGGATTCGGAAAGGGCATCGATAAGCGGAAAGTGAGTGCCGTATGCATGCTTCCTTCCGGAGAACTCTATGCCGGAACCTATTTCGGACTCTTCCGCATGGACAGGGTTTCGGGTCAATGGCAGGAAGTTGCTATTCCCGTGGAGAAAAAACGGATCACAGATTTGAGTCTCAAAGGAGACAGTCTGCTGGTCCTGACCCGGTCCGAATTGCTGATTCGCGACACGGCCGGAGCCTTCCATAAAAAGGATTTTCCGCCTCCCAGGGGCTATGACAACAAGGTGGGCTTGTTTAAGACCCTCTGGGTTGTTCACAGTGGAGAGATCTATGGCCTGGTTGGAAAGATCATTGTAGATGCCATAGGCCTGATCTTTGTTTTTCTCACCATAACAGGGCTCGTGTTTTTTGTAAACCGTTACCGGATCCGCAGCCGGAAGAAGAGGGGAAAGGAGCGGAAAAGACTCAGCCGGACGAACAGATGGAGCCTGAAGTGGCACAACAAGATAGGCTGGACGACCCTGGCGCTTCTCCTGCTGACGACAATAACGGGGATGTTCCTGAGGCCTCCGCTGCTCATTGCCATTGCTTCGAAGAAGGTAATCAAGATACCGGGAACGAAGCTGGACAGTCCCCAGGCCTGGTTCGATCAGCTGAGGGCTATTCGCTATGATGAAGCAGGCCGGCGTTATCTGCTGGCGACTTCGGGTGGATTTTACCAGGCCGATTTGGAACTCAGGAATGAGTTGGAAGGTCTGGATGGCCAGCCTCCCTTGAGCGTTATGGGCATCAATGTATTCGAGGAGCTTTCTGAGGGTAGCTGGCTGGTTGGGTCCTTTTCCGGATTGTTCATCTGGGAACCTGACAGTGGAAAGGTGGTGGACCGGATTAGCATGGAAACCTGGAAACCCGAAGGCCGTCCCGGAAGGCCCATTGGCCGAAACATGGCCACAGGCCTGATTCGGGATTACCAGGGAGGCATGGCCTGGTTCGACTACAACAGGGGAGCCCTGATGCTGGATTCCGGGGCTGAGTTTCCGGCGATGCCCGAAAAGCTTGCCCGAAGCCCTATGTCGCTGTGGAATCTCGCCTTGGAGGTGCATACAGGACGCATTTATAAACCCGTTTTTGGGATGTTCTACATCCTGGTCGTTCCCCTGGTGGGACTGCTGACCCTTTTCATGTCGGTTTCCGGTTTCATCGTTTGGTATAAGCAACACAGGAGGTCTAAAAAACGATTGTGATATGTGGCAGATACTGGCACTGCTATCCGCTTTATTCTCAGCTGCAGCTGCAGTAGCTGAAAAGAAGGCCTTGTTTAGGATGGACGCGCTTGACTTTTCATTTTTGCTCTCGGTTTTCACCTTCGTGCTTGCCCTTCCTTTTCTCTTCCTTGCAGACTTTAGCACACTGAGCCTTTCCGCGGTGTTCATTCTCTATTTGAAGACCATCCTGGGTGCGGCAGCCTTTCTGCTGGTCATGCACGGAATCCAGAAAAACGAATTGAGCAACTCCCTGCCCTTACTGGCTCTGACGCCTGCTTTTGTGGCCCTTGCCGCCTTTTTCATTCTGGGAGAAACCATTGGTTCGCGCGGATTCACCGGAATGGTTCTGCTCCTGGTCGGAACCTATTTCCTTCAGCTGGAAAGGGGGGGCAACTGGAAGTCGCCCTTTCTGTTTCTGAGGAGAAACAATGCACAGTGGTACATTCTGGGCGCCATCCTTCTTTTTGGGACAACCACCATTCTGGACAAAACCCTGCTGAGGGATTTTAAGCTGCAGGCCGAGCTCTTCTTACCCCTGCAACAGCTGTTTCTGGGGCTGAACTTCCTGCTTTTTCTGCTTCTGCGAAAGCCCGGGCTTTCTACCCTTCCCAGGGGATTCAGGCAGGGCTGGAGGCTGGTATTGCTGGTCGCCGTGTTTGCGCTTACTTACCGCTACACACATCTTTTAGCGATGAAAGCAGGACCGGTAGCCCTGGTGCTGTCGGTGAAGCGTAGTTCGGTATTCTTTGCAGCTGTTTTCGGAGGGCAGTACTTCAGGGAAGAGGAGCTCTTAAGGCGGGCTTTGGCGGTGCTCGTGATGCTTGCAGGGGCCGTTTTTGTGATTCTGTCCTGACAGGTCGTGGCTCGTCTTTTCCCGCCCTTTGAATAGTAAGCGAAACTTAACCTGAATAAAGCGGGTGAAGAATTTTCGCTGTCCCAGCAGCAGGCCATAGCCATAGAGGATCAGGGTATAGAGGGGGAGGATCAGGAAAATGAAAACCAGAAGCCTGAGCCAGAAATTGCTGTCATGATCGATCCCCAGTAAAGCATTAATCTGTTTGTGAACGAAGAGGGTTGAAAAACCGGCCAGGGAAAACACCACCAGGATGAGCAGTACCTGAAAGGTATTGCTTATGCCCCAGTGGCCCTTTAGTCTTTCCAGCATTCTAGCCTTGCTCATGGTAGCTAAGATGAATAATGCCTTCGCC
>PDRI01000115.1 GCA_002748055.1 Bacteroidota bacterium | reverse complement strand
CAGGAAGACAGGGAACTCGTCCTTACGGTTGAAACAAGTCCCGATCAGCTTCAGGGTGCATTTTTGTGGTCGGCCGATTCCGAGGATCGTGATTTTCGGAATGAGGAATGGGCCAGCCAGCCTGTTGACGGGCCTCTGGGGAAAGACATTCAGTTTCGGGTTGCGCTTCCGGAATCGGGCTTCAGGGCATTTTACATGGATTTGCTCTATCCCGATCCCAATGGCGGGGTCTATACCAAAAGCACAAGGATGTTTGTGGCCGATAGTGAAAAGTATTTGATTGACTGAGTACGCTGTTCCTGTCGCGGATGAATCACATTTTATGAGGAAGTGGCTATAGCGCATAGCTTTGGCACTGGCCGGCCTCTTGCTGAGCATTCACCACCTTTTTTCAGGGCAGCAGACCGGTTTCCTCTGCCTGGTCTTCTTTGGCTGTTTCCTGAGCCTCTTCTTTCCCCTCTTTTTCTTCATGCATTTTTTGCCTTGCTTCCGACAATGCGCTTGCAATCAGACCGGTTGGGATGGTGATAATCCCTAATCCAATCAGAAGAATAAAGTAGGTAAAGGTTCTCCCTCCTGCAGTTATGGGATAGCAGTCTCCGTAACCCACTGTCGTAAGTGTAACAACAGCCCACCACAGGGAATCAAAGATAGAAGTGAAAACTTTGGGTTGTGCAGGATTCTCAAAGTAGTAAACGGCCGATGCCGACAAAAAGATCAATATATTTGAGACCATCGTGAAAAGGATCAGCTCCGGTTTGATGATTTTTAGCGCAAGCACAAACCGTCTTAAGGCTTCGTTGTAATGTGAAAGCTTCAGGGCAGAAACAATTCTTAAAACCCGCAATGCCCTGATGGCTCTCAAATCGATGTGTCGTCCAAACAAAAACGGAAGAATGGCCAGTAAGTCAACTATTCCGTAAAAACTAAATATGTACTTTAGTTTCTTCTTCGCCACAAAAATCCGGCAGAAATACTCAATTGTAAAAACGATGTAGCAGATGATATCAACAACATCAATCACTTTTTTCCAGAAAGCAGACAGATCCGGGAGTGTGCTGATCGAATAATTTATGAGCGAAAAAACAATCAGGATCTGAATCAGAATTGAAAAAATCCGTCCTTGTCTTGTGCTGTTGTCATCAACAATACGGCGAATTCTTTCTTTGGTAAAATGCTTAATTCTTCGTATTCTTTTCATGGCGGCATTTTTTTAACGATAAAAACAGCTTCAGGTCTGCTTTTTGGAGCGTCTTAGCGGGGGCGATTCCGATCCCCGGATTTTCTTCTGAGTTTGCCCTGCCAGCGTTTTCTGTACTGGATCAGGGCAAGGGATACCGAAAAAATGAGCACGATAACGATCCAGCAGCACATCGCGGTTCTCTTATAGATTGGATCACTGTTGCCCACGACTACAAAGGCCGACCAAAAGTAGGGATTGGCGGTAAGATCATCGGCATCTTTGAGATAATCGATTTTGGCCAGTCTCATGGCATCCTGTTTGCTTTTCCCTTTTTTCAGGTAGTGATAAAAGGAGGTCATCAGATCTGAACTGGACCTGTCGGAGATTTGCCACAGGGTCATTACAATGGAGGGACAACCCGCATAAATAAAGCCCCTTGCCAGGCTCATCATTCCTTCTCCCTCTTTCATTTCGCCGAAACCGCTGCTACAGGCGCTGAGCACCGCCATTTGCGCATTCAGTTTCATATTGTAAATCTCATAGGCATACAGCCGGTTGTCTTCCGTGGTGTCCCCGCATTCCATGTTTGTAAATGCCAGGTGGGAATACAGGGGATTGTCGTCACGCATGATCGTGTGCATGGCCAGATGAAGCACATTGTAATCGGGTGCAAAGCGTTTGAAATTCTTCTCGGTTGCCTCTGTGTTCAGAAAAACCTTTGCAGGTACACTTGAACCTATTCCCTGCACTTCTTCTGTGGTGAAGTGCAGTTTCCCCAGGTAGTTCTCGTCTTTAAGGACCTGTCTAACCGCATCCATATCTATATCCAAATCCTTTTCCTTGTAGGGGCTGTAGTATTCCGGCGCAAAGGCAAGCACAGCCTCCTTGGGCGATTTTGATTTCAGCCGTTCACTGAACATCATGGTGGAGGTATGTGTATAGCCCACAGAATAGTCGTAGATGAGATAGGGCAGTGCCCTGTAATTCACGAGCCAGGGATCAGTATCACCGCTTAGCAGGGCTTCAAAGGGAACGTAGGAAATAGCTCCGTCCGGTACAATGGTAAAGCTTGTTTGGTCGGTATATTCAAGAACAGGTTCGAACAGGATGCTGTACAGTTTTCTTCCCAGGGAAACGATTTGCATGTAGTCGTTGCTTGCGTGGTTTCCGAAGTCCTGTCCTTGAATGACCTGGTAATAGCTTCTGCAATCTTCTGCAAACCCCGGCTCTAATTCCTGCGAAAGTACATTTACCCCATTCTTGTCGATCACAAAAGTAATCAGCATGGAATCGGACAGTACATATTCTACCAGGGCTTCATTGTGCGGAAGCTTCTCTCTGAGTTCTTCGAGGGTAATAAAATCGGGGTTGTAGCGAAGTTTGAAATACTTGCTGCTGATGGTTTCAATTTCTTGTTTCAGGTCATTGTAGTCATCTTTCAAATGGAAGAGCTTTTCGCGGTAAAGCCTGATCGCCGAAGCATCGGGTTCAGCAGACAGGTGTTCGGAATAAAGCTTTTCTTCAAAAAAATGGATCTGGCCATTCAGTCGCCGTTCCTTTTCCCGGATGGTTTTGGGGAGACCGGCAAACTCAATGGCTTCCATTTCATTGATTTCACTGTAAAGTGTGAAGGATTTACTCCGCTCCGAATAGAGAAAAGCTTGTTCAAGATACTGTTCATCTTCAGATTCTTCGAAAAGCAGGATACTTGAGTGGATGGCCTCCTTGTAGAATCCCAGTATACTTGCAGTGCTCCATATTCTGCTGTCCTCATTTTCCATTGCAAGTTTAAGTAATTCAAGGCTCTGAATAGCTTCTTCAAATGCAATGTTGGCTTCAATAAGGGCGTTTAGTGAGTTTGTTTTCAGATAGTCTGCTTTCAGCACTCTGCTCTTCAGGATTTGTAGTTCAAGAAGATTTGAGGAGAAATCCTGACGTGACACGGATACCGGGCCGGCATCATCTCTGTAGTTGTTGATAAGCCGGTGTGTATTTGCCATAGCCCGGTTAATCTGGTCCAGGGCCCTGTCTATATTGCTCAGCTGGAATTGAATTTTGGCTTGTCGATAGAGGATGCTTGTATAGATTTTCGGATAGTTCGGAAGCGAAGCTCTGTTTGTTTTCTCCATGAGAGAAAGCGCGTTGTCACAGTTTAAAAGGGCCTGGGGCAGCTGCTTAAACTGCATATAGAAATCGATCAGATCGAGGTAATAGTAGATTAAATGGGCTTCGGTTTGTTTCCCTTCCAGCTGGTTTATTGCGCTTCTTGCCTTCTGAAAATGGAGCAAAGCCTGCTCATATTCTCCCAGCTGTGAATAGGTTTCGGCCATCGTTCTTTCTACTCTGGAAGCCAGATTTGGGTTGTCCTGAAGCGTTTTAGTGTCTATCCTCGACAGCTGTTCTTTCGCGAGCTCGTTTTCTCCTATTCTTAACAGGAGCTTGATGTAGTTCGAAAATATGCTTGCAAGATGCTCAGGATTGCGATAGTTGTTCCTGAGCATGATTTCCAAAGCGTAGTCGTAGTATTCTTTTGTCCGATAGAGGTCATTCCTGATTTTAAAGATGTTTCCCTTGTTGTGATAAATGCTTGCCAGAAGAAGGTGAGTTGAGTCTGTCTTTCGCATGATGTCCTCGGCCAGACTCAGATGGTGCAGAGCCTCGGAATAGCGATAGTTTATCCTGTGGATCGAGGCCAGATAGGTGTGATTTAGCGCAACCCTGTCGTCTTTTTCATAGAATTCATAAGCGTATTGCATGTCCAGCGCTTTACCAAAATAGTACTCGGCCGAATCCAGGTTTTTGTTTTGGCTCAGATTCATAAAACCATAGCTGGTATAATCAAAGATCCTATCGGCAATCAAGCCCTCTTCGACTACATTGTTTTGGCAAATGGCAGTAGCACCACTTAAAAGAAATACTATGGAAAAGACTGTTGATCGCAGTTGAAAGTCCTTTTTGTGATAAGGGCGAAAGAAATAGAATTTGAGGGGAAATACCAAGTTTTTTCCCGGCTAATTGCCCCGAAAATGTATCTATGTAAGTCTCATAAAAACAGATAGATAGGACTATTAAGAAAAAATAATCAAAAAATAATTGAGATTTCCGGGTAACGTTTCGGCCTTTTTGGGAATTAACATATGAAGACAAAACAACTTAATGTTAAATCCTTAATGCAGAAAAAATGAAAACACGTAAAATGGAATCCTTCGCGAAAGACATGATCCGGAAGAACGCAATGAACTACCTGAAGGGTGGATCCGATCCCGAAGATCCCATCGACATTCTCTTCCCCCCGCGTCGCTAGTTCGGGTGCGAAGAAATACTGAACTGAATTTAAGCCGGCCTTAGGGTCGCAGGATACATATATGGACTGTTGTTCGGAAGAAGGACAAGTCTGAGCAGCAGTCCGGCAGGTTGCCGGGAGGCCCTGAGAGCTTTGATAGTTGTCATCTGTCTCCCGACGGCTTCATGCCATTCCCTCTTTGTGAATACAAGGTTTCATCCCCCTTGTGGATGACAATGGCGTTGCGAATGTCCTGGCTTTGCATTTGTGACATGTGGCGGGCTTGTGTTAAACTAAACTTTATTGATATGAGACGAGACAGGCAAGACTTACTGAGCTACCTGGATGATGAGCTGTTGCACAGTGAATCGAAAGACTTCAGACAGGAGTTGGCTGAGGACCCTGAATTTCTGGCCGATCCCGGCCTCCATCGAGAATTGGACGAGATGCTTGCAGACAGTGAGGTTCTCGACTTTCGGGATCAGCTGGGCGAACTAAGGAGTGGTAGAAGAAACAGAAGGCAGAGCAAGATCTTCCGTTTGAACAGGCCCTGGCACTATGCAGCATCTGCTGCGGCAGCCTTTCTGGTGGCTTTTGGTCTGGCGGCGGTTCTGGGCAGGCCCCTTTCCAATAAGGATCTGTTTCTCAAGTACATGAAGCCTTATGAGCTCGTGTTGACAAACAGATCTGCGGACAATGACCTCATTGATGGGCTGATGAACCTGGCCAGTGAGGCCTTTTTAGCCGGCGACTACCAGCAGGCTGTTATTTACTACGATGAAATTCTGAAATTGAATTCTGCCAAAGTTGAGGCAGATTTCCACAGGGGGATTTCCAAGATGGAGTTGGAAGAATACCGCACTGCAAGTAAGTCCTTTGAGAAGGTCATCAGGCATAATGATAACCTCTATATATCTAAGGCCGAGTGGTACCTTTCCGCCTGTCTGCTTGCCATGGATGAAACCGAACGGGCCAGAAGGCAATTGTCATTGATTGCATCTTCACCAAGTCATTATTACAGAAAGGATGCGAACAAGGTTTTGAAGAGAATGAAACGATAGTATTGATTTGAATTTATGCTTAGATGGGGGATAGACCTGATTACGATGAATTGTTGGCTTATGCGCAGAAGCTTGAGAATCGGGTAGCGATGTTGGAGGAAACCCTGAACCAGTATCAATATGAAGGTGCAAGGGTGAAGACGAGTTTTTTATCTAATATTTCTCACGAAATCAGAACGCCGATGAATGCGATTATAGGTTTTTCGCATCTGCTTGGCGAAGATGAAGTGGATGAGCAGCAGAGGGAAGCCTATATCAATCATATTACCAGAAACAGCAACTCGCTTTTGAACATGATGGATAACCTGATTGATCTGACCTTGATCGAAACGGGAAATCTGGAGTTGAAAACCGAACCGGTAGAGATTTACGCGGTTCTCAGGGAGCTTTACAACAGGTATAACCTGGATCGTTACAGGGTGAACAAGGAAAGGGTTGCACTGCTTCTGAATGTGCGGGATAGCTTAAAGAACGTAAGGATTATTGTCGACAGGGATCGCTTCTACCGGGCTTTTGGCTGTCTGCTTGAGAATGCTATAAACCATACACAGAAAGGGGTGATTGAAATAGGAGCCTCTTTCGTCAATCAGCATACCATGATGTTTTCTGTTAAAGACAGCGGAGATATGTTATTGCAGGAAGCAGCAAGGAAGATCTTTGAAAATAGTGGGAAAAAAGGGGAAGGCCTTGCCACTGATGTAGTAACGATAGGCTATAGACTTGCAAAAGGGCTTATTGAAGCCATGGATGGAGAAATCATGGTTGACAATAGTCCTTTTAAAGGAACATCGGTTGGATTTGCAATGCCGGTGAAGACCATCGGGCCAGGGCTTGAACCCGATGGCCATGTGGTGAAAGTGAGGATGGAAGAACCTCAGGGTGATTAGTTTGCCGGAAAAGATGTATCTGCCCCTGTATTAGGGTTGTTTTGTTTTCAAGTTTTCAAAAGGGCAGATCATCGACTCCGGAATCCTGTTCAGGAGCCTGAGTAGGAAAAGGAGCTTCCTGATCCGGGATAAAGTCCTGGGGAGGCGTATCAGTACCACCGAACTCGTTTGCTTGCTTTTCAACGCGCCAGGCCTCAAGATTGGTGAAGTAGTTTACCTGGCCATCCTTCTCCCATTTACGTCCTCTCAGGTTAAAGGAGACTTTGACCTGGTCGCCGTTGCTAAATTGGTCCAGCATACCACATTTGTCCTGGGTAGACTGGAATTTGATGTAGTCGACATACTCAAAACCGCCTGCTGTAGTCGATTTTACCTCAATGACAAACTCTCGCTTTTGAAAGCGGTCAGATATCCGTTGGGTCTGAGAGATTTGGGTGATTTGTCCGTTGACTTCGAAGCTCATGATTGCGTAGTGTTTTTGGATGTTTCAGGAAGCAAAGATCGTGAATTAGATTAAAAGCCAATCCACTGTTCTATGAAAAAGGCTCCTCCGTAAGGGGGAGCCTTTTCTTATTTTAGCCCTTATTTATTCTATTCCCAGGAGTTCAACCTTGAAGATCAGGACCGAGTTGCCGGGAATCGGACCCGAAGTCTGGGATCCGTATCCGAGATTTGAAGGAATATACAGCATGTAGGTAGAACCAACAGGCATGAGCTGAAGCCCTTCGGTCCAGCCGGGAATTACCTGGTTCAGGGGGAAGGAAATGGGTTCACCCCTTTCATAGCTGCTGTCGAAGATGGTTCCATCGAGAAGTTTACCTTCGTAGTGTACATTTACAACTGAGGTGTCGGCGGGTATTTTGCCGTCCCCTTTGGTGATCACTTCATATTGCAGGCCCGATTCGGTTGTAATAACGCCTTCCTTTTTTCCATTTTCCTCGAGAAAGGCTGTTCCTTTTTCCAGGTTGTCTATCGCTTCAGCATCGGCTTTGGCAGCCTGCTCTTCCGAAAGGGCGACGTTCAGTTCTCGGAAAACACGCTGTGCTGTCATCATGTCGAAAGCGGAACTGTCATTTATCACCTGAATTACACCAGATGCAACCAGATTGGCGTCGACTTCCCAGGGTGCGTCAACCAGGCTGTAGCCCATGTTGAGGCCGAGGAAGTAATTCAGGGAATCGGCCTGGGAATTCATGGTAATTTGTCCTTCCGGTTTAATTCCTTTTGTCCCTCCTCCAATAAAGTAACCACCGGCAAGCCCGGCTAATGCTACAACGACGAGGGTGATCATTTGTCTCTTATCCATTTGTGTCTGTTTAGAAAAATTCGACAGCGAAGATAGAAGAAATATTAGACTCCTCCCAATCCGGTTTTAATTGCCCGTATCATTTCCCTTTTTCCGGGTGGACCCGGCACTTTCTGCACGTCGAAACCAATGGTTTTCAGGTTTCTCCGAACACTTCCCTTGGCAGTGTAGCTTACCAGAATACCGCCTGGATTCATTCTGGAGCCGATCTTTTTAAAGACAGCTAGGGACCATAGTTCCGGTTGTTTATCCGGAGCAAAGGCATCGAAATAGACCAGGTCGTAGCTTCCGGGAAGCCTCATTTCTCTAAAATCGGCTCTGTGCTTGAATAAATTAAACCCCTCCCGGAGCACTATGTTTTGTTCCCACGGGCATTCATGAATCCTTTGAAAAAGCCCGGGTTCGCAGTCCCCGATCAGATCCGGATAGTTCAGCGCCCTGTATTCCTTCTCAACAAGCGGGAACTTTTCCACCGCATAGTATGCGATGTCTTTGTCCGCAAAACGTGCATCGCATAAGCTGAGTAAGAGGTTTAGGCCAGTGCCCAGACCAATTTCGAGGATGGAAACACTTTCTTTTTTCAGTTCTGCCAGTCCCTGTTCGATATACACATGCTTCGATTCGCGGATCGCACCCCGGACCGAATGATAGGGTTCATCCATGTCTGTGGCAAAGAGGGTGTGGGACCCGTCTTCGGTAAGATGCAGGACTCTCTTCATTCCCCAAAGATAGGACTTGTGCCCGGCTTTCGGCGCTCGTTCGGGAATATAAACAGGGCCTCCCGGAAGAAGCGCTTTGAAAGATGGATGCCCTCATCGCTGAGCCTTGACTATTCGCCTTTCTGCACTCCCGGGAGGTATTCGGGGAAGATGCGCGACATCGACTTATAGGTATTAAAGCTTCCCTGGCCGTGAAGCGCTTCGATCTGATGCATAAGCTCGCGCATTTTCGTTCGTTTCGTCTGGTCCTCATGGGGGCAGTGCTTTTCAATTTTCACAAGGTCGGCGCGTTCGGCGTAGTCTCCCAGGAGTCGCTCGTCAAGGTCGAGAAGGGGCCGAATAAGCTCGATTCGTCCGTCGAACATCCGCAGCTTATGGGGCAGCGAGCTGATGGATCCATGATAGATCATGTTCATCAGCAGGGTTTCCACCGCATCGTTGCGGTGATGGCCCAGGGCAAGCTTGTTGCACCTGAGTGTTTTTCCAAGAGTGAAGAGGGCTTTTCGGCGATGCCAGGAACAGATGAAGCAGGCCTTCTTTTGCGGGCCTGAGACCTTTGCTTCTTTCGCTTTCCGCTGGCCCGGCTCTTTAGCCGGATTTACAGCGATCTGTTCGAAATAAAGGGCAACATCCAGCGAGTGGCAGAACCCGGAAAGGCCCTTTCTGTCGATTGTATAGCCTATGCCCCCGGCTTCTATGTGTGCTGCCGAGAGGCCGACTTCAAAGGGAAGGGCGGCGATGCGTTCTTTCAGCACTTCGAGCAGGATCATGGAATCCTTTCCTCCTGAGAGCCCGACCAGCACATGATCGCCAGGGGCAAGCATGCGGTGGTCCCGCATGGTGGTTCCCGCTTTTCTGCAGATCTTTTTGAAAAGCTTGTCCCTGGCTAATTCTTCGGGGCTTCGCATTCGCACAGCTTATCTGATCGGGCCGTCAGTCTTGCGTCAACTGCCGGCCCGTTGAACCATGTCGCCTTTAGGCTAAGCCACCAGTCCGCTGATGATTTTCTTACACTCCTCCAGTTTTGCCTCGCCGTCCTGGGCCAGGCGGAACTGGGCGCGGGCACGGACAAGGTTATGCTCGGGATGCTTAACCTTGTAATAGAGGTCGCCGTCGAGGTAATCGGTGAGGAAGCGAACAGCCATGATGAAGGGGAAGAGCAGTCCGGCATAGACCAGCGATTCAGCCTCGGCACGACGCAGAATGCTCCTGGTGGCTTCAAGGAAACCTTCCGAAAAGGCCCTGTACATTTCCAGGTCCATGTTGATCTTCGTGAGATCCTCTTCATCCTCATCCCCGGTGTTGGTAAAGGTGCGGATGCCATCGCCAAAATCGTAGTGCACATAGCCGGGCATAACCGTGTCGAGGTCGATTACGCACAATCCCTTGCGCTGCTTGTCGAAGAGAACATTGTTGATTTTGGTGTCGTTGTGGGTCACCCGTTCGGGGATGGCCCCTTCTTTACCCAGTCGTTGGATGGTACACATCAGATCGGCACTTCGCCGCACATAGTCGATTTCATCCTTTACCTGGCTCAGTCTGCCTGCCTTATTCTCGCGGATGGCTGTTTCCAGATTGTCGAGCCGGAACTGCATGTTGTGGAATTTCGGGATGGTATCGCCCAGACCGCTGGCGGGAAGGTCGTTCAGCATGGTGGTGAAACCGCCGAACATCAGGGCCCCTTCATAGGCCAGTGCGGGTTCCGAGGCTGAGTCGAAAACCAGATGGTCGGGAATGAAGTTGAGAACCCGCCAAAAATTTCCATCGGGATCCTTGAAGTAGTCATCTCCCGAGTGGGTGGGGATGATTTCCAGCGAACGGCGTTCGATATCTTTTACCTTCTGGGCTTCAAGAACACCCCGGATGTGCCTGGTTACCTGCGCCATGTTGCGCATGAGCAGGGGAACGTCCTTGAACACATAGTGGTTTACACGTTGAAGAAGGTAGTCGGGCGCACCGGCTTCGGTATTGATCAGGTGGTAGGAGTCGTTGATGTGCCCACCACCATGCACGGGAAT
>PDRI01000114.1 GCA_002748055.1 Bacteroidota bacterium | reverse complement strand
TGTGGACAGTTCAGGTGCATCTTCCTACCTGGCATTCGTGCCCGGTAACTATGGTGTGAAGGTCAGTAACAACGAAGGTTGCAGCCTGATGCTTGACGAAGACAAGTGGATCGATGCGAGTACCTCGGATCGCTTATTTGCTGCCTATGCCGGGAGGAAGGGTGAGCTGGTGGTTTACAATAGCCTGAAAAAGAATGCTTTGGTTCGGGTGTACAGTCTTAAAGGTGCACAGGTCTATTCAGGAGAGGCAGCCCCCGGGTACAGCACCTACCGTCTTAAGCTGGCTGGTGTTTACATTGTTGAGCTAAGCAGTCAAAAGCATTCGGAGCGGAGCATCGTCTTTCTCAGTAAATGATGTTTCCCTCGTGTTTGTGTTTTACAGTAAGTGTTAATTTCCGTTAACAATCCCTTTTTTTTATAAGTTTGTACTTCAAACCTATAGAGGACGATTTTTTTTAACCTAAAACCTTAATCTATGAAAAGATTATCGACGTTTTTTGCATTTCTGTTGGCGACAGGACTTTCGCTTATGGCGCAGGGAGTGCAGATTTCAGGAACGGTAACCAGTGCTGCAGATGGATCGGCTCTTCCGGGAGTCTCTGTTGTAGTAGAGGGTACAACCATTGGTACTGTTACCGATTTCAATGGTGCTTTTGAGCTCGAGGTACCAGAGCGTGCTAAGCGGATCGTGTTTTCCTTTGTGGGCATGGCCACCCAATATTATGAGCTTGATCCTTCCAATGCCGCTTCCATCCAGATTGTGATGAAAGAGGACCACATGGCACTGGACGAGATTATTGTAACGGGGTATTCCCGTCGTCTCAAGAACTCCATTACCGGTTCTACCGTACAGGTCAGGGCCGATGATTTCCAGGATGTTCCGGTAACATCGATTGACCAGGCCCTTCAGGGTAAAGTGGCAGGTCTTACGATCGCTTCAACCTCAGGTACTCCGGGTTCTTTGCAGAATATCCGTATTCGTGGTACGGGTTCAATTGCGGCCAGTAATGAGCCGCTCATCGTAATTGATGGTGTACCGGTAATCAACGGCAACAGGTCTGGCAGTAAGGACGTGTCTACGCTTTCGGCACTCTCTTCTATTAACAACAGTGACATTGAGACCGCTACGATATTGAAGGATGCTTCAGCAACCTCTGCTTATGGTGCACGCGGCTCCAATGGTGTAATCGTGATTACAACCAAGAAAGGGCGCGCAGGCAAGACCCGGTTCAGTGTGAACAGCTCCTATGGTTTTCAGAACAAGGCGACCAGGGGCAAGGATGTTCTGACCGGTGCCCAACGTGAGAAATTGTTTTACGATGCTGTTTTTAACAGTTACGGTGCAGCCGAAGGGTTTAGCAGAGAGGAGACCCCTGCATGGGCACAGGCCAATCTTGAGTTTGCAGAAATCTACAGTGACTGGCGTTCCAAAGGTGCTCTCGAAGAGAATTGGGAATTGGCGATGCGCAATAAAGATGCGGCCCTGGCCAACCTCGTTGTTTCGGCTTCGGGTGGGGATAAAAAATCCAGTTTTTATGCTTCTGCCGGTTACAATAAAACGGAGGCAACGGTGGTAGGTGCCGAATACCAGCGTGTAAGTGGGGCCCTGAACTATAGCAGGGACCTGTCAAAGCGGATCCACTTCTCCTCCTCCAACAAGGTGTCGAACACCAGGCAGGATGGTTTGATTCTTGAGCAGAGTGCCTTTTTTGCCAATCCACATCTGGCAAAGTACTTCATGAGTCCGATTCTTCAGGCCAGAAACGAGGACGGAACGGCCAAGACCGACAATCCGACCAACCTCTACAACTGGCTGTATCTGAAGGACCATGATGTTACCTATAACAACATGACCAGGGCCCTGAGCAATAACTACCTGGAGTGGGATATTATCGATAACCTCACCTTTAAGACCCTTATGTCGGTCGACTTTATTCTGTCCGACTATAAAAGCTATTCGAACCGGAATTATGGGGATGCAGAACCGGAGAATGGAACATCTGACCGTTCTTTCGATCAGAACTTCAACTATGTACTCCAGAATTCACTGGCCTATAATCTCTACCTGAACGATCATCACCTGAACTTTCTGGCCCTTATGGAGTACCAGAAGAACAAGCGTGACTACATCTGGGCCTATGGAGAGAATTTTGCAACCGACGGGCTGACCAACGTTGCTTCTGCCGGTGCAAACTTTGATGCCACTTCATCTTACTACGACTGGATGAACCTGTCCTATCTGGGGATGGTGAACTATAGCTACCAGAGCAAATACATTGCAGATGTAACCTTCAGAAGGGAAGGCTCTTCTAAATTTGCTACCGACCAGCGCTTTGGTAATTTCTGGTCTGTTGGTGCTGCATGGAACATCATCAAGGAAAGCTTCCTGTCCGATGTTTCCTGGCTGAGCAACCTCCGGGCACGAGCTTCCTATGGTATTTCCGGGAACTCAGATCTGGGGATCAACAAGTACCAGGCCCTTCTGGCCTATAATGCCGACTATTTCAACCAGGGTGCTGTATATCCGAAAGAATTCGGGAATGCCTTCCTGACCTGGGAGAAGAACACGAACCTCGACCTTGGTCTTGACTTTGGTTTTGTCGATGGACGTTTGTACGGTTCGTTTTCTTACTACACCAAGCTTACCTACGACCTGCTTCAGGAGGTTCCGCTTACCCGAACCTCCGGGCACAAGAACATCACACAGAATGTAGGTTCAGTCGTGAACAGCGGCGTGGAGGGAATTCTTAATATCGACGTGGTTCGTTCCAAAGACTTCAATCTGAACCTGACAGCCAACTTCGCGACGGTAAACAATGAGGTAACGGAACTGGCCAAGGATGCTGTCGGGAAAGACATCAATATCGAGACCGGATACCGGAAGATTGAGGTTGGACATTCCATCTATGAGTGGAACCTGAGAAAGTGGGCCGGTGTTGATCCCGACAACGGTGACCCGCTCTGGTATCTGAGTGCCGACAGTGACGAAACCACCAACGACTATAATGCGGCAGAGAAGCAGTACCTCGGTAAGAGTGCCCTGCCTACTTACACCGGTGGATTTGGCATGCATGCCGACTATGTGGGGTTCTTCTTCGATGTAAACTTCTACTTTGCCGGTGGTCACATGGTTTATGAGGACTGGTCAAAATACACCCACGACAATGGTCTTATTACCACTTACCTATTCAACGGGGTTTCCGGGCTGACGAACAGCTGGACCACCCCGGGTCAGGTGACGGACTATCCGAAGATGCTCTACGACTTTAGCCCTAACTTCGCTGCGCACCCTTCTTCCCGTTTCCTCTATGATGGCGACTATATCAGAATGAAGGACCTGGTCTTTGGCTACAACCTGCCCCAGTCCCTTCTTAAGAAGATCAAATTCAGCCAGATTCAGGTTTATGTCAGGGGCACCAACCTTTTCACCTGGGTGAAGGACGACAGGCTTGAGTACGATCCGGAGGTGAGAGCCAACGGGTTTACCTACCTGACCACCCCCCCGACAAAGTCAGTCATTTTTGGTGTAAACTTTAAATTCTAAGGTCATGAAGAAAGTATTATTGAATATATTCCTGGTTCTCGGAGTAGCTGCCCTGATGACCTCCTGCAGTGAGGAATCTCTTGAGCCCTCCATGGCCCAGGTGAAGATTGTTGAAGGGTCAATCAATACCGTGGAAGACGTGCAGGGCATCCTGTATGGCGCCTACGACCGCATGACCCAGCATGAATACTATGGCAGGGATTTTATCATCTATGGTGAGATCAGGGCAGACAATGCCTTTGCCAATGGAAACTCGGGTCGTTTTACCAATGTGGGCAGAATGAAGATGACCACTACCGATGCTTTTGCAACGGGTACATGGACAGCTATTTATGAGGTGATTGCCTCTGCAAATATTGTGATTAACGTGGATCCCGAGGCCATTGAAGGGAATGCCAACCAGCTGAAACACTACAAGGGTGAGGCCTATGCCATCAGAGCCCTGGCCCATTTCGACCTGCTGAAGCTCTTTGGACAGATGCACGTAACCGGTGGGAACAATGCAGGGATTCCCTACATCACCGAGTACAAAGCTAAGGACCAGCTGCCTCCCAGGAATACGGTGGACGAGGTGAAGACCAATATCTACAGCGACATTGCATCTGCAATGTCGATGATGTCTGAGAGCCTGAACGACCCTTCACATTGTTATATGAGTACCTGGGGTGCCCAGGCCCTGAAATCGAGAGTTGCGCTTTATTTCGGAGACTGGAACGATGTTATTGCTGCAGCTGAGGCGGTGATCAATTCAGGAGAATACGTCATCATTCCCAAGGATGAGTTTATTGGTTCCTGGGTTAAAAAGGGCAGTGCCAACTCCATTTTTGAACTGGCTTACAGCACCACAGACAATAATAACATCAATGGTTTGTCGCAGATTTACAGGGGTGCTGCCTATGGCGACATTCAGGTGCTGGAAGATCTGCAGACCATCTTTGATGAGGATGATGTGCGAGCCGATACCGCTTACATGATTGGCCTGGGTGCAGAAACCGGTCTCCTGCGTAACAAAGGGAAGTATCCCTCCGCCGACTATTCAGACAATATCAACCTGATTCGCTACGAAGAGGTGATTCTGAACTATGCCGAGGCCCTGCTTGAGTCCGGCCAGGCCCCCCTGGCGCTTACCCAGCTGAACCTGATTACGGCAGCAAGGGGAGCTGATCCATGGACGGAGGCTACCAAGGAGAATATTCTGACGGAAAGAAGACGTGAACTTTGCTTTGAGGGCTTCAGGCATGATGACCTGGCCCGCAATGGCATGGACATTCCTCTGGTAAGTCCGTTTGAGCAGACCCATGGAGGGCCTGCCTATGGTGCCTACAGCTTTGCTTTCCCGATTCCCCAGAGCGAGATGAATGCAAATTCAAGCATCAGCCAGAATAAGGGTTACGATTAGAGAGCTATACAGGATCCGATCCTGAAGTGATAAGAGGGGGGCCGCTTTGCGGGCCCCCTTTCTTGTTTTTTTGGGCTGTTCTAAGACCAGCATCGCGTATTTGTCCCGAAAAAAAGCAGGATTTATTTCAGGGATGGAATTGGAATTATTCGACGAACCGGGGCCGGGAAACCGGGTGTTTTGGGCTGAGAAATGACAATTGTCATATATTTTATAATGCCCTGTAAAACAAGAAGCTGCAGCTATATGTTTTTCAGCATTTCTTTAACTGTTGGAGGTTTTTTTTGAAAAAACATGTAGCTGATCAAGCTGGAAGCCGCGCCATGATTGGGTTTTAGGAGGGGTGCGAAAATTAACTTTTTTTCATATCTTGGTGCCGAAAAGCTTGAATTGCTAATTTCTTATTGAACCTAAAACTTTAATCTATGAAAAGATTTGTTTTCGTAATGGCACTGCTTTTGTTTGCGGGCATTAGTGCTCTGCAGGCGCAGGGGGTGCAAATTTCGGGTAAGGTGACCAGTGCCGAAGATGGTATGGCCCTGCCTGGCGTATCTGTTGTGGTAAGGCATACCACAATAGGTGCGGTAACAGATTTTGACGGGAATTACTCGATCAATGTTCCCGATGCTTCCGCAACACTGATGTTCAGTTTTGTGGGCATGCTTACCCAGGAAGTGGCACTGGATGGTCGCACCACGGTAGATGTGGTGCTGGAGTCCACTTCGACCGAACTGGATGAGGTGGTTGTGACCGCTCTCGGTGTATCCAGGGAGAAGAAGTCGCTGGGCTACTCCGTTCAGGAGGTAGATGGCAGTGCTGTCAGCGGTACGGCACAGTCCAATTTTGCTTCTTCACTTTCAGGTAAGGTTTCCGGTGTGCAGATCAAGGCGCCAAATACCATGGGGGGGTCCTCGAACGTTCTGATCCGTGGTAGTACCTCCATCACCGGTAACAACCAGCCGCTTTATGTGGTAGACGGGGTGCCTATCGACAACAGCAACTACGCAACCGGTGCTGATGGTTTTGGCGGATTTGATTATGGGAACGTGGCCCAGGACCTGAATCCAAACGACATCGAGTCTGTCTCGATTCTGAAGGGGGCCGCCGCTTCTGCGCTTTATGGTTCCCGCGCTGCGAACGGTGTCATTCTCGTGACCATGAAGAAGGGAAAATCGCGTAAGGGAATTGGTGTTACGGTGAATTCCAACCTGATGGTGGGTAAGATTGATCATTCCACCCTGCCACAACAGCAGTTTGAATATGGTGCCGGATATGGCCCCTTCTATGAGGATCCCTCCAGAAATTTCTTCTACGGTGATGTTGACGGGGATGGCAACAACGACCTGATTGTGCCTACAGCGGAGGATGCCTCCTGGGGTGCGGCCTTTGATCCGGACCTGATGGTCGTTCACTGGGACGCCCTTGATCCGCTTGCCGATAACTATGGGGAGAAGCGTCCCTGGGTTGCTCCGCCGGAAGACCATCGCATGCCTTCTTTCTTCGAGACAGCCAGTACCTGGGTCAACTCCATTGCTTTTCATGGCGGAAATAAAAATGGCCGTTTCCGGCTGTCTTATACCAATCACGACGAGAGTGGCATTCTTCCAACAGCAAATTGAAAAAGAACGCTGTCAATTTTTCGGGGAGTTATAACTTTACGAAGAAGCTGACGGTGAGTGCGAATGTCAGTTATACCCATCAGGATGCCCTTGGCCGCATGGGCACGGGTTATGACGGTGCAAACGTGATGCAGTCATTTGGACAGTGGTTCCAGACCAATGTCGATTTCGAGCGTCTCAGGGATTATGAATCCCCGGAGGGGCTTCACCGTACATGGAACTATGCTTACTGGCTTCCCCAGTACCTGAAGCCGATCTATTTTAACAACCCTTACTGGGTGCGTTACAAGAACTACCAGGACGACTATCGCGACCGCATGATGGGCTATTTGGCAGCCGATTATAAATTCACCGACTGGCTGACCCTGACCCTTCGTTCAAGTGTGGATACCTACCACGATGTTCAGAACGAGCGGATTGCAGTCGGTAGCCGCGGGCTCTCCAGTTTTATGACAACCCAGCGCAATCTGATGGAGAGCAATACCGATCTGATGCTGAAGTTCAACAAAACCATGGGAGCGATCTCCCTCAACGGTTTGGTAGGTGTTAACTACAGGCATCGTCAGCAGCAGAGGATTACAGGTAATACCGTGGGAGGCCTGGTTGTTCCGGATTTCTATTCGGTCACTAACTCGGCTGCACCATACGAGGTTTCTGAGTATCTGGGCATCCTAGGTGAACAGAGCGCCTATGCCAACCTTTCTGTAGGTTATGGTGGCTTTGCCTATATCGAAGGTACGGCCAGGGTTGACCAATCCTCAACACTTAAGAGCCTCAGCCCCAATGCCGAGGACACCTATTTCTACCCTTCCATTGCAGGTACCCTGCTGATTCACGAGTTGGGCGGGATGAAGGATGTGGCCTGGATGGACTACATGAAGCTGCGTGTGAACTATGCCCAGGTAGGGGCCGCTACTCAGCCTTATCGCACGATCTCAACCTATACCCAGAATACCAACTGGAAGCGTCTTGCACTCTACTCATTGCCAAATACTCTGCAGAACCCGGATCTGCGTCCTGAATACACCAGGAGCCTGGAGGCCGGTCTGGAGATGGTCTTCTTTGATAGCCGCATCGGACTTGACCTGGGTGTGTACAAGACGAATTCCTTCGACCAGATCTTACCCGTTCCTGTTTCCCGGGCTACCGGTTACAGCAGAATGTACGAAAATGGCGGTGAGATGGAGAACAAGGGGGTTGAAGTAGCCCTTCACCTGGTTCCGGTGAAGACCCCAGATTTTAGCTGGAATCTGGACCTGAACTGGTCTGCAAACAGAACCATGGTTGTGTCACTGGCAGAGGGAATTACCAGCCTGCAGCTGATGTCGGCCTGGGATGTAAAGGTCAATGCCATTCCCGGACAGCCTTACGGGACCATCCGTGGATCGGACTATGTCTGGACCAATGGCAAGAAGACCGTTAAGGACAATGGCTACCTGATGATTGGCGACGATCCCCTGGCCATTCTGGGTGATATCCAGCCCGACTGGAACATGGGTATTGCCAACCGTTTCAGCTGGAAAGGACTGTCCTTCTATGCCCTGATCGACATGCAACAGGGTGGGGACATTTATTCCATCAATACCAAGTATGGGCAGGCCACCGGTGTATATGCCGAGACGGCTGGTCTGAACCCGAAAGGGAATCCCAAGCGTGATCCGGTTGCCGATGGTGGCGGAATGATCTTCGAGGATGCTGTATTTGCAGACGGCAGCCCCAATGATGTCTATGTGCCCGCCTATCGCTGGGGACGCTTCTGGTACTACAATAACAGCCCTACAGCCCGCTATGTCTTCGATGCCTCTTATGTGAAACTGCGTGAGCTTTCGCTCTCCTACGCACTGCCTTCGACCATGCTTGGTGACTCCTTTATTCGCGGGGTCAACATCTCACTGGTTGGCCGCAACCTGTGGATCATTAGCAAGAAGGTTGATCATTTCGATCCCGAGGTTATCCTGACTTCAGGGAATGCCCAGGGGATTGAACAGGGTGCTTATCCGAGTGTGAGGACCTTTGGTGTGAATGTGAAGCTCGATTTCTAAATGTTATAGTTTAATAGAACGATTATGAAAATGAGAATAATATATCCCTTGATGCTGGCGCTTGGTGTGCTGGTATCGGCCTGCGAGCTTCCGGATAACATCGACATGAAGGCTGCTCAAAATGTAACAGCAGGAGAACTGATGACCGATGCCCTTCGGAATTCTCTGGCCCTCATCGATGATATGAGCCAGAACACCAACATAGGCCGCATGTTGTGCCAGTATATTGGAATGACCCAGTACACTGACCCCAGCCGTTATGTCTTCGATGTTCGGCAGATTCCCGATCGCTACTGGGACAGAGCCTATCTTGTGCTGAACGATTTCAAGGAGACGAAGAAACTGCTTGCTGAAGAGGTTGGAGATGCCTCCTTTATGAAGGAAAATGCCAACAGGGGCGCCATTGTGGAAATCATGGAGGTGCTGACCTATCATAACCTTGTCGATTACTTCGGCAATGTGCCCTATACCGAAGCCCTGGGTGGAGCAAGCAACAAGACCCCGGCCTATGATGACCAGGTGGATATTTACAATGATCTGCAGGCTCGTCTGACTGCAGCCATTGCAACCCTGACCGCCAATGCTGCCTATGGTTCCTGGGGTGATAAAGACCTGGTTTATGAAGGAGATGTGGCAATGTGGAAGAAGTTTGCAGCGACCCTGAAGGCCCGCCTGGCCATGCGTGTGGCCGATGTGAATCCCACACAGGCCCAGTCCGAACTTACGGCAGCCATTGATGCAGGGATGCTCGAGGCTGGTGAAAGCATGCAGCTTTCCTGGATCGGGGTTAACCCGCATAACAACACCATTTACACGATGTTTGAGGGTGCCCGTACCGACTATGCCCCGGCCAATACCATTGTAGATAAGATGCTGGAGCTCGACGATGCCCGGCTTTCCAGCTATTTCAGCACGGTGGATACCTCTACTGAGGTCGGAGTCATAAAGCCTGCCTATGTTGGCATTCCTTATGGTGCTATTACTGTTCCTTACAACAATGTTTCGCATTTCTCGGCTCCGATGTTCAAAGCAGACTTTCCCGCAACCTTTGCCTGCCATGCCGAGGTTGAATTCCTCCTTGCCGAGGCCGCTGCCCGTGGGATGACCGTACCCGGTACTGCCCAGGAGCACTATGAGGCCGGTATTGCTGAAAGCCATGCCTTTTGGGGGGCCGAATATGACGCAGCTGTTTACCTTGCGCATCCCGATGTAGCCTGGGATGATGCCAGGAACAAGGAGTTGATCGGCATCCAGAAATGGCTTGCACTTTACAACCGGGGGAATGAAGGCTATGCCTCCTGGCGTTGCTTTGACTGGCCCGTGCTGAATGTGCCGATGGATATGGAATATACCGACATCCCATTCCGCATGCCCTATCCATACAATGAGCCCGATCTGAATGCTGTCAACTATGCAGCTGCAGCTGAGGCCATTGGAGGTGACAATGTGCGTACACGGATTTTCTGGGATGATGTGGAGGGAACTAAAACACCTTCTCCTGCTTTCTAGCCGGCTTTGCAGCCGTTTTAAAGGGCGCGCCTCCAAATGGGGGCGCGCCTTTTTTTTTGCTATCTTTGGGCACTTATTTCCCGAGAAAAGCATTTGCTATGAGTGACTATTCCCTTACCCACCTTCGAGAACTGGAAGCGGAAGCAATTTACGTGATACGTGAGGTGGGCGCACAGTTTGAGAACCCCACCTTACTTTTTTCAGGCGGAAAGGACTCCATTGTGATGTATCATTTGGCGCGAAAGGCCTTCTGGCCCCAGCTTGTTCCCTTTCCCTGTCTGCATATTGATACCGGGCATAATTTTCCGGAAACCCTGGAATTTCGTGACCAGCTCATGGAGCGTACGGGTGGCCGCATTATCATAGCTCTTGTCCAGGACAGTATCGACGCGGGCAAGGTGGTGGAGGAGACGGGCGTGAATGCCAGCCGCAATGTCCTGCAAACGGTCACCCTGCTGGATGCGATAGAGGACAACAAATTTGATGCTGCCCTTGGAGGCGGCCGCCGCGACGAGGAAAAGGCCCGTGCAAAGGAGCGCTTCTTTTCGCACAGGGACGATTTTGGTCAGTGGGATCC